>NZ_VCBB01000029.1:0-1306 GCF_005843915.1 Enterobacter sp. MF024 | reverse complement strand
TTTGCTCTTTAAAAATCTGGATCAAGCTGAAAATTGAAACGACACACTGTGTCTGTTCTCCGTAACAGGAACAGATGGTAAGTGTGTTCGAGTCTCTCAAATTTTCACAACGCGAAGTGAAACAGCTTCGGGTTGTGAGGTTAAGCGACTAAGCGTACACGGTGGATGCCCTGGCAGTCAGAGGCGATGAAGGACGTGCTAATCTGCGAAAAGCGCCGGCGAGGTGATATGAACCTTTGACCCGGCGATGTCCGAATGGGGAAACCCAGTGTGATTCGTCACACTATCGTTAACTGAATACATAGGTTAACGAGGCGAACCGGGGGAACTGAAACATCTAAGTACCCCGAGGAAAAGAAATCAACCGAGATTCCCCCAGTAGCGGCGAGCGAACGGGGAGCAGCCCGGAGTCTGAATCAGCTTGTGTGTTAGTGGAACGGTCTGGAAAGTCCGACGGTACAGGGTGATAGTCCCGTACATGAAAGCACACATGCTGTGAACTCGAAGAGTAAGGCGGGACACGTGGTATCCTGTCTGAATATGGGGGGACCATCCTCCAAGGCTAAATACTCCTGACTGACCGATAGTGAACCAGTACCGTGAGGGAAAGGCGAAAAGAACCCCGGCGAGGGGAGTGAAAAAGAACCTGAAACCGTGTACGTACAAGCAGTGGGAGCACCCTTGTGGTGTGACTGCGTACCTTTTGTATAATGGGTCAGCGACTTATATTCTGTAGCAAGGTTAACCGTATAGGGGAGCCGAAGGGAAACCGAGTCTTAACTGGGCGTTAAGTTGCAGGGTATAGACCCGAAACCCGGTGATCTAGCCATGGGCAGGTTGAAGGTTGGGTAACACTAACTGGAGGACCGAACCGACTAATGTTGAAAAATTAGCGGATGACTTGTGGCTGGGGGTGAAAGGCCAATCAAACCGGGAGATAGCTGGTTCTCCCCGAAAGCTATTTAGGTAGCGCCTCGTGAATTCATCTCCGGGGGTAGAGCACTGTTTCGGCTAGGGGGCCATCCCGGCTTACCAACCCGATGCAAACTGCGAATACCGGAGAATGTTATCACGGGAGACACACGGCGGGTGCTAACGTCCGTCGTGAAGAGGGAAACAACCCAGACCGCCAGCTAAGGTCCCAAAGTCATGGTTAAGTGGGAAACGATGTGGGAAGGCACAGACAGCCAGGATGTTGGCTTAGAAGCAGCCATCATTTAAAGAAAGCGTAATAGCTCACTGGTCGAGTCGGCCTGCGCGGAAGATGTAACGGGGCTAAACCATGCACCGAAGCTGCGGCAGCGAC
>NZ_VCBB01000028.1:0-1566 GCF_005843915.1 Enterobacter sp. MF024 | reverse complement strand
TGCTGGAGGTATCAGAAGTGCGAATGCTGACATAAGTAACGATAAAGCGGGTGAAAAGCCCGCTCGCCGGAAGACCAAGGGTTCCTGTCCAACGTTAATCGGGGCAGGGTGAGTCGACCCCTAAGGCGAGGCCGAAAGGCGTAGTCGATGGGAAACAGGTTAATATTCCTGTACTCGGTGTTACTGCGAAGGGGGGACGGAGAAGGCTATGTTGGCCGGGCGACGGTTGTCCCGGTTTAAGCATGTAGGCGGAGGTTCCAGGTAAATCCGGTACCTTTTTAACGCTGAGGTGTGATGACGAGGCACTACGGTGCTGAAGCAACAAATGCCCTGCTTCCAGGAAAAGCCTCTAAGCATCAGGTAACATCAAATCGTACCCCAAACCGACACAGGTGGTCAGGTAGAGAATACCAAGGCGCTTGAGAGAACTCGGGTGAAGGAACTAGGCAAAATGGTGCCGTAACTTCGGGAGAAGGCACGCTGATATGTAGGTGAAGCCCCTGCGGGTGGAGCTGAAATCAGTCGAAGATACCAGCTGGCTGCAACTGTTTATTAAAAACACAGCACTGTGCAAACACGAAAGTGGACGTATACGGTGTGACGCCTGCCCGGTGCCGGAAGGTTAATTGATGGGGTTATCCGTAAGGAGAAGCTCTTGATCGAAGCCCCGGTAAACGGCGGCCGTAACTATAACGGTCCTAAGGTAGCGAAATTCCTTGTCGGGTAAGTTCCGACCTGCACGAATGGCGTAATGATGGCCAGGCTGTCTCCACCCGAGACTCAGTGAAATTGAAATCGCTGTGAAGATGCAGTGTACCCGCGGCAAGACGGAAAGACCCCGTGAACCTTTACTATAGCTTGACACTGAACACTGGTCCTTGATGTGTAGGATAGGTGGGAGGCTTTGAAGCGTGGACGCCAGTCTGCGTGGAGCCATCCTTGAAATACCACCCTTTAATGGCTGGTGTTCTAACGTGGACCCGTAATCCGGGTTGCGGACAGTGTCTGGTGGGTAGTTTGACTGGGGCGGTCTCCTCCTAAAGAGTAACGGAGGAGCACGAAGGTTAGCTAATCCTGGTCGGACATCAGGAGGTTAGTGCAATGGCATAAGCTAGCTTGACTGCGAGAGTGACGGCTCGAGCAGGTGCGAAAGCAGGTCATAGTGATCCGGTGGTTCTGTATGGAAGGGCCATCGCTCAACGGATAAAAGGTACTCCGGGGATAACAGGCTGATACCGCCCAAGAGTTCATATCGACGGCGGTGTTTGGCACCTCGATGTCGGCTCATCACATCCTGGGGCTGAAGTAGGTCCCAAGGGTATGGCTGTTCGCCATTTAAAGTGGTACGCGAGCTGGGTTTAGAACGTCGTGAGACAGTTCGGTCCCTATCTGCCGTGGGCGCTGGAGAATTGAGGGGGGCTGCTCCTAGTACGAGAGGACCGGAGTGGACGCATCACTGGTGTTCGGGTTGTCATGCCAATGGCACTGCCCGGTAGCTAAATGCGGAAGAGATAAGTGCTGAAAGCATCTAAGCACGAAACTTGCCCCGAGATGAGTTCTCCCTGA
>NZ_VCBB01000027.1:0-506 GCF_005843915.1 Enterobacter sp. MF024 | reverse complement strand
CACTACAAAGGCAGGTTCTTTAAGGTAAGGAGGTGATCCAACCGCAGGTTCCCCTACGGTTACCTTGTTACGACTTCACCCCAGTCATGAATCACAAAGTGGTAAGCGCCCTCCCGAAGGTTAAGCTACCTACTTCTTTTGCAACCCACTCCCATGGTGTGACGGGCGGTGTGTACAAGGCCCGGGAACGTATTCACCGTAGCATTCTGATCTACGATTACTAGCGATTCCGACTTCATGGAGTCGAGTTGCAGACTCCAATCCGGACTACGACGCACTTTATGAGGTCCGCTTGCTCTCGCGAGGTCGCTTCTCTTTGTATGCGCCATTGTAGCACGTGTGTAGCCCTACTCGTAAGGGCCATGATGACTTGACGTCATCCCCACCTTCCTCCAGTTTATCACTGGCAGTCTCCTTTGAGTTCCCGGCCTAACCGCTGGCAACAAAGGATAAGGGTTGCGCTCGTTGCGGGACTTAACCCAACATTTCACAACACGAGCTGACGA
>NZ_VCBB01000026.1:0-1184 GCF_005843915.1 Enterobacter sp. MF024 | reverse complement strand
TGCGCTCGTTGCGGGACTTAACCCAACATTTCACAACACGAGCTGACGACAGCCATGCAGCACCTGTCTCAGAGTTCCCGAAGGCACCAATCCATCTCTGGAAAGTTCTCTGGATGTCAAGAGTAGGTAAGGTTCTTCGCGTTGCATCGAATTAAACCACATGCTCCACCGCTTGTGCGGGCCCCCGTCAATTCATTTGAGTTTTAACCTTGCGGCCGTACTCCCCAGGCGGTCGACTTAACGCGTTAGCTCCGGAAGCCACGCCTCAAGGGCACAACCTCCAAGTCGACATCGTTTACGGCGTGGACTACCAGGGTATCTAATCCTGTTTGCTCCCCACGCTTTCGCACCTGAGCGTCAGTCTTTGTCCAGGGGGCCGCCTTCGCCACCGGTATTCCTCCAGATCTCTACGCATTTCACCGCTACACCTGGAATTCTACCCCCCTCTACAAGACTCTAGCCTGCCAGTTTCGAATGCAGTTCCCAGGTTGAGCCCGGGGATTTCACATCCGACTTGACAGACCGCCTGCGTGCGCTTTACGCCCAGTAATTCCGATTAACGCTTGCACCCTCCGTATTACCGCGGCTGCTGGCACGGAGTTAGCCGGTGCTTCTTCTGCGAGTAACGTCAATCGGTGAGGTTATTAACCTCACCGCCTTCCTCCTCGCTGAAAGTACTTTACAACCCGAAGGCCTTCTTCATACACGCGGCATGGCTGCATCAGGCTTGCGCCCATTGTGCAATATTCCCCACTGCTGCCTCCCGTAGGAGTCTGGACCGTGTCTCAGTTCCAGTGTGGCTGGTCATCCTCTCAGACCAGCTAGGGATCGTCGCCTAGGTGAGCCGTTACCCCACCTACTAGCTAATCCCATCTGGGCACATCTGATGGCAAGAGGCCCGAAGGTCCCCCTCTTTGGTCTTGCGACGTTATGCGGTATTAGCTACCGTTTCCAGTAGTTATCCCCCTCCATCAGGCAGTTTCCCAGACATTACTCACCCGTCCGCCACTCGTCACCCGAGAGCAAGCTCTCTGTGCTACCGTTCGACTTGCATGTGTTAGGCCTGCCGCCAGCGTTCAATCTGAGCCATGATCAAACTCTTCAATTTAAGTTTGATGCTCGTGAATTAAACTTCGTAATGAATTACGTATGTTCACTCAGAGACTTGGTATTCATTTATTGTC
>NZ_VCBB01000025.1:0-26116 GCF_005843915.1 Enterobacter sp. MF024 | reverse complement strand
TGATTCACATCTGCCGTGTCGATGGAGGCGCATTATAGGGATCCCAGTTTTTAGCACAAGCATTTTTTCGATCTTTTGTTCCGACTGTTCTTTTTTCGTTCTTTTCGCCGAAATCCCATCCGATATGCTCAAATAATGACGTAAATGCCCCTTGATCAAGCCGAGTAATAGGATCAAAGTCTTCTGTAGAACGCACATCAGTCGAGGTTGATATGTCTGCAGTAATCCGTCCCTACAAAGATCTTTTCCCGAAACAAGGCGATCGCGTCATGATCGACAGCAGTAGCGTGGTCATTGGCGATGTCCGGCTGGGTGATGATGTCAGTATCTGGCCGCTGGTTGCCATTCGTGGTGACGTTAACTATGTCGCTATCGGCGCACGTACCAATATTCAGGATGGCAGCGTACTGCATGTCACCCATAAATCCTCTTATAACCCAGAAGGTAATCCGCTGATCGTGGGTGAAGAAGTTACCGTCGGTCATAAAGTGATGTTGCACGGCTGCACGATAGGCAATCGCGTTCTGGTTGGCATGGGGTCTATTTTGCTGGATGGTGTGGTAGTAGAAGATAACGTGATGATTGGTGCCGGCAGCCTGGTTCCACAAAACAAGAGGCTCGAAAGTGGCTTTCTCTATTTAGGAAGTCCGGTAAAACAGATCCGCCCCCTGACGGAAGCGGAAATAGAAGGTTTGAAGTACTCGGCCAATAACTACGTTAAATGGAAGAATGACTATCTGGATCAGGAAAGCCAGAACCAACCCTGATCGTCCTCATCACCATTACGGATGGCATCGCTGGCTTCTTCTTCCAGATCCCAGCGATGTTCACGAAACCTATCAAGGGGAAGGCCATCCCCAAAACGACGGGCCAACGTTACCCCTTCAATGGCACACATCATTTGCATACCATTAACCAGCGCCGGAAAACAGACGGCCAGCTTTTCTTCATCCCAGATTTCTCGATCCGGAAACTGGATCGCCTGATTCATGCCGATAGCTCCAGTTTAAGTTTTTCAATGACCGGCTCCACTTCTGGCAGAACACCTTGCCAGAGCATCACCGCATGCGCGGCTTGCCCCACCAGCATACCCAGCCCATCAGCAAGATGTTTTGCGCCTTGCTGCTCGCACCAGTTAAGAAAAGGTGTTTTGCCTTTCTGATAGAACATGTCATAGCAATAAACATGTTCACTGACTAATGACGAGGGGATTGCAGGAATTTCACCGCCGATGCCACTTGAAGTCGCATTAACGATCAGGTCGAATTCATGGTTGCTCAACGCGTCCATGGCGACAGCATGAATGCTGCCGGTATGAGCGAAAAGAGCGGCCAACTCTTCTGCCCGGGAATAAGTACGGTTCGTTATGGTCACTGCGCAATCCAGCGAGAGCAGAGGTAAAATCACACCCCGCGCCGCGCCGCCTGCGCCAATCAACAGGATCCGCGCGCCGGGTTTGATAAATGATAAACGTTCCAGATCGCTCAGCAGGCCAATACCATCTGTGTTGTCCCCCAGAATTCGGCCGTCTTCAAGACGCTTGAGGGTATTCACGGCTCCCGCAAGGGAAGCCCGCTCTGTTAACTCATCGGCGCGCCCGAAAGCCTCTTCTTTAAAAGGCACCGTGACATTCGCCCCTTTTCCGCCACCAGCAAAAAAAGCCTCCAGCGTCGTTACAAAGGCATCAACGGGCGCAAGTACGCGGCCATAAGGGTGATCGATATGCAGCTGTTGCGCGAACTGCTGATGAATAAACGGCGACTTGCTATGCGCAATTGGATTACCAAAAACGGCGTAGGTTTCCATTTGTTACCCCTGGCGAAAACGCTCGCCGGTCAAAGCATCACGAATTTCTGACGGATTCTGCCGGCCACCGGTATTACCGATAACCACAGGGAAATCACTGCCAAACTGCGCTACAACCTCTTCTGAGGTGCGGCAAGGAGGCAATCCCGTCAGGTTGGCGCTGGTTGAAACCAGCGGCTTACCAAAATGATTACATAATTCGATAACCAGTGGATGGTCCGTCACGCGCACCGCAAGGGAGTCGAAACGCCCCGTCAGCCATCGTGGCGTTGTCGGCAAAGCCGGAAACACAAAGGTTACCGGCCCCGGCCAGGCTGAAAAAATGGTTTCACGCTGCGCTGACGTCAACATGGAATCATCAATATAAGGCTTAAGCTGTTCAAAACTGGCAGCGATTAAAATCAGGCCTTTTTCGACCGGACGCTGTTTCAGTGTTAATAAGCGTGTTACGGCTAATTCGCTGTCGGGATCGCATCCCACCCCAAAAACAGCTTCTGTTGGATAGGCGATGACTTCTTCATTCTTCAGCACGTCCACTGCATACGCAACGGAGCCTGGTTGCAGGTTATTCTTCACTTTATTATTCCGCCGAAACCGGCTTTCCACATTGTTTACTGGCGCAAAAGCGCTTCATCCCTTGCGCCGTTTTTTTCTCGATAAGTAGCGGGTAATGGCACTCAGGGCAGCTCCCCGCCACCGGTTTGAAATTGGTAACAAACTGACATTCAGGATAACGATCGCAGGAGTGGAATGTCTTACCATAGCGTGAGCGGCGTTGAACGAGATGACCGCTGTCGCATTGCGGACAGGCTAAGGCTGTTTCATCTGGTTTATCGATTTGTTCAGTGTGATCGCACTCGGGATAGCGGCTGCAGCCGATAAACATGCCAAAACGCCCCTGGCGCAGCGCCAGATCGCCACCACATTGCGGGCATGCCTGTCCCTCCAGAACTTTAACAATATGCCCGTCCGCCTGATTTTTCAGGGGACGGACATAATCACATTCTGGATAGTGCGAACAACCGAGAAACGGCCCGTGTTTACCGGACCGGATAACAAGTTCTGCCCCACACTGCGGGCAGGACTCATTTTTACGCACCGTAAATAGTGCTGATTTGGCCATAACAACTCTTGGTGCTGCATGATGAATTAATGCAGCATACCTTCATTCACTTCAAAGAGTAATTCTTCCATTTGCTGATAGGCATTTTCACACCCTGGAATATTGAACAGAACCATCAGGATGACCCACTTCAGATCTTCCAGCTCAAATTCTGCCGTATCCAGCGCCATGACGCGCTCTATCACCATTTCTCGCGTTTCGAGGTTCAGCACCTGAATCTGCTCCAGGAATAAGATAAATCCCCGGCAACTGGCATCCAGCCTTTCACACTCTTCAGCCGTATAGATGCGTACAGACAGTGGATCGGAAACTAACTGCATCGGTTCGGCAAGGCCTTCCTGATAATCAGCCAGTTTTTCCAGCCATATTAACGCGTTGTAAATATCTTCCCGTTCGAAACCTGCATCGGTGAGATCGCGTGTGAGTTTGTCCTGATCCACGCGTGCTTCAGCTTCGTTATGGATGTAAGTCTCAAACAAATACATGAGTACGTCGAACATGGCTTGCCCTCCTTAATCGGACATAGCCGCCGGGTACAGCTGCGATCCATCCTGCTAACTCCAGTTCCAGTAGCTGTGCTACCGTTACTGGCACAGGTTGGCCGGCACGTTCAGCGACAACGTCAACAGGTGTTACCTCATCTCCTACGTTAGCCAGGAGCTCAGGAAATGGCAATGCTACCTGGTCCTGATCTGATGAATAAAGCCAATTTTCGGGATCCTCTGGCAACCATTTCAGTCCAGATTGCAAACTTTCCAGAATATCGTCTACCGCCGTCACGGGCGTCGCGCCTTGCTTTATTAACCAGTGAGGACCTTCACTTCCCGGGCTCCCTATTGCTCCCGGTAATGCGAAGACTTCACGCCCCTGTTCAAGCGCACATTTGGCCGTCACAAGCGAACCACTTCTTATCAGCGCTTCTATAACGAATACCCCCTGACTGAGGCCGCTAATAATGCGGTTACGCCGAGGGAAATTCCCCGGCCACGGAGGTGTCGCGAGTGAAAACTCAGAAATAACAGCCCCGCCACTCTCAACAAGTTGCGAAGCCAACGCCTTATGGCGACGAGGATAGACATCTGCCAGCCCGTTTCCCAGAACTGCAACGCTTTTACCTTTAACGTTAAGCGCAGCGCGATGCGCGATACCATCGATACCACAGGCGAGGCCGCTGGTGATCGTAAGCCCCGCCTGAGCCAGCTGCTCACAAAGAATCTTCCCCCAGCGCTCCCCATACCAGGAGTGAGTACGGCTGCCTACGACGGCCAGTTGCAGGCTCGACAGCAACGAGGGGTTTCCCCTGACAAACAAAGCGCCCGGGTAATCTGTGATAGCGCGTAGCTGGCCTGGATACAAGGCACTATCCGCACTTATCAGGTGATGCCCTTGCTCTGCCAGCCACTCCATGCTGCGATCGATTTCATTAGGCGGAACTGATAAAAACTTCGCCTTTTGCTTATGGGTGAGCCCCATTTCCACCAGCAGAGCGTCATCAATATGGGGCTCGCGCTGCATCCGCTGCGCTATCGCCACCATCTTGTCGCCGTACAATTCTCCCGTGCTTATCAGGCGTAGCCAAATCTCTGTGGATGTCATCCTTTCCCCTGCCACAAGCCGCTATAGCAATCTTTGCGATTGGTCACTGATGCTGTCAATCAGAGGGGGTTTTGTCTAGAATAGAGGTTATATTCTTATCAACTCCTGAACACGACTCTGGAAATATATGGCAGTTTTGCAAGTGTTACATATCCCGGACGAGCGCCTTCGCAAAGTCGCCGAACCGGTTAAAGAAGTGAATGCAGAAACTCAACGTATCATTGATGATATGTTCGATACGATGTACGCCGAAGAAGGCATTGGTCTCGCGGCTACGCAGGTGGACATTCACCAGCGCATCATCGTCATCGACGTTTCTGAAAACCGCGACGGGCGCCTGGTGTTAATCAATCCGGAGCTCCTGGAAAAAAGCGGCGAAACCGGTATTGAAGAAGGTTGTCTCTCTATTCCTGAGCAGAGAGCGCTGGTACCGCGTGCAGAAAAAGTCAAAATCCGCGCGCTCGATCGCGACGGTAAGCCGTTCGAACTGGAAGCGGATGATCTGCTGGCCATCTGCATTCAGCATGAGATGGATCATCTGGTCGGTAAACTCTTTATCGATTATCTCTCTCCACTGAAGCAGCAGCGTATTCGTCAGAAAGTAGAGAAACTGGATCGCATGCGCGCTCGCGCTTAATGTGACCCCGGATACAAGGAATAACGTGTCTACATCACTACGTATCATCTTCGCAGGTACACCTGACTTTGCAGCGCGTCATCTGGACGCGCTGTTGTCGTCTGGCCATCAGGTTGTTGGCGTATTTACCCAGCCCGACCGTCCGGCAGGCCGTGGCAAAAAACTGATGCCGAGCCCGGTTAAAGTGCTGGCAGAAGAGCACGGTTTACCGGTGTTTCAGCCCGCGTCGTTACGGCCGCAGGAAAATCAGCAGCTGGTTGCTCAGTTGAATGCAGATGTCATGGTGGTTGTGGCGTATGGCCTTATCCTGCCAAAGGCGGTTCTTGATATGCCTCGCCTGGGCTGCATTAACGTCCATGGTTCACTGCTCCCACGCTGGCGCGGCGCGGCGCCAATCCAGCGTTCTTTATGGGCCGGCGATGCCGAAACTGGCGTGACGATTATGCAGATGGACGTAGGTCTGGATACCGGCGACATGCTGTATCAGCTCTCTTGCCCAATTACTGCCGAAGACACCAGTGGCACCCTGTATGACAAACTGGCTGAACTTGGGCCTAAAGGCCTGATTGATACTCTGCAACAGTTGGCAGAGAGTCGGACACAACCCGAAGTCCAGGACGAAGCGTTAGTGACACATGCTGAAAAGCTCAGCAAAGAAGAGGCCCGCCTCGACTGGTCTCTTTCTGCTGCTCAGCTTGAGCGCTGCATCCGGGCATTTAATCCGTGGCCAATGAGCTGGCTGGAAATAGACGGGCAGCCGGTGAAAGTCTGGAAGGCTTCCGTGATTGATAGCAACACCAACGCTGCACCTGGAACAATTATCGAAGCCAGTAAGCAGGGTATTCAGGTCGCGACAGTTGAAGGGATCCTTAATCTGGAATCCTTACAACCTGCAGGTAAAAAAGCCATGAGCGCGCAGGACCTTCTGAACTCTCGCCGTGAATGGTTTACGCCTGGCAACAGTCTCGCCTGAGATCATCTCAATTTAAGGCCCGGAGTTTCCGGGCATTTTTATTTTTGCGGTTATGAAAAAACAAAATTTACGCAGCCTGGCAGCACAGGCAATCGAGCAAGTGGTCGAACAGGGCCAGTCACTGAGCAATGTTCTGCCACCGTTACAGCAAAAAGTTTCCGATAAAGATAAGGCACTGCTTCAGGAGTTGTGCTTTGGTGTCCTGCGCACGTTACCCCAGCTGGAATGGTTGATCGGAAAACTCATGGCGCGCCCGATGGCGGGCAAGCAGCGCGTCGTTCACTACCTGATCATGGTTGGCTTCTATCAGTTGCTGCATACCCGTATTCCTCCTCATGCTGCACTGGCAGAAACCGTAGAAGGCGCGGTTGCAGTAAAGCGCCCGCAGCTTAAAGGGCTGATTAATGGCGTTTTGCGTCAGTTTCAGCGTCAGCAAGATGAGCTGCTGGCTGAGTTTGCCCGTACGGAAAAACGTTTCCTGCATCCCGACTGGTTATTAAAACGTCTGCAGAAGGCTTATCCCCAGCAATGGGAAACGCTGATTGAGGCCAATAACCAGCGTCCACCGATGTGGCTGCGCGTTAACCGCAATCACCACTCCCGCGATGCCTGGCTGGCGCTGCTGGAAGGCGCCGGGATGACCGGATTCTCTCATCCTGAATATAGCGACGCGGTGCGTCTGGCTGCGCCAGCTCCGGTGCATGCCCTTCCAGGGTTTGAACAGGGCTGGGTGACCGTTCAGGACGCTTCAGCACAAGGCTGTATGACCTGGCTTGAACCGCAGAATGGCGAGCGGATCCTTGATCTCTGCGCCGCGCCGGGCGGTAAAACCACACACATTCTGGAAGTCGCGCCGCAGGCAAGCGTGATGGCCATCGACGTTGACGAACAGCGTCTTTCTCGTGTCTACGATAACCTCAAACGTCTGGGCATGAAGGCCGAGGTGAAGCAAGGGGACGGGCGGACGCCTGCCCAGTGGTGTGGGGATGAGCAGTTCGATCGTATTTTACTGGATGCCCCTTGCTCAGCTACCGGTGTTATACGCCGTCACCCGGATATTAAATGGTTGCGCCGTGACCGGGATATCAAGGAACTGGCACAGCTGCAGTCAGAGATCCTAGACGCCATCTGGCCCCATCTGAAAACAGGCGGGACGATGGTTTATGCCACCTGTTCTGTGCTGCCAGAAGAGAATAGCCAGCAGATCGCCGCGTTCCTGAAGCGTACCCCTGATGCCCGTCTGCATCTGACCGGCACGCCAGAGTTACCCGGCAAACAAAACCTGCCCGGGGCAGAAGAAGGCGATGGCTTCTTTTACGCTAAGCTAATCAAAGAGTGATGTTGATAACGGGTCACAAGATATGAAGATAATCATTCTGGGCGCGGGACAGGTAGGCGGTACGCTGGCAGAAAACCTGGTCGGTGAGAATAACGACATCACTATCGTTGATACCAATGGCGATCGTCTGCGCGGGCTGCAGGATAAATTCGATCTGCGTGTGGTACAGGGTCATGGCTCTCACCCGCGGGTGTTGCGAGAAGCCGGGGCTGATGACGCAGACATGCTGGTAGCTGTCACCAGTTCTGATGAAACCAATATGGTTGCCTGTCAGGTTGCCTATTCGTTATTTAACACTCCAAACCGAATCGCGCGCATCCGTTCTCCGGATTACGTTCGCGATGCCGACAAGTTGTTTAATTCCGAAGCGGTTCCGATCGACCATTTGATCGCGCCAGAGCAGCTGGTTATCGACAGTATTTACCGGTTGATCGAATACCCGGGCGCACTGCAGGTTGTTAATTTTGCGGAAGGCAAGGTCAGTCTCGCGGTGGTCAAAGCCTACTATGGTGGCCCATTGATCGGTAACGCACTCTCAACGATGCGCGAACATATGCCACACATTGACACGCGCGTCGCCGCGATTTTCCGTCATGACCGCCCTATCCGTCCGCAAGGCTCAACCATTGTCGAAGCCGGGGACGAAGTCTTCTTTATCGCCGCATCACAGCATATCCGTGCGGTAATGAGTGAGCTCCAGCGGCTGGAAAAACCCTATAAGCGCATCATGCTGGTCGGTGGCGGTAATATCGGCGCCGGTCTGGCACGACAGCTTGAAAAAGATTACAGCGTCAAATTGATCGAACGCGATCAACAGCGCGCCGCTGAGCTGGCAGAAAAACTGCAAAATACGATCGTTTTTTACGGCGATGCATCGGATCAGGAGCTGCTTGCTGAAGAGCATATCGATCAAGTCGATCTTTTTATTGCTGTTACCAATGATGATGAAGCGAACATCATGTCAGCGATGCTGGCTAAACGGATGGGTGCGAAAAAGGTCATGGTGCTGATCCAGCGTCGGGCCTATGTCGATCTGGTGCAGGGCAGCGTGATTGATATTGCGATTTCGCCGCAACAGGCAACCATCTCTGCCCTTCTAAGCCATGTGCGAAAAGCAGATATTGTGGGAGTTTCTTCCCTGCGTCGCGGCGTGGCAGAAGCGATCGAAGCCGTGGCGCATGGTGATGAGAGCACATCACGTGTGGTTGGACGCACTATTGATGAAATTAAACTTCCGCCGGGCACCATCATTGGTGCAGTAGTGCGTGGTAACGATGTGATGATTGCCAATGACAATTTACGCATTGAGCAGGGCGATCACGTTATTATGTTCCTGACAGATAAAAAGTTTATTACCGACGTCGAACGCTTATTCCAGCCAAGTCCTTTCTTCCTGTGATCGCTAAAAAGGTGCTGTCATCAGCACCTTTTCTATTTAACCCAATAATATGTAAGGGTTATATTTCTGTGACGCATGTCTCTCTTCAATGGCAATCCGCTAATGATTTGTTAAACTTGTATTTGTCAGCTGGCACAAGGAGAACAAAATGAGTTTTATCAAAGAATTTCGCGAATTTGCGATGCGCGGAAATGTAGTGGATTTGGCTGTGGGTGTCATTATTGGTGCGGCGTTTGGCAAGATCGTTTCATCACTGGTTGCCGATATCATCATGCCACCACTGGGGCTGTTGATTGGCGGGATCGATTTTAAACAATTCGCCGTAACGCTTCGTGAAGCACAGGGAGATATCCCTGCTGTGGTAATGCACTATGGCGTGTTTATTCAAAACGTATTTGACTTTGTGATTGTCGCTTTCGCCATCTTCATGGCCATTAAGCTTATCAACAGATTAAATCGTAAGAAAAAAGAAGAACCGGCAGCCCCGCCAGCACCATCGAAAGAAGAAGTCTTGCTTACTGAAATCCGCGATTTACTGAAAGCGCAGAACAATCGCACTTTATAATCCCCTTAAAGCAAGAAGGCCAGTGGTAAGAAAGCGATTCGCTTGCTTGCCACTGGCCTCCCAGTTACCCCGTTTTGCATGTTTAGTTTTACGCAGATAACTTCCTTTCCCTTTCTTATTTTTCTCGATTCGCTGTCTGAATAAGGGATCATGCAATAGTGCTTCAATGGCGTTATCGTTGATCTGCCCTTTCTTGTGTTGATAATGGCTCATACTCTCTCCAGTGTTCAAAATATCAACGCGAGTGTAGGTGGAGTTGATAATAAAATCAACATCCGCCAGACCCGCCATTTGCCCCTTGTTCAAGGGTTTCCAGAATAGAACAATAAACACTGCTGTGTGCGGTACCACAACACGCATCATTCAGTCGCTGTAATGACAGCCGCATGGTTTGAAGCTCTTCGATGCGCGCTTCAACCTCACTCAATCTTGCCTGCACAATGCTTTTGGATTCCTGACAGGTGTGGTGTTCAGGATCGATGCGGATCGACAGTAACTCGCGGATCGACTCCAGCGTGAAACCCAGCTGTCGCGCATGGCGAATAAACTTCAGGCGTTGAAGATCCCTGTCGGTGTACAACCGAAAACCGCCCTCCGTGCGTATTTCATGTTCCATCATCTGCTGCTTTTCGTAATACCGAATGGTATCGGGTGTGACGTCTGCCAGCTTCGCAATTTCGCCAATACGATACATTTCTAGTCCTCCTTAATTTTTTGCATCAACCGCCCGGCGTAATCACCATGCAGAAACTCAGTACTTACTCCTGCCTGACGAAGTTTAAGCTCCAGGAGAGCAAGACGACGAGTGTAATCCGTATACTCTGCAGATCCTTCCCTGACGGTGGCGAGGAGTTGAGACAGCTCGAGCGCCTGTTTACGCTGTTCAAGTACAGGAGGGAGACAACCGGCATTTTTCAACATGCGATAGCCGGCGCGTAGTTCAGGAGGTACATGCGAATCGTCATCCAGTACCAAAGGCTGGCCATTGCCGGGTAGGTTATCGAATTCACCCTGCCGTTGGGCATCCTGAATGTGTCTCTCTGCCCATTGGTCGAGTAGCCACATAGCAAAACTCCGGAGAGAAGGAAAAGAATATGACTATTGTAGAAAAGTGGGGATGCAGCAGATATAAAAAAACCCGCCGGGGCGGGTTTTTTTACGATACTACAGATTACTCTGCAGCAGCTTCTGCTTTCTCTGAACGATCAACCAGCTCGATGTAAGCCATCGGAGCGTTGTCGCCTGCACGGAAGCCACACTTCAGAATGCGAGTGTAACCACCGGCACGGCTCGCGAAACGCGGGCCCAGTTCATTAAACAGTTTTGCCACGATCTCGTTATCACGAGTGCGGGCGAATGCCAGACGACGATTAGCAACGCTGTCAGTCTTGGCAAGAGTAATCAGCGGCTCAACTACGCGACGCAGCTCTTTCGCTTTAGGCAGGGTCGTCTTGATGATTTCATGACGAACCAGTGAACCTGCCATGTTGCGGAACATAGCCTGGCGATGGCTGCTGTTGCGGTTCAGTTGACGACCACTCTTACGATGGCGCATGACCTTATCCTTCTCAGTAAAACCTTAACCTGTGATCCGGTTACTCGTCAGCAATGCTTGCCGGTGGCCAGTTTTCCAGGCGCATGCCCAGAGACAGACCACGTGAAGCCAGCACGTCTTTAATCTCAGTAAGAGATTTTTTACCCAGGTTCGGCGTTTTCAGCAACTCAACCTCGGTACGCTGTACCAGATCACCGATATAGTGGATAGCTTCTGCCTTGAGGCAGTTAGCAGAGCGGACAGTCAATTCCAGATCGTCAACAGGGCGCAGCAGGATCGGATCGAATTCTGGTTTCTCTTCTTTCACTTCCGGCTGACGTACATCACGTAAGTCAACGAAAGCTTCCAGTTGTTCTGCCAGGATGGTTGCCGCACGACGAATCGCCTCTTCAGGATCGATTGTGCCGTTGGTTTCCATTTCGATGACCAGCTTGTCCAGGTCGGTACGCTGTTCTACACGCGCTGCTTCAACATTGTAGGCAATACGCTCTACAGGGCTGTAGCATGCGTCGACCAGCAGACGGCCGATTGGGCGCTCATCTTCTTCCGAATGAATTCGGGCAGAAGCCGGCACATAACCACGACCGCGCTGAACTTTGATACGCATGCTAATAGCTGCGTTCTCATCGGTCAGGTGGCAGATCACGTGCTGCGGCTTGACGATTTCGACATCACCATCATGGGTGATGTCGGCTGCAGTCACAGGGCCAATGCCAGATTTATTCAGAGTAAGAATAACTTCATCTTTACCCTGAACTCTCACCGCCAGCCCTTTCAGGTTGAGCAGGATTTCAAGGATATCTTCCTGAACGCCTTCTTTGGTGCTGTACTCATGAAGTACACCATCAATCTCAACCTCGGTCACCGCGCAACCCGGCATCGATGAGAGCAGAATACGGCGCAGTGCGTTACCCAGAGTATGGCCAAAGCCACGCTCTAAAGGCTCAAGGGTCACCTTGGCGTGCGTCGAACTCACTTGCTCGATATCTACCAGGCGCGGTTTTAGAAACTCTGTCACAGAACCCTGCATTGTGTCCTCTCTTTGGTACTAAGCTTTACTTGGAGTAAAGCTCGACGATCAGGTGTTCGTTAATGTCCGCAGACAGATCAGAACGTTCCGGCTGACGCTTGAACGTACCTTCCATCTTGCCAGCATCAACTTCCAGCCAGGTTGGCTTTTCACGCTGCTCAGCCAGCTCCAGAGCGGCTTTCACGCGAGATTGCTTTTTCGCTTTCTCACGAATGCTAACAACGTCATTCGCTTTAACCTGATAAGAAGCGATGTTAACAACACGACCGTTTACCATGATTGCTTTATGGCTAACCATCTGACGTGCTTCAGCACGAGTGGCGCCAAAGCCCATACGGTATACAACGTTGTCCAGACGACCTTCCAGCAGAGCCAACAGGTTTTCACCGGTGTTGCCTTTCAGACGTGCTGCTTCTTTATAGTAGTTACGGAACTGACGCTCCAGCACACCGTACATACGGCGAACTTTCTGCTTTTCACGCAACTGCACACCATAGTCAGACAGACGCGGTTTACGCGCACCGTGCTGGCCAGGAGCTTGTTCAATTTTACACTTGGTATCGATCGCGCGAACGCCAGACTTAAGGAATAAGTCGGTGCCCTCACGACGGCTCAGCTTGAGCTTAGGACCCAAATATCTTGCCATTTTCTATCTCCAACAAACCTGGAAAACGAACGCGTTATACGCGACGTTTTTTCGGCGGACGACAACCGTTATGAGGGATCGGAGTCACATCAGTAATATTAGTGATGCGGAAACCAGCGGCGTTCAGAGCACGAACGGTAGATTCGCGACCCGGACCCGGACCTTTTACCATAACTTCCAGATTCTTGATGCCGTATTCTTTTACGGCTTCAGCGCAACGCTCTGCTGCAACCTGAGCTGCGAACGGAGTGGATTTGCGAGAACCACGGAAACCGGAACCACCGGCTGTTGCCCAACCCAGTGCGTTACCCTGACGATCAGTAATAGTAACGATGGTGTTGTTGAAAGAAGCATGGATATGAGCCACGCCGTCAGAGACTTGTTTTCTTACACGCTTACGTGCACGAACTGGTGCCTTTGCCATTATTCAATCACCCCGATTATTTCTTGATCGGTTTGCGCGGACCCTTACGGGTACGTGCGTTGGTCTTAGTACGCTGACCGCGCACTGGCAGACCACGACGATGACGCAAACCGCGATAGCAACCAAGGTCCATAAGGCGCTTGATGCTCATGCTAACTTCACGGCGCAGATCACCTTCAACGACAAATTTGGCAACTTCGTCACGCAGCGTGTCGATTTGTTCTTCAGACAGCTCACTGATCTTAACATCTTCAGCGATACCCGCTGCAGCCAGAATGGCTTTAGAACGGGTCTTGCCGACGCCATAGATCGAAGTTAATGCGATCACAGCATGTTTCTGATCAGGAATGTTAATGCCTGCTATACGGGCCACTATGCACTCCTACTATTTAATATGTACGCACCATGCTGAAAAGCCCGTTTTCAGGATACTCAAATGGAAACGTACAGACATACAAAAGATTGGCTGGCTAATCTAGCCAGCTCAACCCAACTTTGCAAGAAAAATATGCGAAATAATCAGCCTTGGCGCTGTTTATGCTTCGGCTCGGCACTGCAAATCACACGGATGACACCATCACGCTTAACGATTTTGCAGTTACGGCATAATTTCTTGACGGAAGCACGAACTTTCATTTTTACTCTCCGTAACTTCTCGGGCGACCTTTTAGCGGCCGTAGCCTTTCAGGTTCGCCTTCTTCAATGCAGACTCGTACTGACTTGACATCATCAGAGTTTGCACTTGAGCCATAAAGTCCATAATCACGACAACAACGATAAGCAGTGAGGTTCCACCGAAGTAGAACGGTACTTTCATCGCATCACGCATGAACTCCGGGATCAGGCAAATAAAAGTAATATAAAGCGCACCAACCAAAGTCAGGCGAGTCATTACTTTATCGATATACTTCGCCGTTTGCTCTCCCGGACGAATTCCTGGTACAAATGCACCGGACTTCTTCAGGTTATCTGCTGTTTCACGTGGGTTGAAGACCAACGCCGTGTAGAAGAAACAGAAGAAGATGATCGCAGACGCATAGAGTAACACATAAAGCGGTTGCCCAGGCTGCAAATACAGCGAAATTGTTGTCAGCCAGTTCCAACCAGTACCGCCCCCGAACCATGACGCGATGGTTGCCGGGAACAGAATAATACTGGAAGCGAAGATTGCCGGGATTACCCCTGCCATATTCACTTTCAGCGGTAAATGTGTGCTCTGTGCAGCATAGACACGACGACCTTGCTGACGTTTTGCGTAGTTTACCACAATGCGGCGTTGACCACGTTCAACGAAGATAACAAAGAACGTCACTGCAAATACTAATACTGCAACCAACAGCAACAGGAGGAAGTGCAGGTCGCCTTGACGCGCTTGCTCGATCGTATGGGCAATGGCTGGCGGGAGTCCCGCAACAATACCAGCGAAAATAATGATCGAAATACCGTTACCGATACCACGTTCAGTAATTTGTTCGCCGAGCCACATCAGGAACATTGTTCCTGAGACCAGACTTACAACAGCGGTGAAATAGAATGCAAAGCCCGGATTAATTACCAGGCCCTGCATACCAGGCATATTCGGCAGACCAGTAGCAATACCGATCGACTGGAATATTGCCAGCACCAGAGTACCGTAGCGGGTGTACTGGCTGATCTTACGACGACCAGACTCCCCTTCTTTCTTCAGTTCTGCCAGGGTCGGATGAACGACCGTCAGCAGCTGGATAATAATCGATGCCGAGATGTACGGCATGATACCCAAAGCAAAGATAGAAGCACGGCTGAGAGCACCACCAGAGAACATGTTAAACATTTCAATGATGGTGCCACGCTGTTGCTCAAGCAGTTTGGCAAGTACAGCGGCATCAATACCAGGGATCGGAATGAAAGAGCCAATACGGAAAACAATAAGCGCACCGATCACAAACAAAAGTCTGCGTTTCAGTTCGCCAAGCCCACCTTTGGCACTTTGAAAATCTAATCCCGGTTGTTTAGCCATCTGCTACTTATTCCTCAATTTTACCGCCAGCAGCTTCGATAGCAGCACGAGCACCTTTAGTAACACGCAGGCCACGAACAGTTACCGGAGTAGAAACTTCACCAGACAGGATCACTTTCGCGAACTCGATCTGAATACCGATAATGTTTGCTGCTTTCAGCGTGTTCAGGTCTACAACGCCGCCTTCAACTTTCGCCAGGTCAGACAGACGAACTTCGGCTGTGATCGCTGATTTGCGAGAAGTGAAGCCGAACTTCGGCAGACGACGGTACAGTGGCATCTGACCACCCTCGAAACCGCGACGTACGCCACCGCCAGAACGAGAGTTCTGACCTTTGTGACCACGACCACCGGTTTTGCCGAGGCCAGAACCGATACCACGACCCAGGCGTTTACCCGCCTTTTTAGAGCCTTCGGCCGGAGACAGAGTATTTAAACGCATCTCTTACTCCTCAACTTTAACCATGAAGTAAACCGCGTTGACCATACCACGAACAGCAGGAGTATCCTCGCGCTCAACGGTATGACCAATACGACGCAGACCCAGGCCAAGCAGCGTTGCCTTGTGTTTCGGCAGACGTCCGATTGCACTGCGGGTTTGTGTAATTTTAATAGTCTTTGCCATGGTCAATTACCCCAGAATTTCTTCAACGGATTTACCACGCTTGGCAGCGACCATTTCTGGAGATTTCATATTTTCCAGGCCATCAATAGTTGCACGAACCACGTTGATCGGGTTGGTGGAACCATATGCTTTAGCCAGAACGTTATGAACTCCAGCAACTTCCAGAACGGCGCGCATTGCACCACCGGCGATGATACCGGTACCTTCGGAAGCTGGCTGCATGAAGACACGAGAACCCGTGTGAGTACCCTTAACTGGGTGCTGCAGGGTGCCGTGGTTCAGCGCGACGTTAATCATATTGCGACGGGCTTTTTCCATCGCTTTCTGGATCGCTGCTGGAACTTCACGCGCTTTACCGTAACCAAAACCAACGCGACCGTTACCGTCACCAACTACAGTCAGAGCTGTGAAGGAGAAAATACGACCACCTTTAACGGTTTTAGATACGCGGTTAACCGCGATCAGCTTTTCCTGCAGTTCGCCAGCCTGTTTTTCGATGTGAGCCATCTTACACCTCTACCTTAGAACTGAAGGCCAGCTTCACGGGCAGCATCTGCCAGTGCCTGGACGCGACCATGATATTGGAACCCGGAACGGTCAAAGGACACAACTGTGATGCCTTTTTCCAGAGCGCGTTCAGCAACAGCTTTACCTACAGCTGCAGCAGCGTCTTTGTTACCGGTGTACTTCAATTGTTCTGTAATAGCTTTTTCTACAGTAGAAGCAGCTACCAGAACTTCAGAACCGTTTGGTGCAATGACCTGTGCGTAAATATGACGCGGGGTACGATGTACCACCAGGCGAGTTGCACCCAGCTCTTTGAGCTTGCGGCGTGCGCGGGTCGCACGACGGATACGAGCAGATTTCTTATCCATAGTGTTACCTTACTTCTTCTTAGCCTCTTTGGTACGCACGACTTCGTCGGCGTAACGAACACCCTTGCCTTTATAAGGCTCAGGACGACGGTAGGCGCGCAGATCTGCTGCAACCTGACCGATCAGCTGTTTATCAGCGCCTTTCAGCACGATTTCAGTCTGAGTCGGACATTCTGCAGTAATACCTGCTGGCAGCTGATGTTCAACAGGGTGTGAGAAGCCCAGAGACAGGCCTACTGCATTCCCTTTGATCGCTGCACGGTAACCTACACCAACCAGCTGAAGCTTTTTAGTGAAGCCTTCGGTAACACCAACAACCATTGAGTTCAGCAGGGCACGCGCGGTACCAGCCTGAGCCCAGCCATCAACGTAACCAGTACGTGGGCCGAAGGTCAGAGCGTTGTCTGCATGATTAACTTCAACAGCATCGTTGAGGGTACGAGTCAGCTCGCCATTTTTACCTTTGATCGTAATAACCTGACCGTCGATTTTTACATCAACGCCGGCAGGAATAACGACCGGTGCTTTAGCAACACGAGACATTTTTTCCTCCGATTAGGCTACGTAGCAGATAATTTCGCCACCAAGACCAGCCTGGCGCGCTGCACGATCAGTCATAACACCTTTAGAGGTAGAAACAACTGCGATACCCATGCCGGCCATAACTTTTGGCAGCTCATCTTTTTTCTTATAGATGCGCAGGCCTGGGCGGCTGACACGCTGAATGCTTTCTACAACAGCTTTACCCTGGAAATACTTAAGAGTAAGTTCCAGTTCCGGCTTGGTGTCGCCTTCAACTTTAAAATCTTCGATAAAACCTTCTTCCTTCAGCACGTTGGCAATTGCCACTTTCAGCTTGGCGGAAGGCATGGTGACCGCAACTTTGTTCGCGGCCTGACCGTTACGGATACGGGTCAGCATATCCGCGATCGGATCTTGCATGCTCATCTGTCTTTACTCCCGTGATTCAATTGGTAATTACCAGCTAGCCTTTTTCAAGCCTGGTACTTCACCGCGCATGGCGGCTTCACGCAGTTTGATACGGCTCAACCCGAACTTGCCCACGAAACCATGTGGACGACCTGTTTGACGACAGCGGTTACGCTGACGAGACGGGCTGGAATCACGCGGCAGAGACTGCAGCTTGAGAACAGCATTCCAACGATCTTCGTCGGAAGCGTTCACATCAGAAATGATCGCTTTCAGTTCAGCGCGTTTAGCGAAGAATTTATCAGCTAAAGCCACGCGCTTTACTTCGCGTGCTTTCATTGATTGCTTAGCCATTCAGTAACCCTACCTTACTTGCGGAACGGGAAGTCAAACGCAGCCAGCAGAGCGCGGCCTTCTTCGTCAGATTTCGCAGTAGTGGTAATGGTAATATCCAAACCACGCACGCGATCGACTTTATCGTAGTCGATCTCTGGGAAGATGATCTGCTCACGGACACCCATGCTGTAGTTGCCACGACCGTCGAAAGACTTAGCGGACAGGCCACGGAAGTCACGGATACGAGGAACAGCAATAGAGATCAGGCGCTCAAGGAACTCCCACATGCGTTCGCCACGCAGAGTTACTTTACAGCCGATCGGATAGCCCTGACGGATTTTGAAGCCTGCAACAGATTTGCGTGCTTTGGTGATCAGCGGTTTTTGACCGGAGATTGCTGTCAGATCAGCTGCTGCGTTATCCAGCAGTTTCTTGTCAGCGATCGCTTCACCAACACCCATGTTCAGGGTGATCTTCTCGACCCGAGGGACTTGCATGACAGAATTGTAGTTAAACTCAGTCATGAGTTTGTTAACTACTTCGTCTTTGTAGTAATCATGCAGTTTCGCCATCGTACTACTCCAAATTACTTGATAGTTTCGCTGTTAGACTTGAAGAAACGGACTTTTTTGCCGTCTTCGAATCTAAAGCCTACACGGTCAGCCTTACCGGTTGCCGCATTGAAGATTGCAACGTTAGAAACCTGAATTGCAGCTTCTTTTTCAACGATGCCACCTGGCTGGTTCAGGGCCGGAACCGGCTTCTGATGTTTCTTGACCAGGTTGATACCTTCAACGACGAGTTTGCCGGAAGACAGAACATTTTTTACTTTACCGCGTTTACCTTTATCTTTACCGGTTAACACGATAACTTCGTCATCACGACGGATTTTCGCTGCCATGATTCGCTCCTTAGAGTACTTCTGGTGCCAGAGAGATAATTTTCATGAACTTTTCAGTACGAAGTTCACGAGTTACCGGCCCAAAGATACGCGTGCCGATAGGCTGCTCGCTGTTATTGTTTAAAATAACGCATGCATTACCATCGAAGCGAATGACAGAACCGTCAGGGCGACGAACACCCTTCCTGGTGCGCACCACTACCGCTTTCAGCACATCACCTTTCTTGACCTTACCACGTGGAATTGCTTCCTTGATGGTGATCTTGATGATGTCGCCTACGCCTGCGTAGCGACGGTGCGAGCCACCCAGAACCTTGATACACATTACGCGACGTGCACCGGAGTTGTCGGCGACGTTCAGCATAGTCTGTTCTTGGATCATTTCAGTGCTCCGCTAATGTCAACTACTACCTGAGACTCTAAAATCAGAGCCGTTAAAAAGCCCCATATCGAGGGCGCGGCATTATAACACCGCTTCTGCAATATGGGTAGAAAAAATAAACGGCCCATTGCTGAGCCGTTTATTCGTATCGAGAAGGCTACTCTATTACAGAACCGCTTTCTCTACAACGCGAACCAGCGTCCAGGACTTAGTCTTGGACAGTGGACGGCATTCACGGATTTCAACCTTGTCGCCGATACCACATTCGTTGTTCTCGTCATGTACGTGCAGTTTGGTCGTACGCTTGATGAATTTACCGTAGATCGGGTGTTTCACAATACGTTCGATAGCAACAACGATGGATTTCTCCATTTTGTCGCTAACAACACGACCTTGCAGAGTACGGATTTTATCGGTCATTACGCACCCGCCTTCTGAGTCAGTAAAGTCTTAACGCGTGCAACATCACGACGCACTTGCTTCAGCAGGTGAGTCTGTTGCAGCTGGCCACTTGCAGCCTGCATACGCAGGTTGAACTGCTCACGCAGCAGGTTCAGCAGCTCAGCGTTCAGCTCTTCTACGCTTTTTTCACGCAGCTCATTTGCTTTCATTACATCACCGTCTTAGTTACAAAGGTGGTTTTGATAGGCAGTTTCGCTGCTGCCAGGCCGAAGGCTTCACGGGCCAGCTCTTCCGGAACACCGTCCATTTCATACAGGACTTTGCCCGGCTGAATCAAGGCAACCCAGTACTCCACGTTACCTTTACCTTTACCCATACGAACTTCCAGCGGCTTCTCGGTAATTGGTTTGTCCGGGAATACACGGATCCAAATTTTACCTTGACGCTTAACTGCACGGGTCATAGCACGACGTGCTGCTTCGATCTGACGTGCAGTCAGACGACCACGGCCAACAGCTTTCAGACCGAAAGTGCCGAAGCTAACATCCGTACCCTGCGCCAGACCACGGTTGCGGCCTTTGTGCACTTTACGGAATTTTGTACGCTTTGGTTGTAACATCAGCGACGCTCCTTATTTACGGCCTTTACGCTGCTGCTTTTTAGGTTGCGCAGCCGGTTTTTCCGGTTGTTCAACAGCAGCCATACCACCCAGGATCTCACCTTTGAAGATCCATACCTTAACGCCGATTACACCGTAAGTGGTGTGCGCTTCAGAGGTGTTGTAGTCGATGTCAGCACGCAGAGTGTGCAGCGGTACGCGACCTTCGCGGTACCATTCGGTACGTGCGATTTCCGCGCCGCCCAGACGGCCGCTAACTTCAACTTTGATACCTTTAGCGCCCAGACGCATTGCGTTCTGTACGGCACGCTTCATAGCACGACGGAACATAACGCGACGTTCCAGCTGTGAAGTGATGCTGTCAGCAACCAATTTAGCGTCCAGTTCAGGCTTACGAACTTCAGCGATATTGATCTGTGCAGGAACGCCAGCGATATCCGCTACGACCTTGCGCAGTTTTTCTACGTCTTCGCCTTTCTTACCGATTACGATGCCAGGGCGAGCAGTGTGAATGGTCACACGGATGCTCTTAGCTGGACGCTCGATAACGATACGAGATACAGACGCTTTAGCCAGTTCCTTAGTCAGGTACTGACGTACTTTAAAATCGCTGTCCAGGTTGTCAGCGAATTCTTTGGTGTTCGCAAACCAGGTTGAGTTCCATGGTTTTACAATACCCAGGCGAATACCATTAGGATGTACTTTCTGACCCATTGCTAGTCTCCAGAGTCTCAGCGATCGGACACAACCACAGTAATGTGGCTGGTGCGCTTCAGGATGCGATCTGCACGACCTTTCGCACGCGGCATAATGCGCTTCATGCTCGGGCCTTCGTCTACGAAGATTTTCGCGACTTTCAGATCGTCAATGTCAGCGCCATCGTTGTGTTCAGCGTTAGCAATGGCAGATTCCAGAACTTTCTTGACCAGTACAGCCGCTTTCTTATTGGTGTAGGTCAGAATATCCAGGGCCTGCGACACTTTCTTACCGCGAATCAGGTCAGCAACAAGGCGAACCTTCTGAGCAGAAGAACGAGCATGGCGATGTTGAGCTAAAGTTTCCATCTCTTCCTCCTACCTTATTTCTTCTTCGCTTTTTTATCAGCAGCGTGGCCGCGATAAGTACGAGTCGGTGCGAATTCACCCAGTTTGTGGCCGACCATTTCGTCGGAAACAAATACTGGAACGTGCTGACGACCATTATGGACAGCGATGGTCAAACCGATCATGTTAGGAAAGATCGTTGAACGACGGGACCAAGTGCGCAGGGGCTTCTTGTCTCCGCTTTCCACCGCTTTCTCTACCTTCTTCAGCAAGTGCAGGTCAATAAAAGGACCTTTCTTGAGAGAACGTGGCATGGCTTATCCTCTAATATTATTTGCTACGGCGACGTACGATAAATTTATCAGTACGCTTGTTGCTGCGGGTCTTCTTACCTTTGGTCTGAACGCCCCACGGAGTTACCGGGTGCTTACCAAAGTTACGACCTTCACCACCACCATGTGGGTGGTCGACTGGGTTCATCGCAGTACCGCGAACGGTAGGACGAACACCACGCCAGCGTGCAGCACCTGCTTTACCCAGAACGCGCAGCATATGCTCAGCATTGCCAACTTCGCCCAGAGTAGCGCGGCAGTCTGCTTCGACTTTACGCATTTCACCAGAACGCAGACGCAGGGTGACATAAGCACCATCACGCGCAACGATCTGAACGTAAGTACCAGCGGAACGTGCCAGCTGACCGCCTTTACCTGGTTTCATTTCTACGTTATGAACGGTAGAACCAACCGGGATATTGCGCATCGGCAGGGTGTTACCTGCTTTGATTGCAGCATCAACGCCAGACTGAATCTGGTCGCCAGCTTTCAGGCCTTTAGGGGCCAGGATGTAACGGCGTTCGCCATCTTTGTACAGAACCAGCGCGATGTTCGCGGAACGGTTCGGATCGTACTCAAGACGCTCAACAACTGCTGGGATACCGTCTTTGTTGCGTTTAAAGTCAACAATACGATAAGCCTGCTTGTGGCCACCACCGATGTGACGAGTGGTGATACGGCCATTGTTGTTACGACCACCGGATTTGCTGTTCTTTTCCAGCAACGGAGCAAAAGGCTTGCCCTTGTGCAGCTCAGGGTTAACCACTTTAACAACGTGGCGACGACCCGGAGATGTCGGTTTACATTTAACAACTGCCATTGTATTACTCCTCCGACTTACTCAGCGCCGCCAACGAAGTCCAGATTCTGGCCTTCTTTCAGGGTGACGTAAGCTTTTTTCCAGTCGCTACGACGACCGATACGCTGTCCGTGACGTTTAACTTTCCCTTTAACTACCAGGGTGTTAACGACTTCGACTTCGACTTCAAACAGTTTCTGCACAGCAGCTTTGATTTCTGCTTTGGTCGCGTCTTTAGCAACTTTGAGAACGATGGTGTTAGTTTTTTCCATCGCAGCAGACGCTTTTTCAGAAACGTGCGGTGCACGCAGCACCTTCAGCAGACGTTCTTCACGAATCATGCCAGCATCTCCTCAACTTGCTTAACAGCATCAGCAGTCATTACGACTTTGTCGAAGGCGATCAGGCTAACCGGGTCGATACCAGTTGCATCGCGTACGTCAACCTTGTGCAGGTTGCGCGCAGCCAGGAACAGGTTCTCGTCCAGCTCACCGGTGATGATCAGCACATCTTCCAGAGCCATGTCTTTCAGTTTCTGTGCCAGCAGCTTAGTTTTAGGCGCTTCTACAGAGAAAGATTCGACAACGATCAGACGATCCTGACGTACCAGTTCGGACAGGATGCTTTTCAGCGCGCCGCGGTACATCTTTTTGTTAACTTTTTGACTGTGGTCCTGCGGGCGAGCAGCGAAGGTCACGCCACCGGAACGCCAGATCGGGCTCTTGATAGAACCTGAACGCGCACGGCCGGTACCTTTCTGGCGCCACGGCTTTTTGCCGGAACCAGTTACTTCAGCACGAGTCTTCTGAGCACGAGTACCCTGACGAGCACCAGCTGCATAAGCAACAACAACCTGGTGAACCAGCGCTTCGTTGAAATCACGACCGAAGGTAGTTTCGGAAACAGTCAGCGCGCTCTGCGCGTCTTTCAATACTAATTCCATTGCTATCCCCTTACGCCTTCACAGCTGGTTTAACGATCAGGTCGCTACCGGTTGCACCCGGAACCGCACCTTTAACCAGCAGCAGGTTGCGCTCAGCGTCAACACGTACTACGTCCAGGCTCTGAACGGTTACACGTTCGTTACCCAGCTGACCTGCCATTTTCTTGCCTTTGAACACTTTGCCCGGAGTCTGGTTCTGACCGATAGAACCCGGAACGCGGTGAGACAAGGAGTTACCGTGAGTAGCGTCCTGGGTACGGAAGTTCCAGCGCTTAACGGTACCAGCAAAACCTTTACCTTTAGAGGTACCGGTTACGTCAACTTTTTTAACTTCTGCAAACAGCTCAACGCTAATGTCCTGACCTACGGTGAACTCTTCGCCTTCAGCAAGACGGAATTCCCACAGACCACGGCCAGCTTCTACGCCAGCTTTAGCGAAGTGACCAGCTTCCGGCTTGGTTACACGGTTAGCTTTTTTAGCACCAGTGGTAACCTGAACGGCACGGTAGCCATCGTTAGCCAGATCTTTAACCTGAGTAACGCGGTTTGCTTCAACTTCGATTACGGTTACTGGGATAGAAACGCCATCTTCAGTGAAGATGCGGGTCATACCCACTTTTTTACCGACTAAACCAATCATTGTATCAACCTCTCAATCGCTCGATGACCTGATTAACCCAGGCTGATCTGCACGTCTACACCGGCAGCCAGATCCAGACGCATCAGAGCATCAACGGTTTTCTCAGTTGGCTCAACGATGTCAACCAGACGCTTGTGAGTGCGGATCTCGTACTGATCACGCGCGTCTTTGTTAACGTGCGGAGAGATCAGAACGGTAAAGCGCTCTTTGCGGGTCGGCAGCGGGATCGGACCACGGACTTGCGCACCAGTGCGCTTAGCAGTCTCGACGATTTCCGCGGTTGATTGATCGATCAGACGATGATCAAACGCTTTAAGGCGGATACGGATTCTTTGGTTCTGCATGAGACCAGAGCTCCAATTATTTTATAAACGAAAATGATCACTACTCAGACCCATTACGATTGATGGGAGAGTGTAACCGTTCTTACGTAGCCCCCCGATTGGGAGCGTTGTTAGGCAACTGAAAAAGATTGTTGCCCGGGGTTCAGATTGAACCAGCTGTCAATTACGACAAGCCCGCGCATTATACGTAAATCTGCGCAAGACGCAAGCCTGGTTTAGAAAATAGACGGTAGCGCTCACTTTTTGCGAGGCGCCTCGTAAACGTGCTGCAAAATTACCGCGTCGCGATAACAGTCAGGAAGGCGTCTCGCAGAGTTATGTTTTTTTATTTGTTTAGCCTTCAGGTTTGAGAGGAGTATGGCCGCACACATTACATGGAGGTCAAGGCCAATGCTCACTACCCTACCCTTTCTGATAACCTACCTGGGTTTAACCATCCTGCTTGTTCGTGAGGATATCCGATCGCATTTGCTTCCGGATAAATACCTGTGTCCTCTGCTCTGGGCTGGTCTGCTTTATCACCTTTGTCTTCGTCCCGAGCAGTTGCCTGCCGCAGTGGCGGGCGCGATAGCGGGCTATGCTGGTTTCGCGATTATTTATTGGACTTATAAATTGATTCGAAAACGTGAAGGTCTGGGATATGGTGATGTGAAGTATCTGGGTGCACTGGGTGCCTGGCATGGGTGGTGCGTGCTTCCTGTACTGGCTTTATCAGCTGCCCTGTTGGCAACGCTTTATCTTTTGATACTTGCGATGTGCAAACCTGAAAAACAGGTATTAAAAAACCCGCTACCATTTGGGCCTTTTATGGCGGCAGCGGGTTTAATGCTGGGCATGGACAGCCTGATCAGCTTTCCACTTTAATCTGCGACTGGAGGTAATTTTGCAGCCCAATTTTACCAATAAGATCCAGTTCAGTTTCGAGCCAGTCAATATGACCTTCTTCATCGGCCAGGATCTGAATCATCATGTCGCGGCTGACGTAATCGTGAACGCTGTCCGCATAAGCGATAGCTTCACGCAAGTCTTTCGCACCCTCAAGTTCCAGTGCCAGATCCGAACGCAGCATTTCTTCGACATCTTCACCAATGCCCAGCTTGCCAAGATCCTGCAGGTTGGGGATACCTTCGAGAAATAAAATACGCTCGATGTACTTATCGGCATGTTTCATCTCGTCGATAGATTCATGGTATTCAACGTCGTTGAGGCGAGTCAGCCCCCAGTTTTTGAACATTCTCGCATGGAGAAAGTATTGATTGATTGCGACAAGCTCATTTCCCAATAATTTATTGAGATAACTTATGATTTTAATATCACCTTTCATTATAGTCCCTCCGCTTCCACTCATTGAAGCGTAGATGGGGCTACAGGGATGTCAAAAAAAAGAGTGAGTCTCAGGCAATCTCTTTGTATTCCGGGATCTGCATCAATTCATCCTGCATGATTTCACGGGCAGCACGAACGCACTTACCGCATTGATTTCCTACTGGAATAAACTTACGCAGCTGCTGAAAAGATTGAGGTTGAAACTGGCGAACGGCCTGCCGAATTTTTTTATCGCTTACACCGTTACATAAACAAACGTACATAACCACTCCCGTTCAAAATATGCGCAAAGTGTAAGTGAGAATAATTATGATTACAATAGCACAATCGCCATGATACGGGGCGGGAGCGAACAAAAAATGCGAAAATTTGTGACAGGGACAATCCTGCAAAAACAAAAAAGGACGCCGAAGCGTCCTTTTTAATTCAGGGATAATTAATTAGCCCAGAACTTTAGCAACAACACCCGCGCCAACGGTACGGCCGCCTTCACGGATTGCGAAACGCAGACCGTCATCCATCGCGAT
>NZ_VCBB01000024.1:0-27132 GCF_005843915.1 Enterobacter sp. MF024 | reverse complement strand
ATCGCGATGGATGACGGTCTGCGTTTCGCAATCCGTGAAGGTGGCCGTACCGTTGGCGCGGGCGTGGTTGCTAAAGTTCTCGGCTAATTGCTGATAACATTTGACGCAATGCGCATGAAAAGGGCATCATTTGATGCCCTTTTTGCACGCTTTCACATCAGAACCTGGCTCATCAGTGATTATTTTTGTCATAATCATTGCTGAGACAGGCTCTGCAGAGAGCGTATAATCCGAAAAGCGATTAAGCGTTTCGATTTGGTTTGCCTCGCGCTCGCGGGGTGAAAATGTTTGTAGAATACTTCTGACAGGTTGGTTTATGAGTGCGAATACCGAAGCTCAAGGGAGCGGGCGCGGCCTGGAAGCGATGAAATGGGTAGTGGTAGCCGTATTGTTGATCGTGGCAATCGTTGGCAACTACCTGTATCGCGACATGATGCTGCCGCTACGCGCGCTTGCAGTGGTAATTCTGATTGCTGCAGCGGGTGGTGTCGCGCTGTTGACGACCAAAGGTAAAGCGACCGTCGCTTTTGCCCGCGAAGCGAGAACGGAAGTCCGTAAGGTCATTTGGCCGACTCGCCAGGAAACATTGCACACCACGCTGATCGTAGCTGCGGTTACCGCTGTAATGTCACTGATCCTGTGGGGACTGGATGGTATTCTGGTTCGCCTGGTATCCTTTATCACTGGCCTGAGGTTCTGAGATGTCTGAAGCCCCTAAAAAGCGCTGGTACGTCGTTCAGGCGTTTTCCGGTTTTGAAGGCCGCGTAGCAACGTCGCTGCGTGAGCATATCAAATTACACAACATGGAAGAGTTGTTTGGTGAAGTTATGGTTCCGACCGAAGAAGTGGTCGAGATCCGTGGCGGCCAGCGTCGCAAAAGCGAGCGCAAATTCTTCCCGGGTTACGTGCTTGTTCAGATGGTGATGAACGATGCAAGCTGGCACTTAGTGCGCAGCGTCCCGCGCGTAATGGGCTTTATCGGCGGCACGTCTGACCGTCCGGCGCCAATCAGCGATAAAGAAGTTGATGCGATTATGAACCGCCTGCAGCAGGTTGGTGATAAGCCGCGTCCGAAAACGCTGTTTGAACCGGGTGAAATGGTACGTGTTAATGACGGTCCGTTTGCTGACTTTAACGGCGTGGTTGAAGAAGTGGACTACGAGAAGTCCCGCCTGAAAGTTTCTGTTTCTATCTTCGGTCGTGCGACCCCGGTAGAACTGGACTTTGCCCAGGTAGAAAAAGCCTAAGCAGCCGATCAAAAAAGCGACGATTTAAACGTTGCACAGGGCGCGAGATTGGAATACAATTTCGCGCCTTTTGTTTTTATGGATCGTATCCGTAAAACGAATTTTATCACGGGGAGCCTCCTTGAGGCGCTATAACCCAATCAGAGGATTTTAGAATGGCTAAGAAAGTACAAGCCTACGTCAAGCTGCAGGTTGCAGCTGGTATGGCGAACCCAAGTCCACCAGTTGGTCCAGCTCTGGGTCAGCAGGGTGTGAACATCATGGAATTCTGTAAAGCGTTCAACGCGAAAACCGAATCCCTGGAAAAAGGTCTGCCAATCCCAGTCGTAATCACTGTTTACGCTGACCGTTCTTTCACTTTCGTTACCAAGACCCCGCCGGCAGCAGTTCTGCTGAAAAAAGCGGCTGGTATCAAGTCTGGTTCCGGCAAGCCGAACAAAGACAAAGTTGGTAAAATTTCCCGCGCTCAGCTGCAGGAAATCGCGCAGACCAAAGCTGCCGACATGACTGGTTCCGACGTTGAAGCGATGACTCGCTCCATCGAAGGTACTGCACGTTCCATGGGCCTGGTAGTGGAGGACTAAGAAATGGCTAAACTGACCAAGCGCATGTCCGTGATCCGTGACAAAGTTGATGCGACCAAACAGTACGACATCAACGAAGCTATCGCTCTGCTGAAAGAACTGGCTACCGCTAAGTTCGTTGAAAGCGTTGACGTTGCCGTTAACCTGGGCATCGACGCTCGTAAATCCGATCAGAACGTTCGTGGCGCAACTGTACTGCCACACGGTACTGGCCGTTCCGTTCGCGTAGCTGTATTTGCTCAGGGTGCAAACGCTGAAGCTGCTAAAGCTGCCGGCGCTGAACTGGTAGGTATGGAAGATCTGGCCGATCAGATCAAGAAAGGCGAAATGAACTTTGACGTTGTTATTGCATCTCCAGATGCAATGCGCGTTGTTGGCCAGCTGGGCCAGGTTCTGGGTCCACGCGGCCTGATGCCAAACCCGAAAGTTGGTACTGTAACCCCTAACGTTGCTGAAGCGGTTAAGAACGCTAAAGCAGGTCAGGTTCGTTATCGTAACGACAAAAACGGCATCATCCACACCACCATCGGTAAAGTGGACTTTGACGCTGACAAACTGAAAGAAAACCTGGAATCTCTGCTGGTTGCGCTGAAAAAAGCTAAACCAACTCAGGCGAAAGGCGTGTACATCAAGAAAGTTAGCATCTCCACCACCATGGGTGCAGGTGTTGCAGTTGACCAGGCTGGCCTGAGCGCTGCTGCAAACTAATGCCTTTACGTGGGCGGTGGATTTGTCTACAATCTTACCCCCACGTTTGCTAACAATAGTTAGCGGCTAAAAGATTTGTTCGTTGGAGCCTGGCCTAATCCAGGCCTCCGTCGAAGACCGCAGGTGTTTCGCAAGAGACTTAATGCCCTGCGTAGACGGTGACAGAACGCTAAGATTATTTTTGGATACTCTGGCTTGTTTCTGCTCACCGTATTAAGACGCTCCTCCCGTTGGGAAGAGTGAAGTGAGTTCCGGAACATGAGTTCCGGCAAACATCCAGGAGCAAAGCTAATGGCTTTAAATCTTCAAGACAAACAAGCGATTGTTGCTGAAGTCAGCGAAGTAGCCAAAGGCGCGCTGTCTGCAGTAGTTGCGGATTCCCGTGGCGTTACTGTAGATAAAATGACTGAACTGCGTAAAGCAGGTCGTGAAGCTGGCGTTTACATGCGTGTTGTTCGTAACACCCTGCTGCGCCGCGTAGTTGAAGGTACTCAGTTCGAGTGCCTGAAAGACACGTTTGTTGGTCCAACCTTGATTGCATACTCTATGGAACACCCGGGCGCTGCTGCTCGTCTGTTCAAAGAGTTCGCGAAAGCGAATGCAAAATTCGAGGTTAAAGCTGCAGCCTTTGAAGGTGAGTTGATCCCGGCATCGCAAATCGATCGCCTGGCAACCCTGCCGACCTACGAAGAAGCAATTGCACGCCTGATGGCAACCATGAAAGAAGCTTCGGCTGGCAAACTGGTTCGCACTCTGGCTGCTGTTCGCGATGCGAAAGAAGCTGCTTAATAGCAGTCATCTTTATCAAGTATTCGCTTACGTATAAACTTATTCTGATTTTCAGGAACAATTTAAATGTCTATCACTAAAGATCAAATCATTGAAGCAGTTGCAGCTATGTCCGTAATGGACGTTGTAGAACTGATTTCTGCAATGGAAGAAAAATTCGGTGTTTCTGCTGCTGCTGCTGTAGCTGTAGCTGCTGGCCCGGCTGAAGCTGCTGAAGAAAAAACTGAATTCGACGTAATTCTGAAAGCTGCTGGCGCTAACAAAGTTGCCGTAATCAAAGCAGTACGTGCTGCAACTGGCCTGGGTCTGAAAGAAGCTAAAGACCTGGTAGAATCTGCTCCAGCTGCGCTGAAAGAAGGCGTGAGCAAAGACGACGCAGAAGCACTGAAAAAATCTCTGGAAGAAGCTGGCGCTGAAGTTGAAGTTAAATAAGCCAACCCTTCCGGTTGCAGCCTGAGAAATTAGGCTGATGGCTGGTGACTTTTTAGTCACCAGCCTTTTTGCGCTGTAAGGCGCCAGTAGCGTTTCACACTGTTTGACTGCTGGTTGTCCTGACAATGCTTGTTTCTATCGACGTCTTAATATACTGCGACAGGGTGCTCGCTCTGGGTAAATCGCAATGAAATGGTTTAAGCGTGATAGCAACAGGCATTGCGGAAAGTGTTCGATTTTCCGATCAACAAAATGGTGTTGCACAAACTGTCCGCCAATGGACAGATGGGTCGACTTGTCAGCGAGCTGAGGAACCCTATGGTTTACTCCTATACCGAGAAAAAACGTATTCGTAAGGATTTTGGTAAACGTCCACAAGTTCTGGACATTCCATATCTCCTTTCTATCCAGCTTGACTCGTTCCAGAAGTTTATCGAGCAAGATCCTGAAGGGCAGTACGGCCTGGAAGCAGCCTTCCGTTCCGTGTTCCCGATTAAAAGCTACAGCGGTAATTCCGAGCTGCAATACGTCAGCTACCGCCTTGGCGAACCGGTATTTGACGTTCAGGAATGTCAAATCCGTGGCGTGACCTACTCGGCACCGCTGCGCGTTAAACTGCGTCTGGTGATCTACGAGCGCGAAGCGCCGGAAGGCACCGTTAAAGACATTAAAGAACAAGAAGTCTACATGGGCGAAATCCCGCTCATGACTGACAACGGTACTTTCGTTATCAACGGTACTGAGCGTGTTATCGTTTCCCAGCTGCACCGTAGCCCGGGCGTCTTCTTCGACAGCGATAAAGGTAAAACGCACTCATCCGGTAAAGTACTCTATAACGCGCGTATCATTCCTTACCGTGGTTCCTGGCTGGACTTCGAGTTCGATCCGAAAGACAACCTGTTTGTCCGTATCGACCGTCGTCGTAAACTGCCTGCGACCATCATTCTGCGTGCACTGAACTACACCACTGAGCAGATCCTTGACCTGTTCTTTGAAAAAGTTGTCTTTGAAATTCGCGACAACAAGCTGCAAATGGAGCTGGTGCCAGAGCGTCTGCGTGGTGATACCGCGTCGTTCGACATCGAAGCCGACGGCAAAGTGTATGTGGAAAAAGGCCGCCGTATTACTGCGCGCCACATCCGTCAGCTGGAAAAAGATGAAATCAAACACATCGAAGTTCCGGTTGAATACATTGCTGGCAAAGTTGCAGCAAAAGACTACGTTGATGCATCAACTGGCGAGCTGATCTGCCCGGCTAACATGGAGCTGAGCCTGGATCTGCTGGCTAAGCTGAGCCAGTCTGGCCACAAGCGTATCGAAACGCTGTTCACCAACGATCTGGACCACGGTCCGTACATGTCCGAAACCGTACGTGTCGACCCAACCACCGATCGTCTGAGCGCGCTGGTAGAAATCTACCGCATGATGCGCCCGGGTGAGCCACCAACTCGCGAAGCGGCTGAAAGCCTGTTCGAGAACCTGTTCTTCTCCGAAGACCGCTACGATCTGTCCGCGGTTGGTCGTATGAAGTTCAACCGTTCTCTGCTGCGTGACGCGATCGAAGGTTCCGGTATCCTGAGCAAAGAAGACATCATCGAAGTGATGAAGAAGCTCATCGATATCCGTAACGGTAAAGGCGAAGTGGACGATATCGACCACCTCGGCAACCGTCGTATCCGTTCCGTAGGCGAAATGGCGGAAAACCAGTTCCGCGTTGGCCTGGTACGTGTTGAGCGTGCGGTTAAAGAGCGTCTGTCTCTGGGCGATCTGGATACCCTGATGCCTCAGGATATGATCAACGCCAAGCCGATCTCCGCAGCAGTGAAAGAGTTCTTTGGTTCCAGCCAGCTGTCTCAGTTTATGGACCAGAACAACCCGCTGTCTGAGATCACGCACAAGCGTCGTATCTCTGCACTTGGCCCAGGCGGTCTGACCCGTGAACGCGCAGGCTTCGAAGTACGAGACGTACACCCGACTCACTACGGTCGCGTATGTCCAATCGAAACGCCTGAAGGTCCAAACATCGGTCTGATCAACTCCCTGTCCGTGTACGCACAGACTAACGAATACGGTTTCCTTGAGACCCCGTATCGTAAAGTGACTGACGGTGTTGTAACCGACGAAATTCACTACCTGTCTGCTATCGAAGAAGGTAACTACGTTATCGCCCAGGCGAACACCAACCTGGACGAAGAAGGTCGCTTTGTTGATGACCTCGTTACCTGCCGTAGCAAAGGTGAATCCAGCTTGTTCAGCAACGACCAGGTTGACTACATGGACGTTTCCACCCAGCAGGTGGTTTCCGTCGGTGCGTCCCTGATCCCGTTCCTGGAACACGATGACGCCAACCGTGCATTGATGGGTGCGAACATGCAACGTCAGGCGGTTCCAACTCTGCGCGCTGATAAGCCGCTGGTTGGTACCGGTATGGAACGTGCTGTTGCCGTTGACTCCGGTGTAACTGCAGTTGCTAAACGTGGCGGTACCGTTCAGTACGTGGATGCTTCCCGTATCGTTATCAAAGTTAACGAAGACGAGATGTACCCAGGCGAAGCGGGTATCGACATCTATAACCTGACCAAATACACCCGTTCTAACCAGAACACCTGTATCAACCAGATGCCATGTGTGTCTCTGGGCGAGCCAGTTGAGCGCGGCGATGTGCTGGCAGACGGTCCGTCCACCGACCTCGGTGAACTGGCGCTCGGTCAGAACATGCGCGTAGCGTTCATGCCGTGGAACGGTTACAACTTCGAAGACTCCATTCTTGTCTCCGAGCGTGTGGTTCAGGAAGATCGTTTCACCACTATTCACATCCAGGAACTGGCCTGTGTGTCCCGTGACACCAAGCTGGGGCCAGAAGAGATCACTGCTGACATCCCTAACGTGGGTGAAGCTGCGCTCTCCAAACTGGATGAATCCGGTATCGTTTACATCGGTGCGGAAGTGACCGGCGGCGACATTCTGGTTGGTAAGGTAACGCCGAAAGGTGAAACCCAGCTGACGCCAGAAGAGAAACTGCTGCGCGCGATCTTCGGTGAGAAAGCGTCTGACGTTAAGGACTCTTCTCTGCGCGTACCAAACGGTGTTTCCGGTACGGTTATCGACGTTCAGGTCTTTACTCGCGATGGCGTAGAAAAAGACAAACGTGCGCTGGAAATCGAAGAGATGCAGCTGAAGCAGGCTAAGAAAGACCTGTCTGAAGAGCTGCAGATCCTTGAAGCTGGCCTGTTTGGTCGTATCTACGCGGTGCTGGTTTCCGGTGGTGTTGAAGCTGAGAAGCTCGACAAGCTGCCGCGTGACCGCTGGCTGGAACTGGGCCTGGCCGACGAAGAGAAACAGAATCAGCTGGAACAGCTGGCTGAGCAGTATGACGAACTGAAACACGAGTTCGAGAAAAAACTCGAAGCGAAACGCCGCAAAATTACTCAGGGCGACGATCTGGCACCGGGCGTGCTGAAGATTGTTAAGGTCTATCTGGCCGTTAAACGTCAGATCCAGCCTGGTGATAAGATGGCAGGTCGTCACGGTAACAAGGGTGTTATCTCTAAGATCAACCCGATCGAAGATATGCCGCACGATGCTAACGGTACGCCGGTAGATATCGTACTGAACCCGCTGGGCGTACCGTCTCGTATGAACATTGGTCAGATCCTTGAAACCCACCTGGGTATGGCTGCTAAAGGTATCGGCGACAAGATCAACGCCATGCTGAAACAGCAGCAGGAAGTCGCGAAACTGCGCGAATTCATCCAGCGTGCGTACGATCTGGGCACTGATGTTCGTCAGAAAGTCGACCTGAACACCTTCAGCGATGAAGAAGTGCTGCGTCTGGCAGAGAACCTGAAAAAAGGTATGCCAATCGCAACGCCTGTCTTCGATGGTGCGAAAGAGTCTGAAATCAAGGAACTGTTACAGCTGGGTGGCCTGCCAAGTTCTGGCCAGATCACTCTGTTCGACGGTCGTACCGGTGAGCAATTCGAGCGCCAGGTTACCGTTGGCTACATGTATATGCTGAAACTGAACCACCTGGTTGATGACAAGATGCACGCGCGTTCTACCGGTTCTTATAGCCTGGTTACTCAGCAGCCGCTGGGTGGTAAGGCGCAGTTCGGTGGTCAGCGCTTCGGGGAGATGGAAGTGTGGGCGCTTGAAGCATACGGCGCGGCATACACCCTGCAGGAAATGCTCACCGTTAAGTCTGATGACGTGAACGGTCGTACCAAGATGTATAAAAACATCGTGGACGGCAACCATCAGATGGAACCGGGCATGCCAGAGTCCTTCAACGTACTGTTGAAAGAGATTCGTTCGCTGGGTATCAACATCGAACTGGAAGACGAGTAACTCTCGCTCAAACAGGTCACTGGTGCCGGAGTCATTTCCGGCACCAGATTGTGCTAACTCCGACGGGAGCAAATCCGTGAAAGACTTATTAAAGTTTCTGAAAGCGCAAACTAAAACCGAAGAGTTTGATGCGATCAAAATTGCTCTGGCATCGCCAGACATGATCCGTTCATGGTCTTTCGGTGAAGTTAAAAAGCCGGAAACCATTAACTACCGTACGTTCAAACCTGAGCGTGACGGCCTTTTCTGTGCGCGTATTTTCGGGCCAGTAAAAGATTACGAGTGCCTGTGCGGTAAGTACAAGCGCCTGAAACACCGTGGTGTGATCTGTGAGAAGTGCGGCGTTGAAGTGACCCAGACTAAAGTGCGTCGTGAGCGCATGGGCCACATCGAGCTGGCGTCTCCGACTGCCCACATCTGGTTCCTGAAATCTCTGCCGTCCCGTATCGGTCTGCTGCTGGATATGCCGTTGCGCGATATCGAACGTGTTCTGTACTTCGAATCTTATGTTGTTATCGAAGGCGGGATGACGAACCTGGAACGTAACCAGATTCTGACCGAAGAACAGTATCTGGACGCGCTGGAAGAGTTCGGTGACGAATTCGACGCGAAGATGGGTGCGGAAGCTATCCAGGCCCTGCTGAAAAGCATGGATCTGGAGCAAGAGTGCGAGCAGCTGCGCGAAGAGCTGAACGAAACCAACTCCGAAACCAAGCGTAAAAAGCTGACCAAGCGTATCAAACTGCTGGAAGCGTTCGTTCAGTCTGGTAACAAACCAGAGTGGATGATCCTGACCGTTCTGCCGGTTCTGCCGCCAGATCTGCGTCCGCTGGTTCCACTGGATGGTGGTCGTTTCGCGACTTCTGACCTGAACGATCTCTATCGTCGCGTCATTAACCGTAACAACCGTCTGAAACGTCTGCTGGATCTGGCTGCGCCGGACATCATCGTACGCAACGAAAAACGTATGCTGCAGGAAGCGGTAGATGCCCTGCTGGATAACGGTCGTCGCGGTCGTGCGATCACCGGTTCTAACAAACGTCCTCTGAAATCTTTGGCCGATATGATCAAAGGTAAACAGGGTCGTTTCCGTCAGAACCTGCTCGGTAAACGTGTTGACTACTCCGGTCGTTCTGTAATCACCGTAGGTCCATACCTGCGTCTGCATCAGTGCGGTCTGCCGAAGAAAATGGCACTGGAGCTGTTCAAACCGTTCATCTACGGCAAGCTGGAACTGCGTGGTCTCGCCACCACCATCAAAGCCGCTAAGAAAATGGTTGAGCGTGAAGAAGCTGTCGTTTGGGATATCCTGGACGAAGTTATCCGCGAACACCCGGTACTGTTGAACCGTGCACCAACCCTGCACCGTCTGGGTATTCAGGCCTTTGAGCCAGTCCTGATCGAAGGTAAAGCTATCCAGCTGCACCCGCTGGTTTGTGCGGCATATAACGCCGACTTCGATGGTGACCAGATGGCTGTTCACGTACCGCTGACGCTGGAAGCCCAGCTCGAAGCGCGTGCGCTGATGATGTCTACCAACAACATCCTGTCTCCAGCGAACGGTGAACCAATCATCGTTCCTTCTCAGGACGTTGTACTGGGTCTGTACTACATGACCCGTGACTGTGTTAACGCCAAAGGCGAAGGCATGGTGCTGACTGGCCCGAAAGAAGCTGAGCGTATTTATCGCGCTGGCCTGGCCTCTCTGCATGCGCGCGTTAAAGTGCGTATCACCGAATATGAAAAAGATGAAAACGGCGAATTCGTGGCGATTACCAGCCTGAAAGACACGACTATTGGCCGTGCCATTCTGTGGATGATCGTACCGAAAGGTCTGCCTTTCTCCATCGTCAACCAGGCGCTGGGCAAGAAAGCTATCTCCAAAATGCTGAACACCTGTTACCGCATTCTGGGCCTGAAGCCGACCGTTATCTTCGCTGACCAGACAATGTACACCGGCTTTGCTTATGCAGCGCGTTCAGGTGCCTCTGTTGGTATTGATGACATGGTCATCCCAGAGAAGAAACACGAGATCATCTCTGAAGCAGAAGCTGAAGTTGCTGAGATCCAGGAGCAGTTCCAGTCTGGTCTGGTAACCGCGGGCGAACGCTATAACAAAGTTATCGATATCTGGGCTGCGGCGAACGATCGTGTATCCAAAGCGATGATGGATAACCTGCAGACCGAAACCGTTATTAACCGTGACGGCGTCGAAGAGCAGCAGGTCTCCTTCAACAGCATCTACATGATGGCCGACTCCGGTGCGCGTGGTTCCGCAGCACAGATTCGTCAGCTGGCAGGTATGCGTGGTCTGATGGCGAAGCCAGATGGCTCAATCATCGAAACGCCAATCACTGCGAACTTCCGTGAAGGTCTGAACGTACTCCAGTACTTCATCTCCACTCACGGTGCGCGTAAAGGTCTGGCGGATACCGCACTGAAAACAGCTAACTCCGGTTATCTGACGCGTCGTCTGGTAGACGTTGCGCAGGATCTGGTTGTTACCGAAGACGATTGTGGCACCCTCGAAGGTATCACCATGACCCCGGTTATCGAGGGTGGTGATGTTAAAGAGCCGCTGCGCGATCGCGTACTGGGTCGTGTGACCGCTGAAGACGTTCTGAAGCCGGGTACTGCAGACATTCTGGTTCCGCGTAACACCCTGCTGAACGAGCAGTGGTGTGATCTGCTGGAAGTGAACTCTGTTGACTCCGTGAAGGTACGTTCCGTTGTATCTTGTGACACCGACTTTGGTGTATGTGCGCACTGCTATGGTCGTGACCTGGCGCGTGGCCACATCATCAACAAAGGTGAAGCAATCGGTGTTATTGCGGCACAGTCCATCGGTGAACCGGGTACACAGCTGACGATGCGTACGTTCCACATCGGTGGTGCGGCATCTCGTGCGGCTGCTGAATCCAGCATCCAGGTGAAAAACAAAGGTAGCATCAAGCTCAGCAACGCGAAGTCGGTTGTGAACTCCAGCGGTAAACTGGTTATCACCTCCCGTAACACCGAGCTGAAGCTGATCGACGAATTCGGTCGTACCAAAGAGAGCTATAAAGTGCCTTACGGTGCTGTAATGGCGAAAGGCGACGGCGAGCAGGTTGCAGGCGGCGAAACCGTAGCAAACTGGGATCCGCACACCATGCCGGTTATCACCGAAGTGGCGGGCTTCATTCGCTTTACCGATATGATCGACGGCCAGACGATTACTCGTCAGACCGACGAACTGACCGGTCTCTCTTCCCTGGTGGTTCTGGATTCTGCAGAACGTACCGCGGGTGGTAAAGATCTGCGTCCAGCACTGAAAATCGTTGATGCTAACGGCAACGACGTTCTGATCCCTGGCACCGATATGCCGGCTCAGTACTTCCTGCCAGGTAAAGCGATTGTTCAGCTGGAAGATGGTATTCAGATCGGTGCGGGTGATGCCCTGGCGCGTATTCCTCAGGAATCCAGCGGTACCAAGGATATTACCGGTGGTCTGCCACGCGTTGCGGACCTGTTCGAAGCACGTCGTCCGAAAGAGCCGGCAATCCTGGCTGAAATCAGCGGTATCATTTCCTTCGGTAAAGAGACCAAAGGGAAGCGCCGTCTGGTGATCACGCCTCTGGATGGCAGCGATCCGTACGAAGAGATGATTCCAAAATGGCGTCAGCTCAACGTGTTTGAAGGTGAACGTGTAGAACGTGGTGACGTGGTTTCCGACGGTCCGGAAGCGCCACACGACATTCTGCGTCTTCGTGGCGTCCACGCGGTAACGCGTTACATCACCAACGAAGTACAGGACGTTTACCGTCTGCAAGGCGTTAAGATCAACGATAAGCACATCGAAGTTATCGTTCGTCAGATGCTGCGTAAAGCCACCATCGTGAATGCCGGTAGCTCCGACTTCCTCGAAGGTGAGCAGGTTGAATACTCTCGCGTTAAGATTGCTAACCGCGATCTGGAAGCGAACGGCAAACTCAGTGCGACCTTCGCACGTGACCTGCTGGGTATCACCAAAGCGTCTCTGGCAACCGAGTCCTTCATCTCCGCGGCATCGTTCCAGGAGACTACTCGTGTGCTTACCGAAGCAGCCGTTGCGGGCAAACGCGACGAACTGCGCGGTCTGAAAGAGAACGTTATCGTGGGTCGTCTGATCCCGGCCGGTACCGGTTATGCGTACCACCAGGATCGTATGCGCCGTCGCGCAGCGGGCGAAATCCCTGCTGCACCACAGGTTACTGCTGAAGATGCATCTGCCAGCCTGGCAGAGCTGCTGAACGCAGGCCTGGGCGGTTCTGACAACGAGTAATCGTATCGTCAGCCCATAAAAAAACCCGCTTCGGCGGGTTTTTTTTTGCTTAACTGATACGGCTGTTGCCGGGTGGCGCTGGGCTTACCCGGCCTATGGTTCGGGTCGGGGCGTTTTAGTTCACAAGCGGCAAGCGGCGATAAATCTCGATCATATCTCCCGCCAGATCCTGAATCACCATCGCGTTCATCAGGTGATCCTGCGAGTGAACGGTGATCAGGTTTACCGGCAACTTGCCGGTGCCTTCATCAAGACCAATCAGTTTCGTCTGGATGGAGTGCGCCTGCTTAACGAATTCCCGTGACTCTTCCATCGCTTTTTCAGCTTCGGCAAAATCACCTTTACGCGCCATCTGCAGCGCGGTTAATGCTGAGCTACGGGCTGCACCGGCGTTGACCAGCAGCTCCATAATGATCGTTTCTAAATCTTCCACGGGTCACTCCAGCAGTTTGAGGGCTTTTTCCAGTACGGCATCACCTTTCATCATGCCGTAATCCATCATGTCGATAACCGCGACCTTTTTACCCAGCGGTTCAGCCTGAGCCTGAAGATTATTAAGTTCGTATTTGACCTGCGGGCCAAGCAACACAATGTCGGCTGCGGCGATTTCATCTTTAAACTCAGCAACCGGTACGGCTTTAATGGTTACTTCGACCCCTTTTTTCTGCGCGGCGTCTTTCATGCGTTGAACCAGCATGCTGGTGGACATTCCCGCTGCACAGCATAAAACGATGTTCTTCATAGTCAGCCTCAATGTACATGTGTTTATTGATAATTATCCTGCACCGTCCGCTTCGACAACCGCGTTACCGCGATTGTGTGTGAGTCATCACAAAGAAACCTGCATTTTCTGAAACCGGTTACAACTGTTACAGCATGGGGAAAGGCAGGGCGAAACGAGGAAGAAGCTTTCCGCCCTGGTCAGCATCCCCTGCTGACGAAATAAGCGTAAAAAAAACGGGCGCAGTATGACAATGGCCCGTTGATAAGGTTACGTGACGCCTCGTAATAACTTCTCTGCGTTACCGCTTTTTTCAGCCATGTTGCGAGGCGCGTCCCAGCCAGCTGTCCCAGTCTTTCCAGACGGGCTGCAATCCCTGATGGCTGAGCGCCGCGGCAACGTCTTCCGGACGGCGGTTGTCGTGCGGCGCAAACTGCTCCAGCTCGGGATGGTCATCGGCATAGCCGCCAGGCTGAGTTTTTGAAAATGCGCTGACGTTGTTGATGGCCAGAGGAATGACGCGATCGCGAAACGCGGGAGATTCCCGGGTCGACAGCGACAGCTCCACCTCAGGGGCCAGCAGGCGAAACGCGCAGATGGTCTGCACCAGCTGGCGTTCATCCATGATCGACGCGGGCTGGATCCCCCCGGCGCAGGGGCGCAGCCGGGGAAAAGAGATCGAGTACCGGCTCTGCCAGTAGTGCTGCTGTAGCCACAGCAGATGCTCCGCCACCATAAAATTATCCACCCGCCAGCTGTCAGAAAGCCCGGTAAGCGCCCCGAGGCCGATCTTGTCGATCCCGGCGCGTCCCAGCCGATCCGGGGTCTCCAGTCTCCAGAAGAAATCCTGTTTTTTACCTTTCAGATGGTGCTGCGCATACACCGCTTCGTGGTAGGTCTCCTGATAGACCAGCACGCCATCCAGCCCCAGCGTTTTCAGCTCGCCATACTCTGCCTCTGACAGCGGTTGAACTTCCATCTGTAAAGAGGCGAACCGGCGGCGAATGGCTGGCATATGACGGCGAAAATAGTCCATCCCGACTTTAGTCTGATGTTCGCCGGTGACCAGCAACAGATGCTCAAAACCCATCTCGCGGATCGCGGTGCACTCCCGGGCAATCTCGTTTTCATCCAGCGTTTTGCGCTTGATGTGGTTGCTCATTGAGAAGCCGCAGTAGGTGCAGTCGTTGGCGCACAGATTGGAGAGATAGAGCGGGACATAAAAGCTCACCGTGTTGCCAAAGCGCTGGCGGGTAAGGCGCTGCGCCCGCTGCGCCATCTGCTCCAGATAGCCGCTGGCGGCAGGGGAGAGCAGGGCCATCATATCCTCCCGGGTCGGCTGAAGGGCGTTTAATGCCCGCTCCACGTCCGCAGGCGTTTTTGCGTTGATGCGCAGGCGAATATCGTCCCAGTCGAGCTGGCGCCAGCGATCGGTAAAGGTTTTCATGATAACGCCTCCAGAAACCCGGTTAACGGGCTGGTGGCATGGGCTTCAACGCTCCGGGCGCCGGGACCAGACTGGCGAGCCAGTAGGCCAGCCTCTACCGCCAGACGAAACGCCCGCGCCATGGTGACCGGATCGTCCGCGACCGCAATGGCGGTATTCACCAGCACGGCGTCGGCGCCCATTTCCAGCGCCTGAGCGGCATGGCTAGGCACGCCGATCCCGGCATCCACGATCACCGGCACGGTCGCCTGCTGGATGATAATCTCCAGCATCGCCCGGGTTTCCAGCCCCTGATTGGAGCCTATCGGCGCGCCGAGCGGCATCACCGCCGCACAGCCAGCCTCTTCGAGCCGTTTGCACAGTACCGGATCGGCACCACAGTAGGGCAACACCGTGAACCCTTCTTTGACCAGCATCTCCGCCGCTTTCAGCGTCTCGATGGGATCGGGCAGCAGCCAGCGGGCATCGGGATGGATCTCCAGCTTAAGCCAGTGCGTGCCCAGCGCCTCGCGCGCCAGCCGGGCAGCGAACACCGCCTCTTCCGCAGTTTTGGCCCCGGAGGTGTTGGGCAGCAGGCTCACGCCCGCGTCCAGCAGCGGTGCCAGGATAGCGTCGTTGTGATTACGCAGATCGACCCGCTTCATAGCCAGCGTCACCAGCTGGCTGCCGCTCTCCCGGATCGCGCCTACCATCAGCTGCGGCGAGGCAAATTTGCCGGTACCGGTAAACAGATGTGAATCAAAGGTTTTATCAGCAATACGTAACATCTCAGCCTCCGGCAATCACCTGAAAGAGCAGGATCTGATCGCCTTCGCACACCTGCTGTTTTTCCCACTGCTCGCGCGGCAGGATCTGTTGATTCAGGGCCAGCGCGACCCCGGGTTTTAACTGGCGCAGCTGGGAGAGCAGGGTGGCGACGGTGATGCCTTCCACGCACTGCATCGGTTCGTCGTTAAACTGGATCCGCATGCTGCCCCCCACATACCTGACAGCCGCTGGTGCGCTGCAAAGCCAGCTGCCGCCAGCTCCCTGCCCGGGCGTCGAACAGACGTAGCGCATTGCGCGTAGTCTCGATGCCGCTGAGCAGCTTGATCGCCTCCAGCGCCTGCAGGGTGCCCATCACGCCAACCACCGGGCCGACAACACCGGCGGTGCGGCAGTTGCGCTGCGGCTCGTCATCATCCGGCCACAGACAGCGGTAGCAGCCCTGCGTCCAGGGAGGCGTCAGCACCATCATCTGTCCGCCAAAGCCCACGGCGCTGGCGGTGATAAGCGGAGTGTTGAGCATCACGCAGGCGGCGTTGATCGCCTGGCGGGTGGCCATGTTGTCGGTGCAGTCCAGCACCACGTCGGCGCGGGCGATCTCCTCCTGCAGCGCGTTGCCTTCCAGCCGGGTCTGCAGGGCAATCAGCCGGATATCGGGGTTGAGCTGCTGCAGGCGACGCTGCGTTACCTGCGCTTTCGGCTGGGCAATATCGTCGGTGGTGAAGAGGATCTGCCGCTGCAAATTGCTCAGATGAACCTCGTCATCGTCGGCCAGCACCAGCGTGCCGATCCCGGCTCCGGCCAGGTATAGCGCCGCCGGGGCGCCCAGTCCGCCGAGGCCGATCAGCAACACCCGGCTGGCGAGCAGCTTTTGCTGCCCGTCGATGGCGATATCGTCCAGCAGGATCTGGCGGCTGTAGCGCATAAAGTCACGGTCATTCATCGCCTGTCCCCGCCAGTTGCAGCAGCTGCGCCGTCGCTGCCTGCCAGTCCCCGGCCTGGGTGATGGCGCTCACCACCGCGATGCTTCCCACGCCGGTCGCCAGGACCGCAGGCGCGCGTTCGAGGCTTATACCGCCGATGGCGACGGTGGGATAATCCCCGAGCCGTTCGATATGACGGGCCAGCTGTTCAAGCCCTTGCGGAGCTGAAGGCATCTGCTTGGTCTGGGTCGGAAAAACGTGTCCCAGGGCGATGTAAGACGGACGTGCCGCCAGCGCCACGTCGATCTCCATGTCGTCATGCGTCGACACGCCGAGACGCAAACCGGCGCGACGAATGGCTTCCAGATCGGTGGTCTCCAGATCCTCCTGACCCAGATGCACGCCGTAAGCCTGGTGCTTAATCGCCATACGCCAGTAGTCATTGATAAACAGGCGGGCGTCATAACGACGCCCCAGGGCAATGGCTGCCGCAATATCGGCCTCAACCTCGTCATCCTGTTTATCCTTGATGCGCAGCTGCAGGGTTTTTACCCCAGCGGCCAGCAGACGCTCAAGCCACGCCACGCTGTCGACCACCGGGTAAAGCCCCAGACGAAACGGCACTGGCGGAAAGTTGGGCTGATACATTACGCCTCCTCTTTTTTGAGGTAGATTTCGCCGCCCCGGGCGCGGAAGGTCTCTGACATATCGGCCATTCCCACTTCGATAGTCTGCGCCGCGGCGTAATCACGCACCTCCTGGCTGATTTTCATCGAGCAGAATTTCGGCCCGCACATGGAGCAGAAGTGCGCCACTTTACCGGACTCCTGCGGCAGGGTTTCGTCGTGATAGGCGCGGGCGGTGAACGGGTCGAGGGCGAGGTTGAACTGATCTTCCCAGCGGAATTCGAAGCGCGCTTTCGACATGGCGTTATCGCGGATCTGCGCCCCCGGATGGCCCTTCGCCAGGTCGGCGGCGTGGGCGGCAATTTTGTAGGTGATCAGCCCCTGCTTCACGTCCTCTTTGTTCGGCAGACCGAGATGCTCTTTCGGCGTCACGTAGCAAAGCATCGCGCAGCCGAACCAGCCAATCATCGCCGCGCCAATGCCGGAGGTGAAGTGGTCGTAACCCGGTGCGATATCGGTGGTCAACGGCCCCAGGGTATAGAACGGCGCTTCGTGGCAGTGCTCAAGCTCTTCGGTCATGTTGCGGCGGATCATCTGCATCGGCACATGGCCTGGGCCTTCAATCATCACCTGAACGTCATACTCCCAGGCAATTTTGGTCAGCTCGCCCAGAGTGTGCAGCTCGGCAAACTGCGCTTCATCGTTAGCATCGCGAATGGAGCCCGGACGCAGGCCATCGCCCAGCGACAGCGAAACGTCGTACGCGGCGCAGATCTCGCAGATTTCGCGGAAGTGCTCATACAGGAAGTTCTCCTGATGATGGGACAGGCACCATTTTGCCATGATCGAACCGCCGCGGGAGACGATGCCGGTCAGGCGTTTAGCGGTCATCGGCACATAGCGCAGCAGCACGCCCGCGTGGATGGTGAAGTAATCCACGCCCTGTTCGGCCTGCTCCAGCAGGGTATCCCGGAAAGCCTCCCAGGTGAGGTCTTCCGCGATGCCGTTCACCTTCTCCAGCGCCTGGTAGATGGGGACGGTACCAATCGGCACCGGGCTGTTACGCAGGATCCACTCACGGGTCTCGTGAATATAGCGACCGGTGGAAAGGTCCATGACGGTGTCCGCCCCCCAGCGCGTCGACCAGACCAGTTTTTCCACCTCTTCTTCGATGGAGGAGGTCACGGCCGAGTTACCGATATTGGCATTCACTTTCACCAGGAAGTTACGCCCGATGATCATCGGCTCCGATTCCGGATGGTTGATGTTGGCGGGAATAATGGCGCGGCCGGCGGCCACTTCGTCACGCACAAACTCCGGGGTGATGTTCTCCGGCAGACGAGCCCCAAAGCCCTCACCCGGATGCTGGTGGCGCAGCACCTCGCCACGGATGCGCTCGCGGCCCATGTTTTCGCGAATGGCGATAAACTCCATCTCCGGCGTGACGATCCCCTGACGGGCGTAGTGCAGCTGGGTGACGCATTTGCCAGGCCTGGCACGCTTCGGCGTGAGAAGACCGGTGAAGCGCAGCTCGTCCAGGCCATCATCGGCCAGGCGTTCGCGGGTATAAGCCGAGCTTTGCTCGTTCAGCGCTTCGCTGTCGTCACGCGCGTCAATCCACGGCTGGCGCAGTTTTGCCAGTCCCAGCTGGACGTTAATGGTCACAGCCGGATCGCCGTAAGGCCCGGAGGTGTCGTAGACCGGCACCGCTTCGTTCTCTTCAAACTGCGGGTTTTCTTTACTGCCGCCGATGAGCGTCGGGCTGAGCTGGATCTCGCGCATGGGTACGCGGATATCATCCCGGGAGCCGGTCAGATAGATGCGTTTAGAGTTTGGGAAAGCGGTGCCTTCCAGAGTATCGATGAAGCGTTGGGCGTGTGTGCGCTGTTCGCGGCGGGTCATTTTTGTGGCAGACATAGCTCGTTCCAGTAAGTTCAGGAAGTGGCTTGTCAGACGACGGATGAAGCAAGAGAGGATCGCCCGGGGGCGATACAGTAAATTGACTCTTGTTCCCTTCGCAGGTCTTAACCTGATCAGGTTCCGCGGATCCCGAATTAACGGTCTCAGCCCGGCTTTCGCACTGGGCACTCCGACAAGAATTTGCTCCCCTACAGCGGGAGCAGTAAATGTAAATTACGCGTTAACGATAAATAACTCAAGCCGGTCGGGCGACGTTATCTTCGTTGCTTGCTTTCAGATTGTGATCCAGCGCGAGGGCGATCAGGTTGTCTTCCAGCGTAAATCGTTGCTCCAGCGCCTCGCCGATATCAGAAAGTGCCTGCTGAAATTCCAGATAGTTGTCCTGATCGATGGCATTTTCGAGCGTGGAGTCGTAATAATCCATGATCTGCTGAGTGTTGGCTTCCAGCAGAGGGTAGAGTTTGGTGGCCGCTAAAAACGGGCTGTTACCTTCCATTTCACCGATAATGCGTTCATAAATATTGAAATGACCATTGGAAAGGTAGTCGACCAGGCTCTGGCAAAAATCGTCCAGCGCTTTTTCATTCAGGCGCATGTAGGACTCTTTACCCGGCTTAATGCCAACGAGATTGTAGTAGGCAACGAGCAGATGTTTACGCACGTGAAGCCAGCGATCGACCAGTTTGTTACTTCCGCCAACGCGCTCTGTCAGGTTTTCTAGCTGGTTTAGCATGTTTGACTCCGCAAGGTTAAGATTAAAAGCTGCCCACCCAAAATGTAATAGTATTGTTACCAACATGCCTGTGAAGCAAAGGTAGTGCAATAGATATGGATCGTATAATTGAAAAATCGGATCGCGGCTGGTGGTTAGTCAGCCATGAACAAAAATTATGGTTGCCCGGTGGTGAATTACCACATGGCGAAGCCGGAAATTTCGATCTTGCGGGTCAACCCGCACTAAACATTGGCGAGTGGCAGGGCGATTCTGTGTGGTTGATCCAACAAAATCGTCGCCACGATATGGGATCGGTTCGCCAGGTGCTCGATCTCGATGTCGGCCTGTTCCAGCTGGCCGGCCGCGCTGTGCAGTTGGCCGAGTTTTATCGCTCGCATAAATATTGCGGTTACTGCGGTCACACCATGCACCCAAGCAAAACCGAATGGGCCATGCTCTGCAGCCACTGCCGCGAACGCTACTATCCGCAAATCGCGCCGTGCATCATCGTCGCTATCCGTCGTGAAGACACCATCCTGCTGGCGCAACATACCCGTCATCGCAACGGGGTGCATACCGTGCTGGCCGGGTTTGTGGAAGTGGGCGAAACGCTGGAGCAGGCCGTTGCGCGTGAAGTGATGGAAGAGAGCGGTATCAAAGTGAAGAACCTGCGCTACGTCACCTCCCAGCCGTGGCCGTTCCCGCAATCGCTGATGACCGCCTTTATGGCCGAGTACGACAGCGGCGAGATCGTCATCGACCCGAAAGAGTTGCTGTCAGCCGACTGGTATCGTTACGACGATTTACCGCTGCTCCCACCGCCCGGCACTGTGGCGCGCCGCCTGATAGAAGATACCGTGGCAATGTGTCGGGCTGACGATATCTGAGACGTGATACACTGGGAATAAGACGCTTAAGGAACTGCAAAAATGACCGAACTGAAGAACGATCGTTATCTGCGTGCGCTGCTGCGCCAACCCGTTGATATCACCCCGGTATGGATGATGCGCCAGGCGGGCCGCTATTTGCCGGAATATAAAGCCACGCGTGCGCAGGCGGGCGATTTTATGTCGCTGTGCAAAAATGCGGAGCTGGCCTGCGAAGTGACCCTTCAGCCGCTGCGCCGCTATCCGCTGGACGCGGCGATCCTCTTCTCAGATATCCTGACTATCCCGGATGCGATGGGGCTTGGTCTGTACTTTGAAACCGGCGAAGGTCCGCGCTTCTCTTCTCCCATCAAGAGCAAAGCGGACATCGACAATCTGCCGATCCCGGACCCGGAGCAGGAACTCGGTTATGTGATGAACGCGGTGCGCACTATTCGCCGCGAGCTGAAAGGCGAAGTACCGCTGATTGGTTTCTCCGGCAGTCCGTGGACGCTGGCGACCTACATGGTCGAAGGCGGCAGCAGCAAAGCCTTTACCGTTATCAAGAAGATGATGTACGCCGATCCGCTGGCGCTCCATGCCCTGCTCGAAAAGCTGGCGAAAAGCGTCACCCTCTATCTGAACGCGCAGATCAAAGCGGGCGCGCAGTCGGTGATGATCTTCGACACCTGGGGCGGAGTGCTGACGGGCCGCGATTACCAGCAGTTCTCGCTCTACTACATGCATAAAATCGTCGATGGCCTGCTGCGTGAAAACGAAGGGCGCCGCGTGCCGGTAACGCTGTTCACCAAAGGCGGAGGCCAGTGGCTGGAAGCGATGGCAGAGACCGGCTGTGATGCGCTGGGCCTCGACTGGACCACCGATATCGCCGATGCGCGCCGTCGCGTGGGGGACAAAGTCGCCCTGCAGGGCAACATGGATCCGTCTATGCTGTATGCTCCGGCCGCCCGTATTGAAGAAGAAGTCTCGACCATTCTGGCAGGCTTCGGTCAGGGCGAGGGCCATGTCTTTAACCTGGGGCACGGTATTCATCAGGATGTTCCGCCAGAGCATGCAGGCGTGTTTGTGGAGGCGGTACACCGACTTTCTGCCCAGTATCACCCGTAAGGAGTCGTTATGGATCTTGCGTCACTTCGCGCTCAACAACTTAAACTCGCTGCGTCTGTATCCCGTGAGGATCGTCTGGATAAAGACCCGCCCACGCTGATTGCGGGGGCCGATGTCGGGTTTGAGCAGGGCGGAGAGGTGACGCGGGCGGCGATAGTGCTCCTGACGTACCCCGGGCTGGAGCTGGTTGAATACCAGGTGGCGCGCATCGCCACGACCATGCCCTATATTCCCGGCTTCCTCTCATTTCGTGAGTATCCCGCGCTGCTGGCCGCGTGGGATCAGCTCTCGCAAAGGCCCGATCTGCTGTTCGTTGACGGGCATGGGATCTCCCATCCGCGCCGTCTCGGCGTCGCCAGCCATTTTGGCCTGCTGGTGGATGTGCCGACCATCGGCGTGGCGAAGAAACGCCTCTGCGGCAAGTTTGAGCCTCTGTCGCCCGAACCCGGGGCGCTGGCGCCATTGATGGATAAAGGCGAGCAGCTGGCTTGGGTCTGGCGCAGCAAAGCCCGCTGCAATCCGCTGTTCATCGCCACCGGTCATCGCGTCAGTACCGACAGCGCCCTGGCGTGGGTCCAGCGCTGTATGCGGGGCTATCGGCTGCCGGAACCGACCCGCTGGGCCGATGCGGTGGCTTCCGGGCGTCCGGCTTTTGTTCGTTGGCAGGAAATTCAGCGCTGATTCAGGTAAACTGCGGCCAATTTTCGATTCGAGACATCATCATGTTACAAAACCCGATTCATCTGCGCCTTGAGAAGCTGGAAAGCTGGCAGCACGTCACTTTTATGGCCTGTCTGTGCGAACGTATGTATCCGAACTACGCCATGTTCTGCAAGCAGACTGAATTTGGTGATGGTCAACTGTATCGCCGTATCCTCGATCTGGTGTGGGAAACGCTGACGGTCAAAGATGCCAGGGTGAACTTCGACTCCCAGCTCGATAAGCTGGAAGAGGCGATCCCGGTTGCTGATGACTATGATGTCTATGGCGTCTACCCGGCCATTGATGCCTGTGTGGCCTTAAGTGAACTGATTCACTCGCGTCTGAGTGGCGAAACTCTGGAACATGCCATCGAAGTCAGTAAGGCCTCTATCACCACTGTGGCGATGCTGGAGATGACTCAGGCAGAGCGTGAAATGACCGATGAAGAGCTCCGTCTGAACCCGGCCGTTGAGCAGGAATGGGATATCCAGTGGGAAATTTTCCGTTTGCTGGCCGAGTGTGAAGAACGCGATATCGAACTGATTAAAGGTCTGCGTGCAGACTTGCGTGAGGCAGGCGAGAGTAACATTGGTATAAATCTTAACCAGTGAGACAACAAAACGTGATTTAACGCCTGATTTGTCATGCCTCTACTCTTCCCTTCTGCCCCCCGTCTGGTCTACATTTGGGGGGCGAAAATAAGTGGCTATCGGTGCGTGTATGCAGGAGAGTGCTTTTTTGGCATTTTCGTCGCACTCGATGCTTAGCAAGCGATAAACACATTGAAAGGATAACTTATGAACAAGACTCAACTGATTGATGTAATTGCGGACAAAGCTGACCTGTCTAAAGTACAGGCTAAAGCTGCTCTGGAATCCACCCTGGCTGCAATTACTGAGTCTCTGAAAGAAGGCGATGCTGTACAACTGGTAGGTTTCGGTACCTTCAAAGTGAACCACCGCGCTGAGCGTACTGGCCGCAACCCGCAGACCGGTAAAGAAATCAAAATCGCTGCAGCTAACGTGCCAGCATTTGTTTCTGGCAAAGCACTGAAAGACGCAGTTAAGTAAGCCGCGTAGCAGTGAACAGTTTTATCGAGGGGGCGGTTTCGCCCCTTTTGTCTGTCTGGCGCCAGGCACTGGCGCTGGCGGGCGTGCTTGTACTGACCGCCTGCAGTCATGACTCCTCCCTGCCGGCTTTTACTGCCAGCGGCTACGCTGACAATCAGGGCGCGGTACGCGTCTGGCGTAAAGACTCAGACGACGAAGTGCATCTCCTCTCCGCTTTTAGCCCCTGGCATAGCGGAAGTACTACTACCAGTGAATACCGCTGGCAGGGCGATACGCTCGCTTATATCGACGTAAACATCTACAGCAAAGTCCCCGAGCATGTGCGGGTACGTTTTGACGACCACGGTGAGCTGAGCTTTATGCAGCGCGAAATCGGCGGTCTTAAACAGCAGCTCTCTACCGATCAAATCGAACTTTACCGTTACCGGGCCGATCAAATTCGCCAGACCAGCGATGCGCTGCGACAGGGAAGGGTGGTGCTGCATCAGGGGCGCTGGCATGCCGACGGCACCGTCACCACGTGCGAAGGCCAGACCCTGAAGCCGGATCTCGATAGCTGGGCAACGGAACACATTGCACGCCGTCAGAGCCACTCCTCTATGGAAGTGAGCGTGGCGTGGCTGGAAGCGCCTGAAGGGTCACAGCTGCTGCTGGTGGCTAACGAAGATTTCTGTACCTGGCAGCCGACAGAGAAGAGTTTTTAAGTTCCCTCCCCCCGATGGGGAGAGGGTCAGGGTGAGGAGAAAAATTACTTCCCCTGCTCGCGCGCAATCGCACGATAACCAATATCATTACGGCTGAAGCTGCCGTTCCAGTGAATATCCGCCATCAGCGCATAGGCGCGTTGCTGCGCTTCTGCAACGGTATTGCCCAGCGCCGTGGCGCACAGGACGCGTCCACCGTTGGTCAGCACAAGTTCGTCATCAGAGAGCCTGGTGCCTGCGTGGAACACTTTCGCACCATCGATTTCTTCCAGCGGCAGGCCGTGGATTTGATCGCCGGTGTTGTAGTTGCCCGGATAACCGCCCGCAGCAATCACCACGCCCAGAGACGCGCGCTCATCCCACTCAGAGGTTTTCTGGTCCAGCTTGCCTTCGCAGGCGGCCAGGCACAGCTCCACCAGATCGGATTTCATGCGCAGCATGATCGGCTGAGTTTCCGGATCGCCAAAGCGGCAGTTGAACTCGATAACCTTAGGGTTGCCCTGTTTGTCGATCATCAGGCCCGCGTACAGGAAGCCGGTGTAGGTGTTACCTTCCGCAGCCATTCCTTTCACGGTTGGCCAGATGATGCGATCCATGGTGCGCTGGTGTACTTCGTCGGTGACCACCGGAGCAGGGGAGTATGCGCCCATGCCGCCGGTATTCGGGCCGGTATCGGCATCGCCAACGCGCTTATGATCCTGACTGGTGGCCATCGGCAGGACGTGCTCGCCGTCGACCATGACGATAAAGCTCGCCTCTTCCCCGTCGAGGAACTCTTCGATCACGATACGGTGGCCCGCATCGCCAAAAGCGTTCCCTGCCAGCATGTCCTGGACAGCGGCTTCTGCTTCTTCGAGAGTCATCGCCACGATAACGCCTTTACCGGCGGCCAGGCCGTCGGCCTTGATCACAATCGGCGCGCCTTTTTCACGTAAGTAAGCCAGCGCAGGCTCCACTTCGGTGAAATTCTGGTATTCCGCGGTCGGGATGTTGTGACGCGCCAGGAAATCTTTGGTGAAGGCTTTCGAGCCTTCGAGCTGCGCGGCGCCTTCGGTCGGGCCGAAGATGGTCAGGCCCGCCGCGCGGAACGCGTCAACCACGCCAATCACCAGCGGCGCTTCCGGGCCGACGATGGTCAGGTCGATTTTCTCGTTGCGGGCGAAGTTCAGCAGCGCCGGGATATCGGTCACGCCGATAGCCACGTTCTGCAGGGCAGGCTCGAGAGCCGTACCGGCGTTACCCGGCGCCACAAAGACGGTTTTTACCTGCGGAGACTGCGCCGCTTTCCACGCCAGGGCGTGCTCACGCCCGCCGTTACCAATCACTAATACTTTCATTCTCTGCTCCGGAAATTAATGGCGGAAATGACGCATGTCGGTGAAGATCATCGCGATGCCGTGTTCATCAGCGGCAGCAATCACTTCGTCATCACGGATAGAGCCGCCAGGCTGGATCACACAGGTGATACCCACAGCGGCAGCCGCGTCGATGCCGTCACGGAACGGGAAGAAGGCGTCAGAGGCCATAGCAGACCCTTTCACTTCCAGACCTTCATCGCCCGCTTTAATACCGGCGATTTTCGCGGAGTAGACGCGGCTCATCTGGCCTGCGCCTATGCCGATAGTCATGTTCTCTTTGGCATATACGATTGCGTTGGATTTCACGAACTTAGCCACTTTCCAGCAGAACAGCGCATCACGCAGCTCCTGCTCGCTCGGCTGACGCTTAGTAACCACGCGCAGGTCGGCTTCTGTCACCATACCCAGGTCACGATCCTGAACCAGCAGACCGCCGTTCACACGCTTGAAGTCCAGGCCCGGAACGCGTTCCGCCCACTGACCGCAAACCAGTACGCGCACGTTCTGTTTTGCCGCAGTGATTTTCAGCGCTTCTTCGGTGGCAGAAGGGGCGATGATCACTTCAACGAACTGGCGGGAGATGATCGCCTGGGCGGTTTCGGCATCCAGCTCGCGGTTAAAGGCAATAATGCCGCCAAACGCAGAGGTCGGGTCGGTTTTATAAGCGCGATCGTAAGCATCCAGAATAGAGGTGCTTACCGCCACGCCGCATGGGTTTGCATGCTTAACGATAACGCATGCTGGCTCGCTGAACTCTTTCACGCACTCCAGCGCCGCGTCGGTGTCAGCGATGTTGTTATAGGAGAGCGCCTTGCCCTGAACCTGCTGTGCTGTAGCAACGGAGGCTTCTTTTACCTCTTCTTCTATATAGAAGGCTGCCTGCTGGTGGCTGTTCTCACCGTAGCGCATATCCTGCTTCTTGATGAAGTTCAGGTTTAAGGTGCGAGAGAAGCGGCCGGAAGGTTCGTTGCTTTCGCCGTGATAGGCAGGTACCAGGCTACCGAAGTAGTTGGCGATCATGCTGTCGTACGCGGCGGTATGTTCGAAGGCCTTAATGGCGAGGTCGAAACGGGTCCCGAGATCCAGCGAACCTTCGTTGGCATCCATCTCTTTAATAATGGCATCGTAGTCACTGCTCTTTACGACGATGGCGACATCTTTATGGTTCTTCGCCGCGGAGCGCACCATGGTTGGGCCGCCGATATCGATGTTCTCTACCGCATCTTCCAGAGAGCAGCCTTCACGGGCAACGGTCTGGGCGAACGGATAAAGGTTAACAACGACCATGTCGATCGGCGCGATCCCATGTTGCTCCATAATTCCGTCGTCCTGACCGCGACGACCCAGAATGCCGCCGTGAACTTTCGGGTGCAGGGTTTTGACGCGTCCATCCATCATTTCCGGGAAACCGGTGTAATCGGACACTTCGGTTACCGGCAGGCCTTTATCTGCTAACAGGCGAGCAGTGCCACCCGTAGACAGCAGCTCTACGCCACGTGCAGAAAGTGCCTGAGCGAATTCGACGATACCGGCTTTATCAGAAACACTGAGCAGAGCGCGGCGGACTGGACGACGTTGTTGCATGGTAAATCCCCTGGATTTGACGATTACAGAGAGCGTTAGGTGAATTTTCCACATAAAAACTCAACTAACACACCTGGCGGGGTCACTTTATTAAGCGCGAGCATTTTAACGAAAACGTTTGCGCAACGCTCGCACATTTTCACTTTTTCGTCGCATTGTGGATAAGTCTGTGTGTAAACAGGTATAAGGCGGGGTT
>NZ_VCBB01000023.1:0-37618 GCF_005843915.1 Enterobacter sp. MF024 | reverse complement strand
TTCGGATCGACGCTCATGCTGTTCAGACGGGAAACAGCGGCGTCTTCGCCGATAACAGGTTTCATGCTGTTCAGACGAGAATCAGCCGCCGCCTGGTCAACAACCGGCTTCATGCTGTTCAGGCGGGCATCAGCAGCAGCCTGGTCAACGTTTACACGCTGGCTGGCAGTTCGAGAAACTTCCTGCGCCTGCATTAAGGCAACGAGTTGATCGTGGTTACGGTTCACGTTGTCTATTTTTTTAGCCAGACCAACAACACGCTCTTTCGCATCAATCTGGGGCTGAATGCGAGACGCTTCACGGGCGTTAGCCAGTGCGCCATTCTGAGACGCAGTGCGGTCGATATTGTCCTGAGTGAGGGCTTCACCTTTCGCAGTATCAGCAGCCTTGATGCGGGCTGCTTCAATATTGCTTTTCACAATCTGAGCCTGAGCATCGTGAGCCGCCACGACCACCGCGTTGTAATCAACGTGCTGGCCCTGGGCCTCAACACGCATACGGTTCTGCGCTTCGCGGGATTTACCTTCGAATTGCTGGTGCTTCAACTCTGCAAAGCGGGCTTTAAGTTCTGCCTGCGTCGGCGTGACTGGAGCAGAGATGTTGCTAGTGCCTGCACCAACCGTATTGATGACATTGTCCACATCAACGTTAGATGCCTGGGCTGCACCAGAGGCTGTCGCGGTGGCAACGAGCACTGCTAATACTGTTTTTTTCATGTTTGATATCTTCGTTTCTTGTCGGTTTTGTCGGTTACTACTGTTTTGTCGGTTACTACTAATTTGTCGGTTACTTATTGAAGCCGTTCGCCGCCATCCACATCTCAACAGCCTGAGCAACAATCTCTTGCTGCTTCTGGCCGCATTCAGCGGCTGCAATCTTTAATTTCTTCTTTAATGCCTGGGGCAATTTCGCGGTAAACACGACCCATTCACTGTTCGCATTTGCCGATACTCCCGCCCGAACGCCACGTGTTGCGGCCATTTGTCATGCTCCGTTTTGCAGGGGGCTGACTGGGTGTTCCAGAAGCGGAACGGAGACTACTCGTAATTTTGTAGGGCGGCAATATCCTTTTTAATGATTTTTTACTTTTGAATATAGCCTTTCAACTAACTTAATAATTTCTCAAAACATTTTATTTTATTTGTATGACTTAACCTTAAGGCCTTGTCATTGCTGGCTGTAGAGAATCTTCGAATGAAATGATTAAAAAGAGCTTGCGTGATTTTCGGCAGGGTACTGGCAATAACATATCTGTTATAGAAACATTTCTTTATTTAACATCTATTGTTAAAGTTCCATTTTAGGAACTTTATATTTATCTTTTATGATTAATTAAAATGTGACGATTGCAAATATATACAATTAAGATATGAAAGGTTGTGCCACGTTGGCACAGCGGTTTGCCAGGATGGCAAGCCAGGAGCAGGGCCCGTGCGGAGAACGGAAATCAGAAGTGTGGTGAGAGCAGGCAGAGAGCGATAAAGAGAGTTACAGCGAAGGAGTCATGCGCGCAGTAGTGCGGCTGGTTAACGTTTAATAGAAGACGACTTTATCTTCCAGGTAGAGCGCAGCCTTAACCGACTGATCGAGACGAAAAGCGATCACATCATCGAGACCCGTCTCTTTTTGATAGTCCTCGAAGGTCAGATAATACGGAACGGCCTGTCTGCCTTCCCCTTTCTGACGATATTCGTCCGCTTCTTTCGACATGCGATCTTTCATAACAGAATGATATTGGAGAAGTTTTTCCATTTTCTCAGCAAGATGGCCAGGAATTTGGGTGCGACCAGACTCATAGTAACGCCAGGTGCGCTGAGAGACTTCGGCAATGTGGGTCGCCGCCTCCTCAACCTCAAGGAAAAGTATGCGCCTGCACGCAATGAGAGCGAGTCTGTTCATTTATTAATCCACTTCTGATAATAAGTCGCAGCTATGTGCCGGCAATATTGCGGCATCTGAATATAAAGTCAGATGATAAATGAGGGCTCTCATCAGTAGCAAATATTACAAGTAACTTTATAGCGTGGCCGCAACCTGCGTACTTGCTGGGCTATCCACAAGATAAGCCTGCGTCGCCCTTAGTCTTGCTGCGCGTTTTTCAGTCGCGCGCGGCTTTCCCTGCGCGCCTCATTGCGCTTTAAACGGCGCTCTTTTTCTTTTTCTCGTTCGAGCTCTTTTCGTTGGGCTTTAAGGCGTTCCTGCTCGCGAAGCGGGAGATTTTTAAACGCCTCTTCCTCCTCTCCTTTGGCTCGTTCGAGATCCAGCAGAGCCTGGAAAACCGAATCAAAAATGGTGATGGACTTCGGAACCCGTTTATTCCACCGCTCGGGCGTAGTGCGGCTGACGCCAGCTATGCGGCACAGTTCGCTGACGTTGGTACCGGCTGCTTTCGCGCGCTCGCTAAGCTGCTTAACACGGCGGTTAAACTCTTCTTCTAATGTGGATTCTTCCATCACATCAACACCTTTTTAGCCATTTCGCGGGATTCACGTTGGCTATTATGAACAAGCATCCTCTTTAACAGATATCTTTTCTTCAGTTTTTGGCACTTTGCTGCTGGAGTAGATAAACCACAGCGCAATGCCCAGACAGACAACGGCCCCGAGGCGGCTCATCGAGAAGGGGATAGCCGCATTGCCCAGCCAGCCAAAATTGTCGATCAGCATGCTCATGGTCAGCTGGCCGAAGATCACCGCCACCGTGGCGACCGCGGTACCGATCCGCTGCACGGCCAGCACCATAATCACGATATAGGGCACGCCGAGCAGGGCACCCAGCAGCTGCCATTTCGGCACGTCCATCAGCGTGACGGCATGCGGTGGTTCAAAGAAGACGATCAGCAGGGCGGTGATAAGCGCGCCGACGGAAAAGGTCAGGAATGCACTTTTGAACACGCCCACTTTGCTGCCCAGCTGTCCGTTGATGGCGGCCTGAACGCTCAGCGTGGCACCGCCAATCACCGCCAGAATAATCATGATAAATGTCATAGCGTTACCCCTGTGCAACCAGCACCAGCGCGGCAATAATAAATATCAGCGCGATGATGCGTCTGGTGTCAATTTTTCGGTGTGGCGTGCCCAGCAGGCCATAGTGGTCGATGATCAGGCTTTTAAACACCTGGCCTGCCAGGATGCCAATCATGGTCATGGCGATACCGATCGCAGGCGTCGCCACCGTGAGAATGACCACGTAGATTGGCCCGAGGACGCCGCCCAGAAGCTGCCATGCAGGCTGGGCGAAAAACGACGGGCTGTTGCGGGGGCTGAAAAACAGCATCAGCAGAAACGTCAGGGCGGCACCGACGCCGAAGATGCTGAACGTCGCCCACAGATCGCCCACTTCACTTCCCAGTGGCCCCAGTAAGCCAGCCTCGACGGACAGGCCCATCCCGCCGGCAATAACCAGTAAAATCAATAGATGTCGCATAGTGACTCTTCTCTTGTATCCAGGCCGGGAAGCGTACCCCTGAACATCCGTGAGAAAAATGCCATAATGCACTAAACACTTGTGCAGGAAATGCATCAATGCCAGACACCGCCAACATCAGCATCCGCTGGCTGCTTATCTTTAAAGAGGTCTATGAGTCCCTGAATTTTTCAGTGGTGGCGCGCCGGGAGGGGATGGCCGCGTCGCAGGTTTCGCGGGTTATCCATCAGCTTGAGGACGCGCTCGGCCAGCAGCTTTTCTACCGCAACACGCGGGCGATCATCCCCACCGAAAACGGCCATCTCTTTATCCGCTATGCCCGCCTGATGCTTGGCAATCTTGACGACGCGCGGCGGGAGCTGGATGAGCGCAAGCAGGAGCCGTCCGGTTTGCTGCGCATCAACGCCCCGGTATTTTTCGGCCAGCGGCACATTGCCCCCGGGCTGGCGGGCCTGGCGGAGCGTTATCCCCGGCTCAGCATTGAGCTGACGCTGACGGACGACTATATCGATCCCCATCGGGATGCCGCCGACCTGATCTTTCGCATCGGCATGCTGACCGACTCCTCTTTTCACGCCCGGGTGTTCGGGCCGCAGTTTTATCACCTCGCCGCCGCGCCTGCGTACCTGCGCAAATACGGTGCGCCTGAGGCGCCGGATGACATTACCCGTCATAAATGCCTTGTCTATCGCGGTTCGTCCGGTCCAAACCGCTGGCTGCTGCGCGAGCCCGGCGGGGAGTGGGTTCACTATCCCGTGTCGCCGCTGTTGTCATCGAATAACGCGGAAACCCTGCTGACCTCGGCGCTGGGCGGGATGGGGATCGTGCTGTTTCCGGACTGGCTTATCGGCGACCGGTTCAGGAGCGGGGAGCTGGTGAAACTGTTGCCGGGCCACGAGGCCGCTATCAATACCGAGCCGCAGAATATCTCGGCGATCTACCCCAATGCGCGGCACCCGCCGTTAAATGTGCGGGCGGTGATTGATTACTACGTGGAATTTTTCGGCACGCCGCTGTACTGGCAATCTGCGGTGAAGAAGTAAAGGCGCGCGGGCGCTTCTAATGAATTCCTATTATTGCTCTAAATCACCCTGCTAATAAGACTGTAACTACGCTAATTATCTTTCAGGGTGATTCACATGTTTGTGTCATGGTGGTTAATCGTTCCGGTCCTTGCAGGCGTCGCCATCCTCTTCCTGATGGTTTCCCGACTCACCAATGAGGTTGATAAGCTTGAAACGGCGCTGGAAGAGAGCCGGGGACAGCTGAAGTCCGCCGGTCAGCACGCGGAGGAGTGCAAGCTGGCGAACCTGCGCATGACGGAAAATTTGATACAGGTGAAAGGGTATACGCAGAACCTGGCGGGCAGCAGCGCCTCTGAACAGGAAAGGCTGCTGTATGAGATGAACTGCGCGCTTAATCTGGCAACGAATCATATTGTTCATCACCCTGATTTTATCGAACCATCCTTTAAAGCAGGGGCACCCCGGGTGCAGAAGCCTGGCGAAACCTTGCCGTTGATGTTTCGGTGATATCCCAGGCGGGATGCTCTCTCCCGGGGGTAAATATTGGCATGGTCGGCTCCCTCTCCTCTTTGGGGAGAGGGCTGGGGTGAGGGGAGCATGCTGCACTGGAGGTTATTCCGTGCCGGATGCGGCAACGCCCGGCGGCGCTGCGCTTGCCGGGCCTACCAGGTCAAAGGCGGGGTTTCGTAGGCCGGGTAAGGCGAAGCCGCCACCCGGCGGTGCCGCGGTCGCCACGGCGCGGCCTGATGCCCTCACCCCGGCCCTCTCCCACGGGGAGAGGGAGCAAACACCAAAAACGGCAACCTGTGTTGCCGTTTTGCATTTACCTCCACATTGTACAAATGGTTACTTGCGCTTCGTTTACTGCTTATTCATGGCCGTGATACGTTATACGGTAACAATAAGCCACGGTGACGCACACCTTTTGCGTCCGAAAGTAAAACCTCATGCACTCCTCTGCTCGATATTCATTAGCGTCCTCGCAGGCCAGGCTTGCCGCCCGGGTAGTTTTTGGGCTCGGTACAATCATTTTCCTTATGCTCCTCGCCGCGCTGATGGTGCAATTCTTTGCCCCATCTTCGCGATGGCCTTCGCTGTTGAGCAGCAACGCCGCCGCGCTGACGCTGTTAGCCGTCGCGTGGCATCACACCCAGCGAATTTGCCACTGGCGCGCGGATATTGTCGACCCGCCGAACCCTGAGAACGCGCCGGAAGACACACCCCCGCCGTCGTGGCTTTATCAGCGCCTCGGTGTCCTGCTAACCAGCGACGGACCAGGACTGGTCATGATGGCCGCCATTGTGATGTTCATCGTGCTGGCAGGGTGGGGCAGTCATTACGTCGCGCTGGATGACGGCAGGCTGCGCTGGATTGCGGTGGGGGTGATTGCCGCAGCGATATTCATCACCCTGGTCGCTGAACGTCATCTGGCTGCCACATCCCGCGAGGCCTGGCCGGAAGCACAGGCTATCGCGCCGATACTGCGCATGGTGATGGCGGTACAGTGCCTCTCGTTACCGGCGTTCGTTTTCCCGACGCTCAACACGGCGCTGCTGATTAATCTGCCCGCGGTTCTGGTGCTGCTGGTGGCCCTGGAGTTTTTGCTGCGCAGCCTGTTCTCGCTGTTTATGCCCCCCAGAGCCGAAGGGGCTGAACCCGTTTATCTGGCTAAAAGCCAGCTGGCCGCACAGCTTGTCTGGCCCCCGCGCCCGCTGCTGTTTTTACAGCACGAGATCCATCAGCGCTTCGGCATCGACCTGCGCCAGCTCTGGGCGCTCAGGGTGCTGAAGCGGGCGTTTATTCCGGTGATGACGATAATGGCGATCTGCGGCTGGCTGCTGACCGGCTTCCAGCAGGTTGCCACGACCCAACGCGGGATCTACGAACGCTTTGGTAAGCCGATGGCCGTGTTACCCGCCGGGCTGCACTACGGCCTGCCGTGGCCTTTTGGCCGGGTGATGCTGACCGAGAACGGTCAGGTGCATGAGCTGGCCGCCGGAGAAGAGCCGGATACCGCCGCCGAGCCGCTGACCAGTGCCGAAGGTAACGCCCCGCAAAGCGCGGACCGGCTCTGGGATGCGATCCACAGCTTTGATAAAGCCCAGATCATCGCCAGCCAGAGTGATGACCAGCAAAGCCTGCAGATTATCAACAGCGACGTGCGGTTTATGTGGCGCATCGGCTTAAGCGATGACGCCGCGCTGGCCGCCACCTATCGCAGCAACGATCTGCCCGCGCTTATCCGCAGCACCGCCAGCCAGGTGCTGGTGCATCAGTTTTCCTCCATGACGCTGGAACAGCTCCTTGGCGAGCAGCGCAACCTGCTGGCCAGCCAGATTAACCGGGCGGTGCAGCAAAAACTCAACGCCCTGCACAGCGGCGTGGAGCTGCTCTCCACCGTGGTCGAAGCCATTCACCCGCCGGCCGGGGCCGCCGATGCGTTTCACGGCGTGCAGGCGGCACAAATTTCCGCTCAGGCGCTGGTGTCACGCGAGCGCGGACATGCCGCAGACCTGGCGGCCAGTGCGCAAATCGAGGCGACCACCCGCCAGAATCAGGCGCAGATGAACGCCGCCGATGCCGTCAGTACGGCGCAGGCCACGGCGGTGCGTTTTGCGGCGCAAAAGCAGGCCGCCGCGCAATCCGGCCAGGTTTTTATCGACGAATTATGGTTTAGCCAGCTGCGCCAGACGCTCGGCCACAGCCCGCTGCTGATTATCGACAGCCGCATTGGTGCGGGCACGCCACCGACCATCGACCTGCGCGACTTTCCCACATTGAACGATGCAGCCCGCCGCGATGCGCCTGCAAAACCGACCCAGGAGCCTTCCCGTTGAGCCATTCACATCATCACGGTTGCAGCCACGGCTGTAGCCACAGCCATCACGCTGATACGCCTGGAACGGGCGGCTGGAAGCGCCTTGCCGGAGCCGGTTTTCTGGTGCTGCTGCTTATTGCGGCGGCCAGTCTGGTCCAGGTCCGCTCCGGAGAGTCGCTGATTATCACCCGCTTTGGCAACCCGGTGCGCGTGCTGCTCAACCCGGGCCTGGCGTGGCGTCTGCCCGCGCCGTTTGAAATGGCCACATCCGTGGATTTACGCATGCGCACCACCTCAAGCGGCCTGCAGGATGTTGGCACGCGCGACGGGCTGCGCATTATCGTCCAGTCTTACGCTATCTGGCAGGTTGATAACACGCCGGAACATGTGCAGCGCTTCCTGCGGGCAGTACAGAATCAGCCCGACGAGGCGGCCCGGCAGATCCGGGCTTATTTAGGATCGGCCCTGGAGACCACCGCCAGCGGTTTTTCCCTGTCGCAGCTGGTGAATACCGACGGTAAACAGGTGCATCTCGCCCGGTTTGAATCCCATCTGCAGGACCAGATCGGCCAGCCGCTGCTGGAAAGCTACGGTATTCGCCTGGTGCAGGTGGGCACCGAACGCCTGACGCTCCCGGCGGTTACGCTGAGCGCCACCGTCGACCGGATGCGCGCCGAGCGTGAAACCATCGCCACCGAGCGCACCGCCGAAGGCAAACGTGCCGCGGCAGAGATCCGCTCGGCGGCAGAGCGCGATGCGCGCATTCTGCAGGCCCAGGCCCAGGTTCAGGCCGCCGGGATTGAAGCGCAGTCTCAGGCGCAGGCGGCAGACATTTACGGCAAGGCTTACGCCAGCTCGCCAGAGCTTTACAGCCTGTTACGCCAGCTCGATGCCCTGAGCGGAGTGGTGAACTCAAGCACCCGGCTGGTGTTGCGCACCGATGCCGCGCCGTTCCATCTGTTAGTGGATGGCCCGAAACTGGATAAAACCCATGAGTGAGATGCCAACGCCTGCCGGGCCCTGGACGCAATCCATCCGGCTCGCCTTTTATGCCCTGCTCGGGTTGACGCTGCTGGCCGCCGCAAGCTGGCTGTTTTCGAATATCCGCCAGGTGCCCGCTGACAGCCGCGCCGTAGTGCTGCATTTTGGCGCTCTGCAGCGTGTCGCCGAACCCGGCTTACTGCTGAGCTGGCCGAAGCCGGTTGATGAGGTGGTGATGGTTCCGGCACCGGATCGCGTGATTGAGCATCGCGTTACCGCCCTGTTGCGCTCTCCTGAGGCGCTGCATGCGGATATGCGCGATGACAACAACAGCGATGCGTTAGCCGGTTCGGGCTATTTGCTGACCGGAGATGCGGGAGTGGTGCAGCTGGATATCAGCGTGTTCTACCGCGTCAACAATCCTGAGCAGTATGTGTTGCAGGGGGAACATGTGATCCCCGCCCTCGACCGGCTGGTGGAGCGCGCGGCGGTAGCGGTCTGCGCCGGGCGCGATCTCGATACCATCCTGGTGGCACGCCCGGAAATGGTCAGCAACGAGACTAACCTCGCCGGGCAGCGTGAACGCCTGCGTAGCGACGTGCAGCGTAATATCGAGCAAAATCTGCAGCGCCTCACCCAGGCGGGCAGTTCACCCGGCATTACCCTGGAGCGCGTCACCGTGCAGTCAACGCTGCCTGCCACCACGGTCGCCGCGTTTAATGCGGTACTCACCGCCAGCCAGAAGGCGTCTCAGGCGATAGCCACCGCCAGTACCGATGCGTCCGTCATCCGGCAAAAAGCCACGCAGCAGGCCGACCAGACGCGCCAGGCCGCCCAGGCGCAGGCGCGAGAAAAGGTCGCCAAAGCCGAGGCCGACACCGCGATGATCACCCGATTAGCCAACGCGCCGCACGACCCGGATCTGCTGGCGCGCGTGTACCGTGAACGCATGGCGGCGATCCTCGCCCAGGCCGCCTCCGTCATTACCGTTTCACCGCAGGATGATGCAAACCTGATCCTGCAGGCGGCCGGGCAAAAGGAACCCTCTTCAAAATGAGCATTGATTCTCTCACGCCGGGTAGTGCGTTAAGCCATCAGGAACAGCGCAACATCGCCCGTCAGCTGGTTCTGGCCCTGTTTGCCAGCGGCACCTTAATTCTCGGCCTGCTGTGGCGCGGGCTGGCGCCGGAACAGATTGCCGTCGCGGATGTGCTGCTGGGGGCCGCCTCGTTGATGGTCGGCATTCCGCTGCTGCGCCACGCCTTTTACAGCCTGCGTCATCCCAGCCTGCACGGCATCACCGATCAGCTGGTGGCGCTGGCCCTGTTGGGCTCGTGGGCGACCGGGGATCTGCTTACCGCCGCGGTGCTGCCGCTGATCATGACCGTCGGGCATATTCTTGAAGAACGCAGCGTGATGGGTTCGCAGGAGGCGATTGAGGCGCTCAGCAAGCTCACCCGCAGCCGCGCCCGGCGCGTGGATGCCGACGGCAATTTGCAGGATATCGACAATCAGGAGCTGGTGGCGGGGGATGTTGTTGAGGTGCGGGCGGGGGACCGCTTGCCCGCCGATGGCCGCGTGCTGGACGGGCAGGCGAGCCTCGACACCGCGCCGATCACCGGGGAATCCGTGCCGCTGGAGGTGAAACCGGGTATGGAGGTCTACGGCGGGGCGATCAGCCTCGACGGGCGGTTACGTATCGAAGTGACGCGCACCGGTGAAACTTCCACCCTCGGGCGCGTTATCGCCCTGATGCAGAGCGCGGAGCAGGCCAGCCCGCCGATCACCCGCCTGCTGGAGCGTCACGCAGCGCGCTACCTGCTGCTGGTGTTGCTGATCGCCGCCAGCACCTGGTTTTTGACCCAGGATAACCAGGCGATGCTCGCCGTGCTGGTTGCTGCCTGCCCCTGCGCGCTGGTGCTCTCGGCGCCTGCGACCTCTGTCGCCGGTCTGACCGTCGCCGCGCGCCACGGTATTTTGATTCGCGGCGCGGCGTTCCTCGAAGAACTCGCCGAACTCAACGCGGTGATTATCGACAAAACCGGCACGCTCACCCACGGCAAACTGCAGCTTCATGCCCTGCGCCCGCAGGCGGGTGAGTCGCCGGAAGTGCTGGCGGCGCTGGCGGCCAGTCTCGGAGCCACCAGCAGCCACCCGGTCAGCCGGGCGCTGGTCAGCATCGCGCCACAAAGCGCCTGGCCGCCGCTTGAAAACGTGCGCGAGCATCAGGGGCTGGGCGTCTCCGCCACGACAGCGGCGGGGGAAGCCTGTCTTGGCAGGCCTGAATTATTAACCACCCGGGCCGCGGATATCCCGCCGGAACCGTTCCACGACGGGCCAATCGTGGGCCTGACGCTGGCGGGGCGTTTTCTGGGCTGGATTTTGCTTGCCGACAGCCTGCGCGACGAGGCGCCCGACGCGATGGCGCAGCTGCGCGACCTGGGGCTTCAGCAGCAGTTGTTGCTCACCGGCGATCGCGAGACGGTGGCGCAGCGCATCGCCAGCAGCGTTGGCATTGAGCAGGTGATTGCCGGGGCGTTGCCCGCTGACAAGCTGCATCAGGTGAGAGTGCAGATCGACAACGGCTTTCGCCCGATGGTGGTCGGGGATGGCATCAACGATTCGCTGGCGATAAAAGCGGGCGTGGTCGGCGTGGCGATGGGGGCGGGCGGGTCGGATATCGCCATGGCATCGGCGGATATCGTGCTGATTGGCGGCGACCTGCGTCGCCTCGGCACCTGCGTGCGCTTAAGCCGCCGCTGTCGCCGCACCCTGCAAATCAACGTGATGATAGGCCTCGGCTGGACGCTGGTTATCGTCGTCGCCGCCGCCTTTGGCTGGTTAGGCGCCTCCGGCGCGGTGATCGCCGCGATTTTGCATAATATGAGTACGCTGCTGGTGCTGGGGAATGCGGGGCGTTTGCTACGGTTTGAGGAAAGGATCTAGCTTGGGTGCGGTCTGTTTGCCGGGCGGCGCTTCGCTTGCCCGGCCTACAAGGGCGTGCAGTTTCGTAGGCCGGGTAAGGCGCAGCCGCCACCCGGCGGTCGCCACGGCGCGGCCTGATGCCCTCACCCCGGCCCTCTCCCACAGGGAGAGGGAGCAAACACTAAAAACGGCAACCAGGTTGCCGTTTTGCATTTACCTCCGCTACCGCTCCCTTAACGCCTCTTTCGCACGGTTAAACGGCTTGATCATATAATCCATCACCGATTTCTCGCCGGTCTTGATATCCACCGTGGCAATCATCCCCGGCACAATCGAGAAGTGCCTGCCCGCCTTGTTCACCAGATAATCCTGGCTGGTGCGGATAAACACCCGGTAGTAGAACACTTCCGGTTTGGCTTCATCCTGAATGGTGTCCGGGGAGATGGTCTCCACCACGCCGTCCAGCCCGCCGTAGATGGCGTAGTCGTAGGCGGTGATCTTCACCAGCGCCTTCTGGCCGGGGTGGATAAAGGCGATGTCGCGCGGCGACAGGCGGGTTTCGATCAGCAGATGATCGTCCACCGGCACTATCTCCATCACCTCGCCGTTCGGCGGGATCACGCCGCCGATGGTGGTCACCTTGATGTTCTTCACGATGCCGCGCACCGGGGAGGTCATCGTCAGGCGGGTCACTGAGTCTTCACGGCCTTTCAGCACCGCCGAGAGCATATCCACTTCGGCGTTCGATTTGGACAGCGCCTCCCGGGCCTGAACGTAATACTGCGAGCGCAGGTCGGTGAGCTTCAGCTCCAGGTCGCTCTTCTGGCGCTGCAGACGCAGGGCCTCGACGTGGCTGGCAGCACCGGTTTTCACTAAACGCTGGGTGATGGCCAGCTCGGCATTCACCAGCTCCAGCGCCTGGCGCAGTTCGCGACGGGAGTCCTCAAGCTGCTCGCGGCGGGAGTTGTAGAGCCGGGTTTCAGCCGCGATCAGATCGGGCCATTTCTTCAGCTCCGGCGGGAAGGAGAGCGGCAGATCGTTCACCTCCGCATGCAGACGGGCGCTGGAGGCCAGCGACGCGCGGTAGCGGGCGGCGCTTTCGCCGACGTTGGATTCAGAGCGGGTCGGGTCGAGGCGCGCCAGCACCTGACCGGCCTGCACCTGATCCCCTTCGTGCACCTTCAGCTCGGCGAGGATCCCGCCGTCGAGGGACTGCAGCACCTGCTCGCGGGAGCTGGGGATCACCTTGCCGGTGCCGGTGGAGACCTCGTCCAGAATGCTGAACCACGCCCACACCCCGGCGGCGACAAACAGCAGCAGGCTGAATAACACAATGCTTCTTGCCCCGGTATAGCCGCTCTCGGAGCCGAGGGCGTTATCCAGGTCGTCCATCGCCGCAACGTCACGCTGATTGGTTTTCATTTTTCCACTCCCGGCCATTCGCCTGCTGTTGCTGCTGCATCCGGCTGTTGCTCAGCGCCTGCGCCTTCGGCGCGTCCATCACCAGCATTCCCTCTTTCAGCACCACCACGCGATCCACCAGCTCCAGCATTGGTACGCGATGGGTGGCGACGATCAGGGTGCGGTTGCCCAGCCACTGGCCCAGACGCTGGATAAATTCCCGTTCGGTGTGTTCATCCAGCGAGGCGGTCGGTTCGTCCAGCAGGACGACATTGGGATCGCGCAGGAACATACGCGCCAGCAAAATCGACTGGCGCTGGCCGCCGGAGAGCCCGACACCGTTCTCCATAATCGGGTGATCCAGCCCCTTCGCCAGCTTCTGCACGAAGCTCGCCGCGCCGCACATCTCCAGCACGGCAAAGATCTCCTCGTCGGTGGCGCGCGGCATCCCGAGGGTAATGTTCTCGCGAAGGGTGCCGTAAAACAGCCGTGCGTTCTGGCTCATCAGGCCGACGTTGCGGCGCACGTCCGCCATGTCGAGATGGGGCAGGCTGAGGTTGTCGAGCCGCAGCTCGCCGCCGATCAGATCCATCCCGCCGACCATCGCCTGCAACAGGGTCGATTTGCCCGCGCCGTTACGGCCCAAAATCGCCACGTGCTCGCCGGGTTTGATCTCCAGACGGTTGATGCGCAGCGCCGGGGTTTGCACCTCACCGGCGTAGGCAAACTGCGCCTGATCGAAGAAGTAGTGGCCGCGCAGCACGTCCTGGCGGATCGGCGTCTCTTCGCGCTGGTTCTCGGTGGGGAGCTGCATAATGTTGTCCAGCCCCTCTTTGGCAGCCTTCACCTGCTGCCAGCGGGCCAGCACGCCGCAGAGGGTCGCCATCGGGGCGATCATCCGTGAGGCCAGCATCGAGGCGGCCACCACCGCACCGGTGGTCATTTCCCCTTCGATCACCATCGGGGCACCCACCACAATCACCGCGGTGTAGACCAGGCTCTGAATGGTCATCCCCCAGCTGATTAAGCCCTGGGTCAGCTCGCGGGTCTTGAGGCCCGACTCGGCGGTGATCTGAATGTAGCTGTTCCACTGTTGCAGGAAGCGGTTCTCCGCCTGCATCAGCTTGATGTCCTCCAGCCCCTGCACGCTCTCCACCAGCACGGCGTTGCGCAGGGTCGATTCATGGGCCGACTGCTTCGCCAGCGCCGCCAGCTTTTTCTGCAGCAGCAGCCCCGGAAGCACCATCAGCACCGCCGCCACCGGGGCGATCCACGCCAGTGACGGGGCTATGATCGCCAGCACAATCACGAACAGGAAGAAGAAGGGCAGGTCGACAATGGTGGAGATGGTCGAGGAGGTGACCATCTCGCGGATCTGCTCCAGCTCGCGCAGCTGGGAGATAAAGCTGCCGGTGGAGCGGGGCACCGCGCTGTTGCGCAGGCGCAGGGCGTGGCCGAACACCCGGTCAGAGACGCGCATGTCGGCGCGTTTGCCCAGCAGATCCATAATGTGGGAGCGGGCGATACGCAAAATAAAACCGAACAGGGTGGCGATCAGCACCCCGATGGTCAGCACGTACAGGGTGGGGTAGGACTGGGCCGGGATCACCCGGTCATAGACCTGCATCGAAAAGAGAATACCCGCCAGCGACAGCAGGTTGATGAACAGCGCCGCCAGCATCACGTAGGTGTACGGGCGCAGGTCGCGCATCACCAGCCGGTAGAGCCAGTCCGGGCGGTACTTTGAGATATAGGCATCCACGCGGCTGTCTTTCAGCGCCGCCAGCGGACGCAGGGCCACCACCTGATGAATGGCCGGTAACATCTTCGCCAGCGAGATGCGGTTGGTCTGCGCCTTGCCGTCGAAGAAGCAGACATCCAGCATATCTTCGCCGTCGAAGTGCTCAATGACGCCGATCTTGCCGTCATCCAGCTCCACCACCACCGGCAGACGCCAGCTGTTGATCGACTCCTGGCCGTTGGTCAGCAGCTGAAAGGAGAGCCCTGCCTCGCGAGCCAGCCCGGTCAGCGCCGGGATTTTGCTTTTACCCTGCAGCCAGGGGGCACCGGCCACCAGCGCGCCGGGGGAGCAGGCCACCCGGTAGCGGGTGGCGACATAGCCAAACGCCTGCGCCCAGTGCTCCAGCGCCTCTTGCGTCAGTGTGTCCTCGTAAAGGATATCGTCTCGGATCATGGCTGGATCTCCACTGACTGAATGGTGTGGTTTTCAAGGCCGAAGGCATTGCGCATCCGCCCGGTGTTATACAGGCAGTTGATCTGCAGCTGGCGAAGCTGCCCGGCGGTTTGCCACTGGGTAAAGCGGGCCTGGTAGACCTCCTGCTCGGCGTTCAGCACGTCCAGCAGGGGGCGGGAGCCCAGATCCAGATACTGCTGCTGATAGAGCTCGCGGGTGCGCTGGCTGAGCGTTTCCTGGCGGGACTGGATCTGCAGGGTGCTCATCAGGCTCATCACCTGGCTTTTGGACTCCAGCAGCTTTTGCCGCACGTCCAGCCGGGTGCGCTGAATATTGGACTGCGCCGCCTCCACCGCGTGGCTGGCGGCATTACGCCGCGCGTTCAGGCCGCCGCCCTGGTAGATAGGCATCTCGACGTTCACCGAGACGTTGTACTGGGTTTTGTCCAGCGTGTCGTGGCCGGGGTAGCGGTTGTTCATGTAGTGACGCACTTGCGGCTCAAGGGAGACGGTGGGGGTCATCTGGGCGTTGGCGTAATCGAGGTTCGCCTGCGCCACGTTGGCCTGCGCCCAGGAGGCGAGCACCGCAGGCACCAGCCGGTCGTCCGGCTCTTTGATGTCGCAGCTGCGGGTGAGCTTTTCCGGGAAGGCGTTGCTGACCCCGTTCAGGTTGCTCCAGCCGAGGTTGCTCATCAGCGTCGCGCGGGCGCTGTCGAGGTTGGCCTGATACTGCATCAGCTGCGAGCGCGCCCCTTCGATACGGGCGTCGGTCTGTACTACATCCGAGAGCGAGGTCGCCCCTTCATCGTTACGCTGGCGGGTCAGGCTGCCGATAGCCCCCAGCGCCTCAAGCTGCTCCTGAGCGGTCTCCACCATCTGCTGCCACATCTGCACCTGCACCAGCGCGGTGGCGGTGTCCCGGGCGATGGTGTCGATGCTCAGCAGAACGTTGGCCTGCTGCTGGACCACGCCCGCGTCTTCGGCGCGCACCTGGCTTGCGACCTTGCCGAAGTCATAGAGCATCTGGGAGAGGGAGACCACAACGGAAGGAGTAAAGCCGGTATCGCTGGAGTTGTTGCTGTAGCCGTTGTCTAACCCGGCGCTGATCTGCGGGTAATATTTCGATTTGGCGACATCCACCTGCTGGATCTGTTCGTAAAGTTTGCCCACCGCTTCGCGAATGGTGGGATGCCAGTTAACGGCGCGGGTCACCGCATCGCCCAGCGTTAAGGTACCGGGTGCGGCCTGGCTGGTCGGCAGGGCGACCCGTCCGTCCAGGGCGGGTAGCTCCCGATCTTCATTTAATTGCCCAAAGCTGATGACCGCAGGCGAGTCGGCGGCCAGGACCTGCGCAGACAACAGGCAGCACCCAAGCCACCAGCAAGGTACTTTGTTCATGGCATTATCCCTAAAAAAACTGAACAACTTTATAATGTTAAGCCCGGGCGACAGGCGCCCGGGTCTTGTTATTAGCGCTATCCGGTGATGATATGATTCTGGTTAACCAGCTCCTCGTAGGTTGTCTGAACGTTATCCAGTGTTACAAGTGTAGTATTCGTGTAAGTATTTGCCGCTCCGTCTCTGTCGACGGAGATCACGGTATTGCCATTGCTGTTGGTGACGTGCAAATAGTTACCCAGCGTCGCGTTATCACCGTTCCAGCCCACCAGCAGATCGCTGATATCGATCTTGTCTCCCTGCGCCAGTGAGAAGTTGGTCCAGTGGTCGTTGCCGCCGTTGCCTGCCGTACCGTTCCCCGCCGTGTTGTTCAGCACTTCGTAAATCAGCGTGTCGCCATAGGCGCTACCGGTGAAGGTATCGTTATGCTCCGAGCTGACAAATTTCGGTGCCATGTTGATGGTCAGGGTGGCGGTATCGGAGGTGCCGTTATCGCCGGTCAGTTTGTAGGTAAAGGTCTCCTTGCTCGTCATCGATGCCAGCGACACGCCGCTGTTCAGGGCGTAGGTGTAGTTGCCGTCCACCCCAATGGTCAGCACGCCGTAATGCCCCTGAACGGTGGCGGTGGCGGTGGCCGTGGTGTACGGATCCAGCGTTGTGGTGGTGCCGTTATAGCCGGTAATGCTCAGACGGCTGTCCACCGAATGCACCTGATCCAGCACGCCCAGCGAATCGGTACCGTCGAAGATATTGCCGGTGACGGTGTGGCCCGCGGTGGTGAGCTCATTGTTCAGGTACAGGGTGGTACCGGTGACGTAAGGGGTGATGGAGATCTGGCCAACCCCCAGCGGACCCATAGACCCGGTAAAGCTCAGGGTGTAGGTCCCGGCGTTCAGATCCAGATCCGGGAGGTTGATGGTGGCTGTGCCCCCCAGCAGCAGACCGCCGTTGAAGGAACCGCTTCGGGTCACCCCTGCCCCGGTAATGGTCCAGGTCACATTCAGGCCGCCCAGCGACAACAGGGAGGCGACGTTAAAGTGGAGGACGACGTCATGCAGGGCGGTGTTGGCCGCCACCTCAAACGTGCCGCTGCCCCGGCCTGAAGTAGAGGCCAGCAGGGCCGCGTTCCAGGTGGCAACACCCACCGTATCATCGCGATAGGCAGCGACCTGCGGCGTGGCATCCACCACCATCTCACGGCTGACGTCGTTGACCGCATCCAGCGCCACCGGCGTCGGGGTGATGTTGAGTGAAGCGGTGTCCTTATCGCCGTTAGGTGCCGTCACGGTATAGACGAAGGTGTCCGGCGTGCTAATGAGGTCCGCGCCCACCCCGGCACGCAGGGTGTAGGTATATTTCCCGTCGGCGTCGATCAGCAGGGTGCCGTACTGTCCGTCAATGCGGGTGGTGCCGGTGGCGTTCACGTCCACGCCGTTCACCTGCGTCACATGGGTGCCTGCCGGAACAATGTCACTCTGCAACACGTCCCCGGTGGTGGCGGCAGTGGTGCTGGTCACGGCATAAACGTGGTCCTCAAGCACGTTCAGACGATAGCCGGTCAGGGCGGTGATCCCCGAGACGGTGTTCAACAGGAAGATGTAATCCCCGGCCGGCAGGGTCAGGGTCAGCGGCGCGGAGGAACCGCCCAGCAGCGGCGCGCGCAGCCAGCCTGCTTCGGTACGCATCCGCTCGTAGCTCTGGGTCGCCGGGTTGAACTTGTAAATATAAAGGTCAAACACCGAGGCCAGAGCAACCCCACCCACCGTACTCTGAATGGTCATGGTGCGGGTGGTGCCCTCCGCCACGCTGTACTTCACGCTCTCGCTGCGATCGTCCAGCAGGTTGAGGTTCAGCACGTTACCCAGGTTGACGCCCACTACGGTAAAGCCGCCCTGGCTCGATGGACCGTAGTCGATGGCGTGGACTTCGGTGCCAAAGGTCAGGGAGGCGGTATCGTCCACCGCCGTCACGCTGTTGCGCACGGTGTTTTCACCCAAGGTGATCACCAGGCGGGCGTCGTCCGTCGCTCCTTTCCCGGCGATGTTGTAGGTGAAGGTGTCGGTCCGGCCCAGCACCGAGGCGCTGGTGTTGGTCAGGGTGTAGGTGTAGCTCCCGTCCGCGTGCAGGGTCAGGGTGCCGTAGAGCCCGTTGATGGTGGTGCCCGCCGCGCCCGCCGCCACGTTGACGGTGACGCCGCTGGCGTTGGTGATGCTGGTGACCACCGTGCCGTTCGGCGCGCTGTCGCTGCCGCTTACCGGATCGGTATCGGTGATGACGTTACCGCTTGTCACCAGCGAGCCACTCAGGGTGCCCGCGGTGGTCTGGACCACGTCCACGTCGAGGCTGGTGTAGGACCCGGTCGCCAGCAGGTTGGAGTTGTAGCTCAGGACGCGGTACTGCCCGCCCTGCATCCCGGTCAGGTTCAGCGTCACGCCGCTGGCCCCGAGCGTCAGCAGGTTAGCGAACTGCGGCAGGCCGGTATCCACTTCGGTGGTCCAGGTGGTGCCGTTCCAGCGCTGGACAATGATCTCCAGGGTGTTGAGCAGGGAGAGCACGATGCCGGTGGCGCTGGCGTTGATCTCCATATCCGCGCTACCGCCGGTTGGCACGGTGAAGGTCACCTGGGCGGAGTTATCTCCCAGCAGCGACAGTACGTTGCCGACGCCGCCCACCAGCTGCACGCCGTAGTCGCTGTACTGGGCGGTGCTGGTGGTGGCGTTGGTGGTCAGGGCCAGACCCACCACGTTGTCACTGGCCGACAGCGGCAGGTTTGGCGCAATCACCGTCCCGGTCGCGGAGGTGTTGCCCGCCGCATCGGTGGCGGAAAGGGTGATCCGCTCCCCTTCGGACTGCTTGTCGAGGAAGGTGTAGCTCCAGCCGCCCTGGGCGTTGGCGGTGGTGGTGACCACGCTGTTATCGCTCAGCAGCAGGGTGATGGTGCTGCCCGCTTCGGCAGTCCCGCTCAGAACGCTGCCGTCGGCGTTGAAGGTTCCCTGCGGCGTGCCCGGCGCAACGGTATCCACAATCACCGTGCTCAGCGGCGTGACCGGACTGGTGCCGACCGCATTGCCCGCGGTGGCGGTAAAGGCGTGGGAGCCGTTACCCAGCGGCACGGTTGGGGTGTAGGTCCAGACCCCGGCCGCGTTGGTGGTCACCGTGGCTAACAGCACGTTGTTGTCGTACAGAGTGATGGTGGAGAGCGGCTGCGCGGTCCCGGTCAGCGTTGGGGTGGTGTCGTCGGTGCTCTGGCCGTTAAGCAGATTGCCGATGATGCTGCCGACGTTGTCGTTGACGCTGGTGATAACCGGTGCCGTTGGGATCACCGAGTACGGCATCCGCAGATCCACCGTCAGGCCCGCGTTACCGGCCCGGTCGGTGGCGAAGACGTGCAGCAGCTCGGCGTTAACCTGCGGCGTGGTAAGCGCGATGCTGAAGCGCCCGCTCGCGTCGGCCACGCCGCTTCCCAGCACGGTGACGTTGTCGGTGCCGAGAATGGTGACGGTGCTGCCCGCCTCGGCGGTGCCGTTAACCCGGCCACCGCTCTCCAGCACGCTGAAGCCGCCCGGTGCCCCCGGGGCGATGGTATCTACGGTGATCGCCGTCACCGGTGACGCCGCGCTCAGGTTGCCCGCCGCGTCGGTGGCGGTGGCGGTGAAGTTATGCACCCCGTCGGTGAGGGTGGTGGTGGTCTGCGCCAGGGTCCACTGACCCTGGGCGTTGGCCGTCACCTCGCCCACCAGGGTGGTGCCATCGTAAATGCGCACCACGCTGTTCGCTTCGGCGGTGCCGTTGAGGGTCAGACGGGTGTCGTTGGTCGGATTGCCGTTGAGCACCGGCCCCTGGATGGTGCCCACGTCGTCCACCACCGAGGTGATGACCGGCGCGGTCGGGGCGGTGGCATCGACGTTAACCGTAAAGCCTGCGGTCGCCAGGCTGACGTTGCCCACCGCGTCGGTGGCGGTCACCGTCAGGCTGTGCAGGCCGTCGGCCAGCGGATTCGGCGGGGTAAAGCTCCAGGCGCTGTTGGCGTCGGCCACCACGCTGCCGAGCAGCAGGGCCCCGTCGTAAATGCTCACCGTCGAACCCGCTTCCGCCGTGCCGCTGAGGGTCGGTTTCGCGTCGTTGGTCAACTGGCCGCTGGTGAGCGTGGTTACGGTGCCCACATCATCCACGACCGATACCAGCACCGGCACCGCTGGCGGCAGGGTATCCACCGTCAGGCTGAAGGTGCTGGACGGATCGCTGACGTTGCCCGCCGCATCCGTCGCCACCGCCGTGAAGTTGTGCGTGGCGTTGGTGAGCGGCGTGGTCAGCGGGAGGGTCCAGTTGCCGCTGGCATCGGCGGTAGCGGTGCCCAGCAGGGTGTCGCCTTCAAAGACCTGCACCCGGGCATTCGCTTCGCTGGTCCCGGTGAGCACCGGCAGGGTGTCGTCGGTGCGCTGGCCGCTAATCAGCGATCCGGTCACGGTGCCGACGTCATCCTGCGCCAGGGTAATGACCGGTGCGAGCGGTTTGACGGTATCGACAATCAGGGTGAAGCCCGCCGAGGCTTCGCTCAGGTTGCCTGCCGCGTCGGTGGCGCTGGCGGTGAAGGTGTGGCTGCCGTTGCCGAGGGCGTTCTCAGGGGTAAAGGTCCAGTCCCCTGCGGCGCTGGCCTGCACGGTGCCAAGCAGGACGCCGTTGTCATAGAGGGTCACCGTGGCGCTGGCGGCCGCGCGGCCCGTCAGGGTTGGGGTCGCATCGTCCGTTACCTGGCCGGAGACGGTGATCGGCGTCTGGATGCTGCCCACGTTATCGGCCGCCGCCACGATGGTCGGAGCCGTCGGGGCGGTGGTGTCCACCGTCAGGGTGAAGGCGGCGCTGGCAGGCCCGGTGTTGCCCGCCGGATCGGTGGCGGTCAGGGTGACGCTGCGCAGCCCCTCGGCGAGGGCGGTGTCCGGGGTGAAGGTCCAGCTTCCCGAGGCGTTAACCACCGCGGTGCCGATCGCCTGGCCGTCAACCAGAATGCTCACGATGGAGCCCGCTTCGCCGGTGCCGTTGAAGGTTGGGCGGGTGTCGTTGGTGACGCCGCCGTTGTTCACCGGGCCGGTGACGGTCCCGACGTCATCCACGACGGTTGCCAGAACCGGTGCCAGCGGGGCGACGGTGTCCACGGTCAGGGAGAAGGCCGGGGAGGTGCCCGACAGGTTGCCTGCGGCATCCGTGGCGCTGATGCGCAGCTCGTGCGGCCCCTGGGCCAGATCGCTGGTCGGGGTAAAGCGCCAGTTGCCGGTGTCGTCCACCAGCACGGTGCCGATCTCCTGGCCGTTATCCAGAATGTGCACGGTGCTGCCCGCCACGCCGGTACCGATCAGCTCCGGACGGGCGTCGTTGGTGAGCTGGCCGCTGACCAGCACCCCGGTGTTGCCCGCCACGTCGTCGTTAACGCTCACCAGCACAGGCGTTGCCGGTGGCGTCATGTCGACGGTCAGGGTGTAGGCCCCGGACGCGGTGCTGACGTTGCCCGCCACGTCGGTGGCGATAGCGGTGAAGCTGTGCAAGCCTTCGGCCAGCACCACCGTTGGGGTGAAGCTCCAGATCCCGCTGTCGTTGGCGACCACGGTGCCGAGCAGACGGGTGCCTTCATAGATGGACACGCTGCTGCCCGCTTCCGCGCTGCCGGAGAGGGTTGGGGTGTTGTCGTTGGTGACGCCGCCGCTGGCCACGTTGCCGGTCACCGGCCCGACGTCATCGTTGGCACCGGTGATGACCGGGGTCGCTGTCACGGTATCCACCACCAGCGAGAACGGTGCAGAAGGCGGGCTCTGGTTGCCCGCCGGATCGGTGGCGGTGATGAGCAGGGTATAGGTGCCATCGTCCAGCGCTGCTGGCGGCGTAAAGCTCCACGCCCCGGTGGCGCTCACCGGTACGGTGCCAAGGACGGTGTCACCAGAGTAGATGGTGATCACGTCGCCCGGCGTCGCGGTGCCGTTCAGGGTTGGCTGGTTGTCGTTGGTCGGCGTGCCGCTGACCACCGATCCGGTCACGGTGCCGACGTTGTCCACCAGGCTGCCGAGAGTCGGTGCGGCAGGCGGGGTGAGGTCGATATTCACCGTCGCCCCCGGCGACTGGCCGCTGGTTTCTGCGCCCACGGTGGCGGTGACGCTGAAGCTGTGATTGCCTTCAGCCAGGGCCGTGGTAATCGGGAACGACCAGGCCCCGGTGGTGGCGTCGGCGGTGACGGTCCCCAGCGGCGTGGTGCTGCCGTCGAGATAGACGCTGACCAGGCTGCCCGGGATCGCCGTACCGGTCAGGGTTGGCGTGGCGTCGTTGGAGCTGAGCCCCTTCACGTTAACCCCGCCGCCGGTACCGTTGTCATCCACAATGGCGTCGATAACCGGCACGTCCGGCAGGGCTGGCGTAGCCGGAACATCATAGGACCCCGGCAGGCTGGTGTTGCCCGCCACGTCGCTGGCAGTCAGGCTCAGGGTGACCGCGTCGCTTTGCGGCGGGGTCAGGGCGATGGAGAACTGACCCTGAGCGTTGGTGACGCCGGTGCCCAGCACCGCGCCGCCCGGGCCGGTCACCGTAATAGTGGAGCCCGCTTCGGCGGTACCGTTCAGCGGCGTACCGCCGGAGACAATCCCGGTCACCACCGGCACGCCCGGTGCCTGGGTATCAATAATCACGTTCACCGGCGTGCTCTGGCTGGTGTTGCCCGCCGCATCGCTCGCCACCAGGGTCAAGGTGTGCGGGTTATCGGTGAGCGGCGTCCCGGCCGGAACCGGCAGCGTCCACTGGCCCTGGGCGTTGGTCTGTACCTCGCCGATCAGCGTGTTGTCGGCATAGACGCTGATGGTGCTGAGCGGCTCGCCGGTACCGCTCAGGGTTGGCGTGCTGCTGTTGGCGTAGAGCTGCCCGCCCGCCAGGGTGCTGTCAGAGATATCGAGCAGCTGCGGGATAGCCGGGGGTACGGTGTCGAGGGTGAAGGCGAAGTTGCTCCCCGCCTCGCTGCGGTTCCCGGCGGCATCCAGCGCCGCCACGGTCAGGGTGGTTGGGCCATCTCTCAGCGCGGTCGAGGTGATGGTCCAGGTGCCGCCGCTCACCAGGCCGCGTCCCACCTCAATGCCGTTGCTGTAAAGAATGACCGTGGTGCCGTTCTCCCCGGTGCCGGTCACGGTCGGGGTGTTGTCGTTGCTGCTGCCGTTCGCCGTGACGTTGCCGGTGACCGGACCGACGTTGTCATTGACGCTGCTGATAACCGGGATATCCGGCACCAGGCTGTCGACGGTGACGGTCATGGCGCCCGACACCGGCGATTCGTTGCCTGCCGGATCGGTGGCGGTGAGGGTGAAGCTGTGGGAACCCTCGCTCAGCGGCAGATCCGGACGCCATGTCCAGTTGCCGTTGATGTCGACCACCACTTCGCCCACCGCGAGGTTACCGGCTGTGGTCTGGTCATAGATGGTGATGACGTCGTCCGGCGTGCCGGTGCCGCTCAGCACCGGACGGGTGTCGTTGGTGGCACCGTTGTTATCAACCGGGCCGGTAATGTCGCTGACGTTATCCGTGACCACCGGCAGTTCAGGCGCATCCGGGGCCTCGGTATCGATGGTGATACTTATCGGCTGGGATGGCGCACTCTGGTTGCCCGCGCCGTCGCTGTTGGTGACGGTCAGGCTGAGATCGTAGGTGCCGTTCGGCAGCCCATCCGGCGGCGTCCAGGTCCAGGTCCCGCCCGGCTGGACGGTGGTTTGGCCGATAGGATCGGTGCCGTTGTAAATGGTAACGATATCGCCCTCGTTCCCGGTGCCGCTCAGGGTTGGGGTGGTATCGCGGGTGCTGCCTCCGCCGGTAAGGGTGGTTTCGCCGCCGCCGTCAGGGTTGACGGTGATCGCCGGGATGTCCGGCGTGGCAGGCGGCACGTTATCAATCACCAGGTTGAAGGTGCCGGAGGTGGCGGTGTTGCCCGCCGCATCGGTCACCGTCGCGGTCAGGGCGTGGGTGCCGTTCCCCAGCGGGGTGGCGAGCTGAATGCTCCATGCCCCGGTGGCGCTGGTGGTGGCGGTGCCGAGCAGCGTGGTGCCTTCGTAGAGGTTAATCTGCGAATTCGCCGGGCCGGTACCGCGGATCAGCGGCTGGGTTTCGTCGGTCGGCTGATCGCTGACTACGTCGCCGGTCACGGTGCCGGTGGTGTCTTCCGCCAGGGTGATAACCGGGGCGACAGGCGGCACGGTATCGATAGTGATGTTAAAGGCTACGGACGGCTCGCCAGTGTTGCCGGCGGCGTCCTTCGCCACCACGGTGATGACCCGCAGCCCCTCGCCGAGGGGATCCTCAGGCGTAAAGGTCCATTCGCCTCCCGCCCCCACCTGGGTGGTGCCCACTTCCACGCCATCCACCCGGATGCTGAGGGTGGTGCCCGCCTCCCCGGTACCGCTCAGGGTTGGCTGGGTGTCGTTGGTGGCAGTGTTGTTACCGATCGCCACCGGGGTGCCGGAGAGATCGTTGATCGCCTGGGTGATGACCGGCGCGTCCGGGGCGGTGGCGTCAACCACAATGCTCCAGCTGTTGGACGGCGCGCTGTTGTTGCCCGCGGCGTCCGCCGATTGCGCGGTCAGGACGTGGCCGCCATCAGGCAGCGGTGCCGTAAGCTGGATCTCCCAGGTACCGCCCGCGCTGACCTGGGTGGTGCCAATCAGTTCCGTGCCGCTGTAGAGCAGGATGGTGGCGTTGGCAACGCCGGTCCCGCGCACCAGCGGCGTGTTGTCGTTGGTGGTCTGCCCGTCGTTAACGGTGCCGGTGAAGTCGGTCACGTTGTCCACCACGTCGGTAATCACCGGAACGGCCGGTGGCGTGGTGTCCGGCGCGGTTACCTGACCTTCCGCGCCGGTATTCCCGGCGATATCGGTCGCCGTCACCGTCAGCAGTTCGCCGTTCAGTTTCGGCGTGGTGAGGGTGAGGGAGAAGCTACCGTCGTCATTGACTACCCCGGTACCCACTACGGTGTCGCCGTCGCGCACGGTGATGGTGCTGCCCGCTTCGCCCTGGCCGGTGAGGGTGTTGCCGTTATTGAGAATGGTGAAGCTGCCCGGTGCCCCCGGGGCGATGGTATCCACGGTGATGGAGGTCACCGGCGACGCCGGGCTGATGTTGCCCGCCGGGTCGGTGGCGGTGGCGGTAAAGTTATGCACCCCGTCGGTGAGGGTGGTGGTGGTCTGGGTCAGGGTCCACTGGCCCTCGCCGTTGGCGATGGTCTCGCCCACCAGCGTGTCGCCGTCGTAAATGCGCACGATGGCACCCGCTTCGGCGGTGCCGTTGAGGGTCGGACGGGTGTCGTTGGTCGGAGCGCCGCTGAGGACTGGCCCCTGTACCGAGCCGGTGTCATCCACAATCGAGACGATGGCTGGGGCAACCGGGGCGGTGGCATCCACGTTAATCACAAATCCGCCGGTCGGCGGGCTGACGTTGCCTGCCGCATCGGTGGTGGTCACCGTCAGGGTATGTTCCCCGTCGCCCAGCGGGCTGAGCGGGGTAAAGATCCAGGCGTTGTCGGCCCCGACAAGGGCGGTGCCCAGCAGGGTGGTGCCGTCATAAACGCTCACCGTCGATCCGGCTTCCGCCGTGCCGCGCAGGGTCGGGTTAGCATCATTGGTCAGTTGGCCGTTATCGAGCACTACGGTGGTGCCGACGTCATCGGTGACCGACACCAGCACCGGCGCTTCTGGCGTCACGGTATCCACCGTCAGGATGAAAGTGGCGGACGGATCGCTGGCGTTGCCTGCCGCATCGATCGCCACCGCCGTGAAGGTATGCTGGTCATCGCTGAGCGCTTCGGTGAGCGGGATGGACCAGTTGCCGCTGGCATCGGCCACGCCTTCGGCGAGGAGGGTGTCGCCTTCAAAGATCTGCACCCGGGCGTTCGGTTCGCTGGTGCCGGTGAGCACCGGCAGGTTGTCGTTGGTGCTGCTGCCGCTGGTCAGGGAGCCGGTCACCGGGCCGACGTCGTCCTGGGCCAGCGCGATGGTTGGCGCAACCGGCTTCAGGGTATCGACAATCAGGGTGAAGCCCGGCGAGAGCTCGCTGAGGTTGCCCGCCGCGTCGGCGGCGCGAGTGGTGAAGGTGTGGCTGCCGCTGCTGAGGGCCTCGGCTGGGGTGTACGTCCAGTCGCCCGCTTCGTTAGCCTGCACGGTATCTAGCGCAACGCCATTGTCGTAGATCGTGACGGTGGCGTTGGCTTCCGCGCGGCCGGTCAGGGTCGGCGTGGTGTCGTCGGTGGCCTGGCCGGAGGTGGCGATCGGCGTCTGGATGGGGCCGACGTTATCGCTGATGGCGGTCAGGGTCGGTGCCGCAGGAGCAACGGTGTCCACCGTCAGGATAAACGGCTCGCTGGCGGCACCGGTGTTCCCGGCGGTGTCGGTGGCGGTGAAGCGGATGCTGCGGGTGCCTTCCCCGAGCGGCGCTTCAGGGGTGAAGGTCCAGCTGCCCGCGGCGTTCACCACCGCGGTGCCGATCTCCTGCTCGTCGACAATGATATGGATGGTGGCACCCACTTCGCCGCTGCCGGTGAAGGTTGGACGGGCGTCGTTAGTGGTATCGCCGCTCGCCAGGGTGCTGGTGGTGGCACCGACATCATCCACGGCGGTGAGCAGCACCGGTGCCAGCGGGGCGGCGGTATCGATGTTTATGGTAAAGACCGGCGAGGTGCCCGAGACGTTGCCTGCCGCATCGGTGGCGCTGACGCGCAGGTCGTGTGGCCCCGGCGCCAGATCGCTGGCAGGGGTAAAGCTCCAGTTGCCGGTAGAGCTCACCAGCGCGGTGCCGATCTCCTGGCCGTTATCCAGAATATGCACGGTGCTGCCCGCCACGCCGGTACCGGTCAGTTCCGGGCGGGTGTCGTTGGTGACCTGGCCGTTGGTCAGCAGGCCGGTACTGCCCTCCACATCATCGTTAATGCTGACGATCGCCGGGGTGGCCGGTGGGGTCATGTCGACGGTCAGGGTGTAGGTTCCTGATACCGGGGTGACGTTGCCCGCGCTGTCGGTGGCGACCGCGGTAAAGACGTGCTGACCTTCTGCCAGCACGCTGGTCGGGGTGAAGGTCCATGTGCCCTGGGCGCTGGCGGTGACGGTGCCAAGCAGCTTAATGCCATCGTAGATCGCCACGCTGCTGCCCGCTTCCGCGGTGCCGGTCAGGGTTGGGGTGTTGTCGTTGGTGCTGCCGCCGTCGGCCACGTTGCCGCTGACCGGATCGGCGTTGTCGTTCGCGCCGGTGATCAGCACTTCGCCCGCGGTGGTGTCCACGACCAGCGAGAACGGCGCCGAGCGCGGGCTCTCGTTACCCGCCGGATCGGTGGCGGTGAGGGTCAGGCTGTAGGTGTCGTCGTCCAGCGGCTGGGCGAGGGTGATGCTCCAGGCTCCGGTGTTGCCCACCGTTGCCGTACCGAGCACGGTATCCCCCGAGTAGAGGGTGATGACATCCCCCGGGGTCGCCGTGCCGTTGAAGGTCGGCAGGTCATCGTCAGTCGCTCTGCCGCTGACGATAGCGCCCGAAACGGTGCCGACGTCGTCAATGACGGTGCCAAACGCCGGAGCGGTTGGCGCAGTAAGATCGATATTGACCGTCGCCCCCGGCGACTGGCCGCTGGTTTCCGCACCAACGGTGGCGGTGACGGTGAAGCTGTGGTTGCCTGCGCTCAGGGCGGTTTCAATCGGGAATGTCCATGCCCCGGTTTCGGCGTCGGCGGTGACGGTGCCCAGCGGCGTAGCGCTGCCGTCGAGGTAGATGGTCACCAGGCTGCCCGCAATGGCGGTACCGGTGAGAGTTGGGGTGGTGTCGTTGGAGCTGCCGCCCTTGACGTTCACGTCGCCGGCGGTGCCGTTGTCATCCAGGATCTCGTTGATGACCGGAACCGCAGGCAGTGGTGGTGTGGCGGGCACATCAAAGTCCACCGGATCGCTGACGTTGCCCGCCGGATCGCTGGCGGTCACGCTCAGGGTCACCGCGTCGCTTTGCGGCGGGGTCAGGGCGACGGAGAATTCCCCCTGTTCGTTAGCGACGCCGGTGCCCAGCACCACGCCGCCCGGGCCGGTTACCGTCACGGTGGCGCCCGCTTCGGCGGTGCCGTTCAGCGGGGTGCCGCCGGAGACGATGCCGGTGACCACCGGATCGGCCGGTGGCAGCGTATCCACCACCACGCTGACCGGGGTACTTTCGCTGGTGTTGCCCGCGGCGTCGCTCGCTACCACGGTGATGGTGTGGTTGTCATTCGCCAGCACGGTGCCCTCAGGTAGCGGCAGCGTCCACTGACCCTGGGCGTTGGCCTGGACCTGGCCCACGGAATTGCCGTCGATAAAGACGGTGATGGTGCTCAGAGGCTCACCGCTGCCGCTCAGGGTTGGGGTGGCGTTGTTCACGTACAGGGTGCCGTCGGCGAGGGTGCTGTTGGAGATCTCCAGCAGCTGCGGGATCCCCGGCGGTACGGTGTCGACGGTGAAGGCAAAATCACTGCCCTGACCGCTGACGTTACCGGCGGCATCCACCGCCGCCACGGTCAGGGTGGTCGGGCCATCTTTCAGTTCCGGGGTGGTGATGCTCCAGCTGCCGTTGGTGACCAGGCCACGCCCGACCTCCACGCCGTTGCTGTAAAGGATCACGGTGGTGCCGTTTTCGCCGGTGCCGGTCACGGTCGGGGTATTGCCGTTGCTGCTGCTGCCCGCCGGGATGTTGCCGGTGACAGGGCCTGCGTTGTCATCCACGCTGCCGATAGTCGGGATCGCCGGGATCTGGCTGTCGACGGTCACGGTGACGGTATTAGAGACCACCGAGACGTTACCCGCTTCGTCGGTGGCGGTGACGGTAAAGCTGTGTTGACCCTGGGCCAGTTCATCGGCAGGACGCCAGCTCCAGTTGCCGTTAACGTCGACCACCGCTTCGCCCACCTTGACGTTGCCCGCCGCGGTCTGGTCATAGATGCTGATGATGTCGTCCGGCGTGCCGGTGCCGCTGATCACCGGGCGGGTGTCGTTGGTCGCGCCGTTGTTGCCCACCGGGCCGGTGATTTCGCTGACGTTATCGGTGATGACCGGAGCGGCAGGCTGGTCCGGCGCCTCGGTATCAATGGTGATGCTCACCGACTGCGACGGGGCGCTCTCGTTGCCCGCGCCGTCTTTGTTGGTCACGGTCAGGCTGAGATCGTAGGTGCCATTCGGCAGCCCGTCCGGCGGGGTCCAGGTCCAGGTGCCGTCCGGCTGCACGGTGGTTTCGCCGATAGGGGTGGTGCCGTTGTAGATGGTGACGACATCCCCTTCAGTGCCGGTACCGCTCAGGGTTGGGGTGGTGTCGCGGGTGCTGCCGCCGGGGGAGAGAGGCTGCTGCTCGCCGCCGTCAGGGTTGACGGTGATCGTCGGCAACGCCGGGGTGCCCGGGGCCAGGGTATCCACCACCAGGTTAAAGCTCTCCGAGGTGGAGGTGTTGCCCACCGCGTCGGTGACGGTGGCGACGATCGCGTGGGTGCCATTTACCAGCGGGGTGGCCAGCTGCAGGCTCCAGACGCCGTCGCCATTGGTGGTAACGGTGCCGAGCAGGGTGGTGCCTTCATAGAGGCTGATCTGCGAGTTTGCCGGGCCGGTGCCGTGGATCACCGGACGGGTTTCGTCGGTCGGCACGTTGTTGGTCACATCGCCCTGCACGCTGCCGGTGTTATCTTCCACCCGGGTAATGACCGGCACCTCAGGGGCGGTGGTATCCACGGTTAACGTAAAGGCACCGGATTCGGCGCTGCTGTTACCGGCGGCATCTTTCGCCACCACCCTGATGTCGTGCGGACCATCCTCAAGGGCGGTGGCAGGGGTGAAGCTCCACTCGCCGCCGTTGCCTACCTGCGCGGTGCCGACCTCCACGCCGTCCACGCGAATGCTGATGGTCGACCCGGCCTCACCGGTGCCGTACAGGGTTGGGCGGTTGTCGTTGGTGGTGCTGTTGTTAGTAATCACCCCAGCGGAGTCAGGCAGATCGTTAATCACCTGGGTAATGGCCGGGGCGTCCGGCGCGGTGGCATCGACAATGATGCTCCAGGTGTTGGACGGCTGGCTGTGGTTGTTGTAACGGTCAACCGCTTCCGCCCGCAGGACGTAGCCGCCGTCGTCGACCAGCAGCAGCTCGGTAGACCAGTTGCCCTCGGCGTCCACTTCGGCGAAACCAACCTGATCCTCGCCGCTGTAGATGTAAATGGTGGTGCCCGGTTCACCGGTGCCGCTGATGACCGGATGGGTGTCGTTGGTGACCTGCCCGTCGAGAACCACGCCGGTGATGTCGTCCTCGTTATCCACTACGCTTGTGATGACCGGGGCCTCAGGCGGGGTGACGTCCGGGGCGGTCACGGTGTTTTCCGGCCCGGTATTGCCCGCCGCATCGGTGGCGGTGACCGCCAGCTCTTCGCCGTTCAGTCTTGGGGTGGAGAGGATGATATCGAAGTTACCGTCGGCATCAGCCACGCCTCTGCCGATCACGTCATCGCCGTCGCGAATGGTGACGGTGCTGCCCGCTTCGGCCCTGCCGGTGACGCTGGAGCCGTCCTCTGAGATCGCAAGGTCGGTCGGGGCGAGAGGCGGGGTGACATCGCCCACCACCACGTTAGCGGGCTGGCTCGCGTTCCCGGCGGCATCGGTGGCCACCACATTGAGGGTATTTCCCTCGGTTTGCGCTTCGCTGAGCTCAACCCGGAATTCGCCGTTGGCATCGGTCAGGCCGGTGCCAATGGTCTCCCCGGAACCGTTGGTGATGGTGATGGTGCTGCCCGGCTCGGCGGTGCCGATGACCTCGGTGCCGCCAGGGATCAGGCTGATGGTCGGCAGGGCCGGAGGCGTGCGGTCGATGGTGAAGGCGAACGGCTCGGAGGCGGCGCTGGTGTTGCCCGCCAGATCGGTCTCCGTCAGGGTGATGGCGTGCGGCCCGTCGGCAAGCGGGTTATCCGGCGTGAAGCTCCATTTGCCGTCCTCGCCCACGGTGGCCTGGCCTACCAGCTGACCGTTGTCATAAATCCTGATGGTGCTGCCCGCCTCGCCGGTGCTGTTGAGGGAAGGGCGGTTGGCGTCGGTGCTCTGCCCGGCGGTAAGTTGCCCCTGCACGCTGCCGGTGGTGTCATTCACCGTCACGCCAGATGGCGCATTCGGCGCGACGGTATCAACGGTAAGGCTGAAGGCCGGGGAGGCCGGTCCGGTATTGCCCGCGCTGTCGGTAGCCCGGGTGGTAATCTGATGCGCCCCGTCGCCAAGTGCGGTGGCCGGGGTAAAGGTCCAGCTGCCGTCGGTGTTCACCTGCGCGGTGCCGATGGCGTTGCCGTTGTCGTAAATCGTGATGGTGGAACCCGGTTCGCCGCTGCCGCTAAAGGTCGGGCGGGCGTCATCGGTGGTCTGGCCGCTGGTGAGCGATCCGGTTACGCTGCCCACGTCATCCGTCACGCTGGCAACGACCGGCGCGACAGGAGGGGTGGTGTCTGCGGCGGTCACCGGGGTGCCCGGGCCGACGTTGCCTGCCCCGTCGGTCGGCGTGACGGTGACGGTCTCGCCGTTGGTGTAAGGCTTGCCGAGATCGACGGTGAATTCACCGTTGCCGTTGGTCTGGCCACGGCCGATGACGTTGCCGTTGGCATCGGTCACGGTGATGATGCTGTTGGCTTCGGCACTCCCGCTAAGTTTAGTGCCGTCTGCTGAGAATCTGAGGTTGCCTGCCGCGCCCGGCGGCGTGGTGTCGTTCGGGTCGGTGCCCGGCAGGGTTGGGTTACCGCCATTGCCGTTGCCGTTGTCACCGCCACCACCGTTGTTATTGCCGCCGTCGCTGTCGCTCCCACCGCCGCCACCGCCGCCGCCGCCACCTGCGGCCAGGGCAATACCCCCTGCGACCGCCACCCCGCCCAGCGCCCACGGCCAGATCGCCGCGCCTTCGCTTGTTGATGCGGTAGTGCCCGCCAGCAGGGCGTCAATGGAAGCAATCGACTGGTAACTTTCCCCTGCCATCGGGTCTGCAATCCACCATAGCGCGCCGTTATTCTCTTCCAGCACCAGCTGGCTGATGCCCTGATCGCCGCTGACATAGAAATTTTTGACGGTAATGGTTTCGCCATCGACCAGCTTAATAATCAGGTCGTTACCGTTGCGGTTGTACTCGAGAATGTCGGCCCGTTCGGCGTTAATTTTCACGATGGAGGAGTCGTTCAGTGTCACCTGAGACCCGTCTGTTACCGTCTCCACGTGCGTCAGTTTGGAGATGACAGTGATTTTACTCATGTGTGTTACTCCCGGCAGTGTGCAGTGAAATGGCGCGCATTTTTAGCCATTTCTTTTCAGCAGATTGAGCTCCACCCGAAGGGAAAGTGTTTATTTAAAACAGTGACCCAGGGTAATTATTTAAAAGTGATTACGGGCTGCCGATATAGCGATGGTGGCAGCGGTATATAGCCCTAGCTTCTTAATGGGTAATTCGGTTGGGTATATATTTTTGGTGGTAAAATCCTTGTCTTAAATAATGGCGAGAATTCATGATTGACTAACTTTGATATAGCCAGAAAGTACCAGAAGCGCAAATTAAGCCGGGATGAATAAGTGTTTAGCAGGATTGAAAATGTTATTTTTTTACAAAGGGGTAAAGAAGGGGTCAGGCGCGGTGCGGGTTCGCTGGGCGTCTGGACCAAGGCGTGACGGCGGTTTTATTCTGGAAATTTAATAAGATGGGAATGTTATGCATGATGAAATAACCTTGGTGAATATTTCATCGTGGCTGAATTAATAATTAAGCGGTAATGAACTTGATAGTCAGTATGATATATTTTGGAGGGGTAAATTACAGGGGTTGAAATAATAAAGTGTTGTGCTATTTAGATGAGGGTATAAGTTAAGGCAACCAGGGTATTTAGTAGCAATGATATTATTGTGATAAATGTCAGGATATTTATTGATTTAATGGGGGGATATATTTTTAATGTCGTGCGCGGTGTATTGCCCGGCGGCGCTGCAGTGCGGCCTGATACCCTCACCCCGACCCTCTCCCATGGGGAGAGGGAGCAAACATTAAAAACGGCAACGTTGTTACCGTTTTACATTTACCTCCGCCACCCGGCGCTGCAGTGCGGCCTGATGCCCCTCACCCTAACCCTCTCCCCGCAGGGGAGAGGGGATCGTCCGTACTAGCCGGTAATAATGTGATTCTGATTCACCAGTTCCTCATAGGTGGTCTGGACGTCGTCCAGCGTCACCAGCGTGGCCGGAGCATAGCTGGTGCCCGTCCCATCCCGGTCGATGCTGATCACCGTGTTGCCATCGCTGCTGTTGACCTGGAGATATTCCCCCAGCGTGCCGCGATCGCCATTCCACCCCACCAGCAGCTGGCTGATGTCGATTTTATCGCCCTCCGCCAGCGAGAAGTTGCTGACGTGATCGCCGCCGTTGTCGCTGAGCACGTTGTAAATCAGCGTTTCACCCGTGGGCTCTGCGTTCAGGGCAAACGCCGTGGCGGTCGTCGTGGTGGTCGGCGGATTTGGGGCCGCCGGATCAACGTCTATCGTCCAGGTCTCGGAGATCAGGCTGTGATTGCCCCGGCGGTCAACGGCATCGGCGGTCAGGGAGTGGATCCCATCGGTCAGACTGGCGGGCACCTGGAACGACCAGTTGCCCGACGAATCCACCTCCGTCATCCCGATCTGAATGGCCTCGCTGTAGACAAAAATTTTGGTGCCGATCTCACCTGTGCCGGAGATCAGCGGCGTGCGGTCGTCGGTTAAGGTCCCGCTCACCACGGTACCGGTTATGTCCGGCACGTTATCCGCCACGTTGGTGATGATTGGTGTGGCCGGTGGCGTGATGTCATCGGCTTCAACCGTGCTCGGATCGCTTGTGTTGCCCGCGTGATCGGTGGCGGTCAGGCTCATGATCTCGCCGTTCAGCTTGGCGACAGGCAGCGTGAAGGAGAAGCTCCCCGTTTCGCTAACCACCACTTCGCCGAGTTTATTGGTGCCTTCCATGATCACCACGGTGCTGCCCGCTTCCGCAGTGCCGGTGAGCGCCAGGCCATCGTCGGAAACATCCAGTCCGGCAGGCGGGGCCGGCGGCGTGGAGTCATTAGCCGTGGCCTGAGCAGGTGGACTCTGGTTATTGGCGGTGTCGAAGGCGTAGACCGTCAGCACTTCGCCGTTGAGCTGGTTAGGGGAGATGTTGACGCTGAACTTGCCGTCGGCCTCCACGGTGCCGGTACCAATCTCCTGGCCGGTGGCGTCGCGAATCGAGATGCGGGCGTTGGCTTCCGCTTCACCGCTCACGCTGTCGCCCGTTTCGGCGACGACAAGGGCGGTCGGCGCCGCCGGGGCGGTGGTATCCGGTACGATCAGCGGGGCCTCAGGGCCTTCGTTACCCGCCCGGTCGGTGGCAACGGCGCTCAGCGTTTCGCCGTTGGTCTGCGGGGTAGTCAGGGTCAGCGTGAACGCTCCGTTGACGTCGGCGGTGGCGGTGCCGAGGCTTTCGCCCAGGTTATTGGTGACCGTGACCGTCGAGTTGGGCTCGGCGCTGCCGGTGAGGATGGTGCCGGTGGCATTGATCGCGAGGCCACTCGGCGCGGCCGGTGGCGTGCGGTCAACGGTAAATTCAAACGGCGCGGAGGTGGGGCTCAGGTTGCCCGCGACATCCGTCTCCGTCAGGGTGAAGCTGTGCTCCCCTTCAATCAGCGGCTCAACAGGGGTGTAGCTCCAGGAGCCGTTGTCCGGGACGATGATCTCCGCCAGCAGCAGCTCGTTATGGTAGAGGGTAATGGTGCTGCCGGGATCGCCCGTGCCGCTCAGCACCGGCTGGGTGGCATCGGTAAAGCCGCCGGAGGTGACGAACCCCTGGATGTTGCCCACGCTGTCTATCACCTGCAGCACCGGCGCATCTGGCGCAATGGTATCGATGGTGAGGATAAAGTCCTCGGAGTCCGGTCCAGTATTGCCTGCCGGGTCGGTGGCGCTGGCGGTGATCTGATGCAGACCTTCAGCCAGATCGGAGGTTGGTGTAAACGTCCAGCTGCCGTCGCTGTTCACCACCGTGCTGCCGATGTTTTTGCCGTTGTCATAGAGCGTGATGGTTGAACCGGCCTCGCCGCTGCCGCTAAAGACCGGGCGCGGATCGTCGGTGGTCCCGCCGCTGTTCAGCGCCCCGGTGATGCTGCCGACGTCATCGTCAGCGATGATGATCATTGGCGCATCCGGGGCCGTGGTGTCCGCCGCGGTAATGCTGGTTGGCGGGCTGACGTTGCCGGAGCCGTCGGTGGCTTTCGCCGTCAGGGTTTCGCCGTTGGTGTAAGGCGTACCCAGCTCGACGGTGAACTCGCCGTTGCCGTTGGTTTTGGCTTTACCCACCACGTTACCGCTGGCATCGGTGATGGTCACCGTGCTGTTGGCTTCGGCGCTGCCGAGAAGCTGGGTGTTACCGTTGGCGAAGTGCAGGTTGGTCGGCGCGCCGGGTGGCGTGGTATCCAGCACGGCCGGACCCGGATCGATTCGATCGCTACCACCGCCGCCACCGCCGCCGCCACCTCCGCCTGCTGCCAGGGCAATACCGCCCGCTGCGGCCACGCCGCCCAGCACCCACGGCCAGATTGGCGTATCACTTGATGAGTTGCTGACGTTACCCGCAATCAGCGCATCGGTGGAGGGGATCGACTGGTAACGCTCTACCGCCAGCGGATCGTCAATCCACCACAGCGCGCCGTTTTCATCCAGCACCAGCTTGTGGTTATTGACGTAATAGTTCTTCAGGGTCACGGTTTCGCCGTTGGTCATTCTGACCAGAAGATCGTTATTGCTGCGGGAATAACTGGCAATATCACCCCTGCCAGCCTGGAGCTTAATGACGGAATCTTCGCCCAGAACGATCTGGTTGCCTTCTGCCACGGTTTCTTGATGCGTCAGTCTGGAGATGACAGTGAATTTACTCATTTGTATTACTCCCACCAGAGTGTAATGACATGCTGTGTGTATAAATTCGTTTTTGGTCAGCAGAATTTAAGCGTCCCGAAGGAGACACTATTTGTTAGAAATAGTGACCTGCTGTAATGTTTTTTGTGCTGCCGGACAGGTTTGTCATCCCTGTTATTAATATTGTTAGCGTCTCATTATTGCTTTAAAAGGATATAGACAGAAAGGACTAAAAGCGCAAATGACGAAGCGGTGAAATAAAGGATAGCCGATCGTTCACCTTTTATGTAGCACAGTTAAGAAGGCGATTTACAGAGGGTGGTAAGTCCGCAGGCCTTGCCGGGCGTGGCTTTTAGGTGATTATCTCATAGAGATTTCAGGTTGTGGAGATTGCGGTTGATCACAATTTATCGCGATAAAATTGCCGTTTTTATTAATTAAATGCGGAGCAGGGCAGTATTATGTGCATTATATTTATAAAGGCCGGGTGATTCTTAATTGCGGTGTTGACATCTTTTTCAGGTTAGCTAATAGAGTTGCCGCTGAGATTTGTAATAATACAAAAGTATGATTTTTCTTCCTGTAAATAACGTATTTTGCGGGGTGCCCTACGACGTTCGTATTATTTTATCTCTTGCCGCACTTTGTGGTCAGGCAGTATAGAGTAAATATACGGTTTTTGCCGGGTCAATTATTAATAAATATTATCGAATAAAGTGAATATCAGGCCGCGCTGTCATAAGGCGCGGGACGGTTTCGCCTGGATATCAATGGCAATGGCGATGCGATCGTCAACCACCAACGCAAAGCGATCCATCTTATAGGCCGAACGTGAGATAGCGGTGGTGGCGTGCAGAGCGATCGCCTCACCCGGCAGGGGATCGAGCGTGGCTTCCAGGATCACCGGACGGCTGAGATCCCGCACGGTCAGCGTGCCGAACGCGCGGTAGTGATCTTCTTTGAGCTTCACCACCCGGGTGCTGGAAAAGGTGATGGTCGGATAACGCGCGGCGTCAAAAAACATGTTGCTCTTCAGCTGCCAGGTGAGCAGGTTGTTGGAGGCCTTAAGCGTGGCGACCGGAACCGTCACCTGGATACGATCGTCAAATTCGTTGTCCGGGTTCAGCGTCACCGTCCCCGTCACGCCATTGAGATTCGCCCACGACGGGATCCCGCCGAACGCGCGCCACGACAGTTTGATGGCGGTCTTCTGGGTGTCGATGGTGTATACCACGGGAGCCGCGTAGAGCGACGGGCAAACGAGCGTGACGACCAGCAGAATAACGAGGCGCAGCATAGGGGCTCTCCCTTTCACAGATAAAAGTTAACGCATCAGGTGGCAGGTTTATTCGGTGTAAGGGGTTGCCCTGCGTGAGATAAGCGTAGAAAGGCGCAAGCGCGTCGGCAAGGGTTTTCAGGGCATTGTCATTTATGCGTTTGTGGTGAGGTCACAGTTCTGGAAAGTTTTTCAACATCTGCCTCTCCCAGTGGATTGAGGGATCCCCACAAAAAAAAGTGGCACGGTCTGCCCCC
>NZ_VCBB01000022.1:0-77337 GCF_005843915.1 Enterobacter sp. MF024 | reverse complement strand
CGTTAAGCATAAGAAAATTACTGGGGATTCCTCAGCCCCATGGAAGATGACCGGGGTGAGGGGATTAGGCCACATTGCATCGCCGGGTGGCGGCTACGCCTTACCCGGCCTACGAAACCAGACCTGTAGGCCGGGCAAGCGAAGCGCCCCCGGCATTTCACCGCGTCAAATCTCCTTAAACGCCAGCTCCAGCCTTGCCATCAGCGGTTTAAACAGGTAGCTCAGGAAAGTGCGCTCTCCGGTTTTTATCGTCACGCTGGCGGGCATCCCGGCTTTGATCTTGTGATCGCGCAGCAGGCGCACCCCTTCCGGGGAGACCTGCACTTCGGCCAGATAGTAGGGCTGCTGGGTCACTTTATCGGTCAGACGGTCGGCCGAAACCGTCAGTACCCGGGCCGGCACCGTCGGCAGCAGGGCGTGGTTCAGGGCCGGGAACATCACGTCGACGGTCAGCCCCGGGGCCATTTTATCAATCGCCTGCACCGGGATTTTGGCGTCGATCTGCAGCGGCTGGCCGGCGGCGACGATATCCATCAGATGTTCGCCCGGCTGGATCACCCCGCCCACGGTGCTGACTTTAACGTCGAGCACCACCCCGTCAATCGGGGAGCGGATCACCGTGTTATCCAGCTCATGACGGGTGGACTGCAGCTCGTCCTCCAGCATCGCCACCTCTTTTTGTTTCAGGGTTAATTCAGACTCCACCTCCCGCAGGTACTGGTGCTGCACCTGGTAGGCTTTGATCCGCAGTTCGTTCTGCTGGGATTTCAGTTTGGCGATGTTGAGAATATCCTCCGACACGGTACTGGAGATCTCCGCCGCCTCGCGCTCCAGCACCATCAGCTGCGCTTTCGGGTAGTAGTTTTTCTCGCTGAGCGCCCGGATGGCCCCCAGCTCTTTGTTGATAAGATTGAACTGATGCTCGCGGTAGCCTTTAATTTTATTGAGGTTCTCCGTCTGCCCGACCAGACCGTCAAGGGACTCGTCGATCATCGACAGCTCGTCCTGAATGTTCTTGCGCCGCGTCTCGAAAAGTTTGGCCTGCAGCTGCTGGCTCTCGGCCAGGCGTTTATTCCCGGCAAAGTTTTTCAGCAGCCCGTCGCTGAAGGTAATGGTGTCGTCGCCGTTGCGCTCCGCCAGCAGACGGTCCTCGCTGGTTTTCGCCGAAATATACTGGGCGCTTAACGCGCTGTAGCGCATGTCCAGTTGCAGGGTGTCGAGGCGCATCAGAACCTGGTTCTTTTTCACCACTTCGCCCTCTTTCATATAGATGTCGGTCACCCGACCGCCGCTGAGATGCTGAATGGTTTTGCGGTTGCTGGAGACCGTCACCGTGCCGTCGGCCACCACCCCGGCATCGAGCGGGGCTTTTACCGCCCAGAGCAGAAAGCCGCCGACCGCAATGATTATTACCGCAAGACCGCGAATCAACGGCGGCCAGATATTGATATCGACAATCTCGGCGTCTGGCATTGCTGAGCTCTTGTTATCGTTTTTCATGATAATGCCTCACGGGGTGGTTGTTGGGTCTCTGGCTGGCCTTCCGCGGCGGGGGCGACAGGAACCGATTTGAGCATGTTGGCCTGGCGCAGGTTGGCAAACACCTGTTCGCGCGGGCCGAATGCCTGGACGGCACCTTCATTAATCAGCAGCACTTTATTCACCACCCCGAGCAGGGTCGGGCGATGGGAGATCAGCACCACCGTTTGCCCGCGCTCGCGCAGGACGGTAATCGCTTTGATTAAGGCCATCTCCCCGGCGTCATCGAGGTTGGCGTTGGGCTCATCAAGAACGATAAAGGCCGGGTTGTTGTACACCGCCCGCGCCAGACCGATGCGCTGGCGCTGCCCGCCGGAGAGCTGATGGCCGCTGGCGCCAAGCGGGGTGTCGTAGCCCTGCGGCAGACGTAAAATCATCTCGTGGACCCCGGCAAGCTGGGCGGCGGCGACAATCAGTTCGCTGTCGGCGGGCCCAAAGCGGGCGATGTTCTGGGCGATGCTGCCGTCAAACAGCTCCACGTCCTGCGGCAGATAGCCCATCGATGGGCCAAGCAGGTTTTTATCCCACTGGCAGATGTCGGCCCCGTCGAGCCGCACTTTGCCGCTTAGCGGGTGCCACACGCCTACCAGCAGTTTCGCCAGCGAGCTTTTGCCGGAGGCGGACGGCCCGATGATCCCCAGCACTTCGCCCTGTTCCAGCTGGAACGAGACGTTGCGCAGGGTGGCGATTTTCTGCCCCGGAGGGGCGGCAAAGATCCCTTCGACGCTGATGATGCCTTTCGGCGTCGGCAGGGTGAGGTTCGCTTTGGGGGCCGGGTACTCCTCCAGCAGCTTCGTCAGCTGTTTCCACGCGCTGCGAAACTGCACAAACTGCTTCCAGCTGCCGATGATCTGCTCCACCGGGCTCAGCACGCGACCGAGGATAATCGAGGCGGCAATCATCAGCCCGGGGGTGATCTCGCCTGCGATGACCAGCAGGGCACCCGCGCCCAGCGAGATGGACTGCAGCAGCACGCGGACAAACCGGCTCAGGCTGCTGTAAACCGCAGATTTATCGGCGATGCGCGTCTGGAGCACCATCACTTTGCTGTGTCCCTCCAGCCAGTGGTTTTTCAGGGTGGCGAGCATCCCCATGGCTTCGATGGTGTCGGAGTTCTGCAGCTGCTTATTGAGGATGATCGAATTGCTGACGCTTAACATATGCGCCTGCTGAATCGGCGTTTTGGTGGAGAGTTCCGTTAAGACAGTCAGGCAGAGCAAAATAAGGATCCCGCCCAGCGATAAATAGCCCAGCAGCGGATGCACCAGGAACGCCACCAGTAAATAGAACGGCGTCCAGGGAATATCGAGCAGGGCAAATAAGCTGTTGCCGGAGAGGATCTGGCGAATCTGGGCCAGCTCGTTCAGCGCCTGCGCCGGGTTATTATCCCCCGTCGCAATTTTGCGCTTAAAGGCGGCATTAAAGACCAGCTGGTTTAATTTGACGTCCAGCCGGTTGCCGAGCCGGGTCATTACGCTGGAACGGGCGAACTCAATCATCCCGATAACCACGTATAACCCGACGATTAGCAGGGTTAACATCAGCAGGGTGGTGGTGTTCTGGCTGGCCAGAACCCGGTCGTACACCTGGAGCATATAAATTGCCGGCGCCAGCATAAGCATATTTATGACGCTGCCAAAAAACAGCAGGGTAATAAATGCAGGCCTGGTTCCCCTCAGGGCATTTTTCAGTTCTGTTGACTTATACTGGCGCGGCATAGGGCACTCCTTATTACATCAATGAGGTCTTGTTATGGGTTTACGCTGTGCGTTAACTGAACTGGAAGTCCGTTGCCGTTATCGCACTCACCGTGGTGTTCATTAAGGTGATCCGCTCCCCGCTGGCGAAGTTCAGGACCGTCGACGTACCGCTGGCCGTTACCGAGATGCTGTTCAGGTAATTGCCCGCCGTCAGGCCTCTTCCCGCCAGGTTAATGAAGTCCTGGCCCCCTGCGGCGTTGCTGTCGAAGTCGGTGATCACGTCCTGCCCGAAGCTGGCGCCGAAGGCAAAGACGTCGTTGCCGCCGTTACCGGTCAGGGTGTCGTTCCCGCCTCCACCGTTGATCCGGTCTACGCCGGTGCCGCCGGTGATGGTGTTCGCCTGGGCGTTACCGGTGGCGTTGAAGCCGCCGATGCCGGTAAAGGAGAGCACTTCCACGTTTTCCGCCAGGGTGTAGGTCGTCAGGGTGGTTCTCACGGCATCGTTGCCGCCGTTTGCCCCCTCAACGACCGTATCGCCCGCGTTGTCCACGGTGTAGGTGTCGTTCCCCAGACCGCCGGTCATGGCGTCGGCACCCTGGCCGCCATCAATGCCGTCGTTACCGTTGCCGCCAATCAGGATGTCGTTCCCGGCAAGGCCGAACAGCGTGTCGTCGCCATCCATCCCGTTCAGGGTGTCGTTCCCTCTGCCGCCCGTCATGGTGTTAGCCAGTGCGTTACCGGTGCCGTTGAAGTTGCCTGTCCCGGTGTAGGTCAGGTTTTCCAGGTTATTGCCCATCACGTAGCTGGCGGCGGTCACGTTGACGCTGTCGGTCCCTTCGTTGACGCCCTCGATAATCACGTCACCCGCATCATCCACGTAGTAGGTGTCGTTCCCGACGCCGCCCGTCATCTGGTCGGCACCCGCGCCGCCGTCCAGGGCGTCGTTGCCGGTGCCGCCGATCAGCACGTCGTCGCCCGCCAGCCCGAACAGGGTGTCGTTGCCCGCGCCGCCGTCGATGTAGTCGCTGCCCGCGGTACCAAACAGGGTGTTCGCGCCGTTGGTGCCGACCAGCATGTTGCCGACCGCCTGGGTTGGGGCGGAGGTGAGGGTGACGGACGGGTTGCCTTCATCGTCGGTGACGGTGACGATCACCCGCAGCCGCTGCTCCACCATCGCCTGGGTTGGGGTGTAGGTGGCGGCCGTTGCCCCGGCAATGTTGACGAAGCCCAGACCGAGACTCGCCTGCCACTGGTAGCGGAAGTTGTTGCCGTTGGTCAGGCCGTCGCCATCGGTAATGCCCGACACGTCAGCCGTCAGGGCCAGGGTGCGGGTTGGGGTCAGGTCGCTGATCACCGGCACGCCCTGGGTCGGTTGATCGCGAGGGCCTACTGCGCTTGTCACCGCCGATACCAGGGATTCCGCATCGCCCATCCGGTCGGTGAAGCTGGCGGTGACCCGCAGCTGCCGTCCGGCCAGACCGTTGCCCACCCGGAACTCGGTGCCGGTGGCCTGGTCGCGCCACTCTCCGTTAATCAGCGCCTGCCAGGTGTAGGTGATGGGGAGGTTGTCCGCCAGACCGTTGGCATCCAGCAGGTCCACGGTGTTGACCCGCAGCAGATCGCCCACGCCCGGCGCCTGGCTGCTGATGTTGACGTTACCGGTGGCATTTTCCGCGGCCACTTTCAGCTTCACGCCATCGCCAAACTCCAGCTGCTCGATATTGAGCAGGCGGTCGGTGCCGTCACCCAGCGGCAGGTTTGCAGAGACGGTGGCATGGTTGACCGTCAGGCTGCCGTCGACGTTGCGGGTAAAGTTGTAGTTACCGTTTACGTCGCGGTAGAGCGCCACGTCGGTTTCGCCCTTGTTACCGTCATAGAGGATCTCGCGCACGATGTGCAGCTGGCCCGGATTAAGGGTGCCATTCAGCATCTCGGCTTTGAGCTCGTTCATGCTGTCGACGCTCTTAATCACTTTGGTCGGATCCAGTTTGTCTCTGACTTCGATCCGCACGTTCAGCCAGGCGTCGCCATCAATGATGTCATCACCCGCTTTACCCATGATGCGGTCGCTGCCGCCGCCGCCAAGCAGGATGTCCGCCCCGTTGTCCGGGTTCAGCACCACGCCATCCACGGCCCCGTTGATGAGAGTGCTGCCGACCACCTTATCCAGCCCGTTGATGCGGGCGACACCTTCCAGGGTGAGGTTGTTGGAGAGCGGGGTACCCTGCACCGGCGCGGTACCCACAGGCTGGTCGGTGCCGGTGAGCACGTCGTCAAACTTCCAGCCGGAGAGGCCTTCCACCAGGTCGAAGCGATCGCGCAGGATAAACTCCTGCTGGTTAACGAAGATCGGGATGCCAAGGTCAGAGTTGGCCCCCACCACGTCGCCCTTGTGGATCGCCCAGTCGAAGCCCGCCATGCCGTTGTTACGCTGGATGCCAGCGCCCTGCACCATGATGTCGTCGCCCGCTTCGCCGTCGTAGTCGGTGTCGTTGCCCTGACCGTTCAGCACGTCGTGGCCGACGATGGTGCTGTTAAAGAACAGCTCGGAGTTTTCGCCCGTCAGGGAGTCAAAGCCGTCGCCGCCTTCAATCCAGTCATCGCCTTCGTTGCCCAGCAGCGCGTCGCCGCCGGAGCCGCCGAGGATGAAGTCATTATCCAGCCCGCCGAACACCTCCTGCGCGTCTTCGCCGACGACAATAAAGTCCTGACCGCTGCCGCCGAAGCTCAGGTCGTTACCGTTGCCCGAGAAGATGACGTCGTTCCCGGCATCGCCGTGCAGGAAGTCAGCGCCGCCCACCGGTGTCCCGGTGTCGGTGATGATGTCGTCCCCGTCGCCGCCGTGAACGGTATCGGCTTCGTCGCCGCCGTCGAGACGGTCATTACCGCCGTCACCCCACAGGCTGTCGATGCCCAGGCCGCCGATTAAGGTGTCATTCCCGGCGGAGCCGCCGAGCACCACGTGGCCGGGACCGGAGTATTTGAGGTAGGCCCCGTCCGCTTTGCCGTCGCCGTCAACATCCGCCCCGGCCGCTTTACGTATCACCAGCGGGGTGAGCAGGTCCTTGAGCGCGTTACCCCATTTTGGATCGGCCCCCAGTTGCACTCCGGTGTTCACCTCCAGGACATGGTCCGGGGTCATGAACAGTCTGGCGTGAACGTGGGACGAGCCTTCGTCGCCGAGGTCGCTGTTACGCATCACCAGCGCGGCAAACGAGTTAGCCTCCAGCTGGTTAAGCATGTTCAGCCCCTGAGTACGGCTCAGGTAGTAGAAGCGGTCGCCGTCCTGCAGCATCTCCATCTGCGTCTCAAAGACGAAGTTGAAGGTGGAGCCGAGCATGCCGCCGAACTCCATTTTCCGTTCCGCCAGGCCGCCAATCCAGAAGTCGACCATGTTCAGGCCGGACTCTTTGGTCGCCCACGCCCCGGTGCTGTTGAAGAAATCAAAGGCATCGGCGCGGGTGGCGTCATCGGCCGGGCCAAACAGCAGGAACTCAACCGCAGCCCGTTTTTCGGCGATGGTCGTGGCATTGAGGATCAGCTGATGCTGGCCGTAGGCGGCCATAAAGTTGAGGATCGAGGCGGTATTTTTCAGGTTCGCGGCGAAATCTGCCCAGCTCTCATAGGGTTTCAGCTCGCTGTTGCCGGTGAGGGTGAAGAACTGTTCCCGGGCCTGGTTGAGGGTCGGCATGAAGGTGTCGCGGCCGCGGGCGATGTTAAGTGCCCCCAGATCCAGCGGCAGGCCGACCAGGTTGTTACGCAGCGCCCCGGTCAGGAACTCGTCGATCTCGTTCCCCACCTGACGGGTCATGCCGCGCACGATGGCCCCGATGGCCGCCTGATTATCCAGCGATCCGTTGTTATCGAAGGCCAGCGGATTGAGGAAGGCCTGGATCAGCCCGAGGTCGTCGCTCTGCATGTCAAAGGTGGTGCGATCCACGGTCTCGGTGAGCATCGAGTGGCCGAAGCGGTACACCACGTGGGCGAACTCCGCGAAGATCGCCGGGTTGATGTCGGCGGTGTTCGAGAAGACGAACGGGTCGACCGCCGGCTGGACGGTACGGGCGAACTCTTCGAAGACCAGGTGCTGGTATTCCATCTCGGTGGTGAAGCGACCGGCCTGGAACAGGTATTCGCCGTTCCACACCAGGGTGCTGGTATCCGCCGGGATCTCGGTGATCTGATGGTTCGGCATCAGCCACTGGTTGATCACGCTGATATCGCCTGACCCGAGAATAGTGGCTTTGTACTGCTCCACCAGGCGGTTATGTTCGTCGTGGAACACCGAGTGGACGGCGGTCAGGCCGATGTTCTCGTTGCCGCGACCGTCGCCGGTGATGAAGTGGCGATCGAGCAGCTCGTTATCGTAGGTGCCCGCTTCCGGTGCGCCGCCGATCACATCATTGGTATCGGCCAGCAGATTGCCGTTGGCGTCCAGTTTTGGCACCGCGGTATGGGCAATATCATCGAGGAAGGCGTGGCCGGTACGCAGCGTGTCCGGCGGCAGGCGTCCGCCGTCGGCCTCCACCAGCCCGTGAGCGGTAACGATCTGCACCTTGCCGCTGGCGCTGAGCATCAGGTTGCCGTAGCGGTCGGTAGCCAGCAGCGGCACGTTGAAGATATCCGCATCGGTCAGCTGAATGCCGAGGAACTGCAGGGCATGCGCTTTGACTTCACCCCAGGTAGCCATCCCGTGTACGCCATCCAGCAGATGACCGGTTGGCTCCGGTTTGCCATCGATGAAGGTGTATTCGCGCAGGAAGATCTGGTGCGACGGATGGGAGGTGTAGGTCTGGTTCTGGTCGATCCACGGGGTGGTGGTGTTCACGGTGTTGTGGGTGGCGTCCACCTTCGCCCGGGTGAGGAGCATGAAGTTGGTCGGGGAGCCGGGGACATACAGCGGATCGTCAGGCATCAGCGGGATAAACACGATCCCGTTGCCCTCTTTGGGGATCAGATCCAGACCGTGGTCGAAGAACTGGCCGAAGAAGGTCATCCAGCCGTTAAAGGCCGGAGAGAGGCCAACGTCCGGGGAGAGGTTAGGGATCGACAGGCTGCCGTTCTCGCTGGTGCCGCCGCCGGGGGCGTCTTTCAGCCCTTCCGCCGCCTCGACCGCCGCCGGGTTACTGGCGGTCTGGTCGGAGATAATATTACTGATGGTACGCGGGTCGGCGTCCGTCACCATGCTGTTCGGGCCGGAGGCGGTCAGGTATTTAGCCAGCTCGGGGTCGTTTTTTATCGCCTCCAGATCCAGCGGTACCAGCCTTGGCATATTCTGGTCGGCTGAGCCGTACATCTCCTGGCCGGGGATCAGGTTGTTCCACGAGCCGTCGACGGTACGTATGCCGTAGGGGAGAAGCGGGTCGCCCACCGCATCACGCAGCGCGTCGCCGTCGATCGTCCCGTCGGCTTTGGTGGCCGATTCGGAGATCTTGATCTGCTTCAGAATAAATTCGAGGTCATGCAGCGTGACAGTAAAATCATATTGTTCGGCCATAAATAATTACCTCAAGCTTGGATCGCTATCATCATTCGTTTTCGCTGTTTAAAAATTGTGCGAAAAGAATGCGCCGGGTCGTACGGGATTGATTTTTATGTTTGCGATGGCATTAATGTGCTCCGTGTTAAGTCGTTAATGACAATACGCTTTCGCCCAATATTTCTGGGTGGTCGGGAAAGAATTTTGGGTAAGTTTATTTATCCCTCCCGCGGAGAGATAAATAAAATCACTAACGGACTCGGCGCTTCGAATATGCAGAGATATTCAAAGGGTTAGGGTCACAGAGATGACAATGTTTTAGCGTGGCTTAACGGATGTGTAAAAGTGTTATCACATGTTACAGTCCCGCTATGGAGATAACTATGGAATGTCTTTATCTTCCGACAATAATACTTTTTTATGAGCGCCTGAAAGTTTGTTTATTATTTTTCTACCCCGTTGTTGCCGTTGTTAAATTTATTTAAGAGGCAGCACAGGGGCATTTACATTGCTTCGCCTGCTTATTAAAAAAGCTGTCATGCCCGGCGCGACAACGGGCGTGCGGGTGCGCACCGTTGAAACCGGTTGCGCGGAGTTGTACATCTTTATTCTTGCTGTCTATATTTCAGAAATTCTTTTTTTATTCGGCTTTAAAAAAACTGGGGTTATTTAGCGTGCAAATTTATTTTAAATTTTTCGGTTCGGAAACAATATTACTCTGCGAAGTAATATTTGAACGCCTGGTCAAGTTTAATAATCTTTAAATGGTGAGGGCGATATTTAAAAAGAGTAATATCTGCAATTGAGAATTATTCCGATATTATACCATTGGCAATATTCCTGGGCCCAGCGCTATATAAGTCGATGTCTGCACTACAGTTATCCCCGCCGCCTGCGTAACCCATAACACCTGGCACAAACGCCTGTGGTATGATAAAGAACTCCTTAACTCAACTTCTTACGATGTAACGTCTATGACTCTTTCCAGCGAAAAACAGACAGAAATCTCCTCTGAGACCATTGGGCGCACCTTGCGTCGCCGCCCGCTGGCGCGCAAAAAATTGTCCGAGATGGTGGAAGAAGAGCTGGAGCAGATGATCCGCCGCCGCGAGTTCGCTGAAGGGGAGCAGCTGCCTTCCGAACGCGAGCTGATGGCCTTTTTTAACGTCGGGCGGCCTTCGGTGCGCGAGGCGCTGGCGGCGTTAAAGCGTAAAGGGCTGGTGCAGATCCAGAACGGCGAGCGCGCCCGTATTTCGCGTCCGTCTGCGGATACCATCATCAGCGAGCTTTCCGGTATGGCGAAAGATTTTCTCGCCCATCCGGGCGGGATTGCCCACTTTGAGCAGCTGCGCCTGTTCTTTGAATCCAGCCTGGTGCGCCACGCCGCCCAGCATGCCAGCGATGAGCAGATTGCCCTGCTGGAAAAAGCGCTGGAGCTGAACAGCCAGTCGCTGGATGACAATGCCCTGTTTATCCGCTCCGACGTGGAGTTTCACCGCGTGCTGGCGGAGATCCCCAACAATCCTATTTTTATGTCGATCCACGTGGCGCTGATCGACTGGCTGATCGCCGCCCGTCCTGCCGTACCTGAGCAGGCGCTGCACGAGCACAATAACACCAGCTATCAACAACATATCGCCATCTTTAACGCCATCCGCAGCCGCGATCCCGATGCCGCTGAACAGGCGTTACAGGCCCACCTCACCAGCGTTTTCGCCACCTGGCACGCCTTCGAGCAGGGCAAAAAGCGCCGCAAATAACCTCGATCGTTTAGTGAAGTAGATCGCGTTCCGCGCATTTCGATCGCGCTGTTTTTAATGTGTCTGGTATAACAGGTATAAAGGTCTACCGTTAAAACGTCATCACAACACATTCGAGGTATCTATGTCCGTCACGCTTAAAGGGGTTATGCCCGCACTGCTTACCCCCTTCGATCGCCAGCAGAAGCTGGATACGCAAAGCCTGCGCCAGCTGGTGCGGTTCAACATCGCTCAGGGGATTGACGGCCTGTATGTCGGGGGCTCCACCGGTGAAGCCTTTGTGCAAAACAGCGCCGAACGTCAGGAAGTGCTGGAGATCGTCGCCGAAGAGGCAAAAGGCAAAGTGACCCTGATTGCCCATGTCGGCACCGTCAGCACCCATGAGAGCCAGCAGCTGGCCCAGGCCGCCAGCCGTTTTGGCTATGACGCCGTCTCTGCCGTCACGCCGTTCTACTATCCGTTCAGCTTTGAAGAGCATTGCGATCACTACCGGGGAATTATTGATTCGGCGGATGGATTGCCGATGGTGGTGTACAACATTCCGGCCCTGAGCGGGGTCAAGCTCTCGCTCGATCAGATCAACACCCTGGTGACCCTGCCGGGCGTCGGCGCGCTGAAACAGACTTCCGGCGATCTTTTCCAGATGGAGCAGATCCGCCGGGCGCATCCGGATCTGGTGCTGTACAACGGTTACGATGAGATCTTCGCCTCCGGCCTGTTGGCGGGCGCGGACGGCGGCATCGGCAGCACCTATAACATCATGGGCTGGCGCTATCAGGGGATCGTTAAAGCGCTGAAGGAGGGGGATATCGCCACCGCCAGCGCGCTGCAGACGAAATGTAACGAGGTCATCGACCTGCTGATCAAAGTGGGCGTGTTCCGTGGCCTGAAAACGGTGCTGCACTATATGGACGTGATTGATGTTCCGCTGTGCCGCAAGCCGTTTGCCCCTGTGGATGAGAAGTACCTGCCTGAGCTGCGGGCGTTAGCGCAGCTGCTCCAGCAAGAACAACAATAAGACAACGCCGGATGCCGGGCATACCCGGCATCACTGAAGCTGTATCCTACAAAAACAGCGTATGGGTTTACCCATTGCGGAGACTGACATGAATACAATGACACAAAATGTCCCGTGGTATCGTTGCCTTAACCGTCAGCAGTGGCGCGCGTTTTCTGCCGCCTGGGTCGGTTATGTTCTTGATGGTTTTGATTTTGTCCTCATCGCCCTTGTTTTAACCGATATAAAAACCGAATTCGGCCTGACCACCCTGCACGCCGCAAGTCTGATCTCCGCCGCCTTTATCTCCCGCTGGTTCGGCGGCCTGGTACTGGGCGCGATGGGGGATCGCTACGGTCGTCGTCTGGCGATGGTCAGCAGCATTGTTCTCTTTTCCGTCGGGACGCTGGCCTGCGGTCTGGCCCAGGGCTACACCACCATGTTTATCGCCCGGCTGGTGATCGGCATGGGGATGGCGGGGGAGTATGGCTCCAGCGCCACCTATGTCATTGAAAGCTGGCCTAAACACCTGCGTAATAAAGCCAGTGGTTTCCTGATCTCGGGCTTCTCCGTCGGCGCGGTGGTGGCGGCGCAGGTTTACAGCCTGGTGGTGCCGGAGTGGGGCTGGCGGGCGCTGTTCTTCATCGGCATTCTGCCAATCGTCTTTGCCCTCTGGCTGCGAAAAAATATCCCGGAAGCGGAAGACTGGAAAGAGAAGCAGCAGGGCAATACGCCGGTCAAAACCATGGTGGATATTCTCTATCGCGGCGAACACCGGTTTATCAACATCGCCATGACCCTGGTGGCCGCCGTTTCGCTGTGGTTCTGCTTCGCAGGCCAGCTGGAGAGCGCCGCGATTGTGGCCATTCTCGGCCTGCTGTGCGCGGGGATCTTTATCAGCTTTATGGTGCAAAGCAGCGGCAAGCGCTGGCCGACCGGCGTCACCCTGATGGTGGTGGTGCTGTTTGCCTTCTTATACTCCTGGCCGATTCAGGCCCTGCTACCGACGTATCTGAAAACCGACCTGGCTTACGACCCCGCAACCGTTGCCCAGGTGCTGTTCTTCAGCGGTTTTGGCGCGGCGGCAGGCTGCTGCGCCGGGGGCTTCCTTGGCGACTGGCTGGGCACGCGCAAGGCCTATGTCTGTAGCCTGCTGGCCTCCCAGCTGCTGATCGTTCCGGTCTTCACCATTGGCGGCAGCAGCGTCTGGGTGCTGGGCCTGCTGCTCTTCTTCCAGCAGATGCTTGGCCAGGGTATCTCCGGGATCCTGCCTAAACTGATCGGTGGCTACTTTGATACCGAACAGCGCGCGGCGGGGCTCGGGTTTACCTATAACGTCGGCGCGCTCGGCGGCGCGCTGGCCCCGGTTCTGGGGGCGTTTATCGCCCAGCGTCTGGATCTGGGTACCGCGCTCTGCTCGCTGTCGTTTGGCCTGACGTTCGTCGTCATCCTGCTGATTGGCTTTGATATGCCGTCCCGGGTTCAGCGCTGGCTGCACCCTGAAGCCCTGCGTACCCACGATGCCATCGACGGTAAACCGTTCAGCGGCGCCATTATCGCTGGCGACAAAGCCAGCCAGCTTGCCAGACACAAAGGCTGAATTTTAAACGGAGGAGTTATGTCGTTTCTTGATGAACTGGATGCAAACGTTAAGGCCCGGGGCGGGCTGATCGTCTCGTGTCAGCCGGTACCCAACAGCCCGCTGGATAAGCCGGAGATCGTTGCGGCGATGGCGCTGGCGGCAGAGCAGGCGGGTGCCGTGGCGCTGCGCATCGAAGGGATTGAAAACCTGCGGGCGGTACGCGCCGTGGTGAGCGTGCCGGTTATCGGCATCGTGAAGCGCGATCTGCCCGACACCCCGGTGCGCATTACGCCGTGGCTGGAGGATGTGGATGCGCTGGCCGAGGCGGGGGCCAGCATCATTGCCTTTGACGGTACGCAGCGCCCGCGTCCTGTACCGGTCGAGGCCCTGCTGGCGCGCATCCGGCACCATCAGCTGATCGCGATGGCCGACTGCGCCTCAGAGCAGGACGGGCTGTATTGCCGCCGGTTGGGGGTTGAGCTGATTGGGACTACGCTTTCGGGCTACACCTCAGACGTCACCCCCGTCGAGCCGGATCTGGCGCTGGTTTCAACCCTGAGCCAGGCCGGTTGCCGGGTGGTGGCCGAAGGGCGCTACAACTCACCGGCGCTGGCGGCGCAGGCCATTGCGCACGGGGCATGGGCCGTGACGGTCGGCTCTGCCATCACCCGGCTGGAGCATATCTGCCAGTGGTATCGCGATGCCCTGCAGGGAGCGACAAAATGATCGCCCTGGCGATGGATATCGGCGGGACCAAACTCGCCGCGGCGCTGGTGGACAGCGAGCAGAAGATTATTGAGCGCCGGGAGATCCCCACTCCCGCCAGCAAAACGCCGGATGCGCTGGAAGCGGCGCTGAGTGAACTGGTGACGCCGCTTTACTCGCGGGCACAGCACTTCGCTGTCGCCTCGACCGGGATTATTCAGGAGGGCGTGCTCACCTCGATTAACCCGGCAAACCTCGGCGGGCTGTCGCATTTCCCGCTGGTGAAATATCTGTCGGCTCTGACCGGGCTTCCCGGCGTAGCCCTGAACGATGCCCAGGCCGCGGCGCTGGCGGAGTATCAACACATGCCGCACGCCGTCCGCGATATGGTGTTTATCACCGTGTCGACCGGCGTGGGGGGCGGGGTTGTCCATAACGGCAAACTGGTGACCGGCTCCGGCGGGCTGACCGGGCACTGCGGCCACACCCTGGCCGACCCGAACGGGCCGCGCTGCGGCTGCGGGCGGATCGGCTGCGTGGAAGCCATCGCCTCGGGCCGGGGCATCGCCGCGGCGGCAGAAGGGGAGCTTTGCGGGCTGGATGCGAAAGCCATTTTTGCCCATGCCGCAGAGGGTCATGCCCAGGCGGTGGCGCTGATTGCGCGCTCTGCCCGTACGCTGGCGCGGTTAATTGCCGATCTGAAAGCCCTGACCGACTGCCAGCGGGTGGTGATAGGCGGCAGTATTGGCCTCGCCGACGGCTATCTGTCGCAGGTGCAGCACTACCTGGCGCAGGAGCCAGGCGTTTATCAGATCGAACTCAGCTCAGCCCGCCATCGCGGCGACGCGGGGCTGCTGGGCGCGGCATTGTGGGCAAAAGGAGCGTGGCAATGATTTTGGGGGATATCAACCGCATGCAGGCTGCCGGTCTGTCGGCGGTGTTTTGTCAGGCGATCGACCAGGCGCTGAGCGCGGGGCTGGCGCAGCTGGCGCCGGGCAGCTATCCGCTGCAGGGGGAAGAGATGTGGGTGAATGTGATGCAGTTTGCGACCCAGCGTGCAGAGGAAAAACGCGCGGAACTGCACCGCGCCTACATCGATATCCAGATCCTGCTGGAGGGGGAAGAGCACATCTATTTCGGCCTGGCGGAGAGCGCCCGGGACTGCGATGAGTGGCACGAGGAGGAGGACTATCAGCTCTGCGACCGCATTGAAAATCAGCAGTCCGTGACGTTGAAGCCGGGGATGTTTGCCATTTTTATGCCGGGCGAACCCCATAAGCCGGGCTGTTTTACCACCCGCCCCGGGACGGTTAAAAAAGCGGTGATCAAATTACATCATCGTGCGCTGACTGACCTTCACAGCACGCTTTAACCGCTTCATACAATAATCTGACGCCCGCAGACAGCTGTTTGCGGTGCGGACAGATCATATTCAGCGGCACGCTTTCCCCCTCATACTCCTTCATCAAGATCTGCAGCCGGCCGGCGCGGAGATCTTCTGCGACGTCCAGCCTGGATTTATAGGCCACGCCCGCCCCGGCGACCGCCAGGCGGCGGATGACCTCGGCATCATCGCTCATCATGGTGCCGCTGACGCTCACGCTGTGGGTTTCGCCGTCGCGGAAAAAGGTCCAGCGATCGTGAAGGCGACCGCGCAGGACAAAGGTAAGGGCGTTGACCCGGCTTAACTCATCGGGGTGCGAGGGCTCACTGTGGCGGGCGACCCACTCGGGAGAGGCCACCAGCACGCGGCGGTTATCCGGCGCGACCGGGAGCGAAATGTACGATGCATCTTCCGGCGTGCCGTAGCGAAAGGCGATATCAACCGGATCTTTAAACACGTCGGCGACCTGGTCGGAGAAAAAGATGCGCAGCCGCAATGCCGGATAGCGCTTGTCGAACGCCTGAAACACCGGGAGCAGAAGATGGCGGCCCAGATCCGACGGGACGGCAATCTGCAGCGTGCCGGAGATCTCCTCTTCGGGCGCGCGAATTTTTTGCATTCCGGCGTACATCGCATCCAGCATCTGGCGGGCGTAGGGAAGCCAGGCTTCGCCCTCCGGCGTCAGGCGCAGGCTGCGGGTGGAGCGCGCAAAGAGCCGGATGCCGAGAGACGACTCCAGCCGTTTGATAGCGGAGCTGACCTGCGCCGGCTGCACGCCCGCTTCACGCGCCGCATCGCTGAAGCTGCTCAGGGCCGAGACCCGCACGAACAGTAACAAATCTTCAAGCCGAAACATTTTCATCTCCCGAGTATAAGTCTTGTCTCCGCGAGGCTATTTTTCCCGTCACAGCTTCGCTTTACCATCAAATTATTGCGACTCACACGATAAAACGCCGGAGAGATTATGAAAGCCATTGCCATTACCCGTTCCGCCCCTGACAACATCGCCTACCTGCAGGATATCGAAGTGCCGCAGCCGGTGGCGACAGGTCACGATCTGCTGATTGAAGTAAAAGCCATCTCCGTTAACCCGGTGGATACCAAGGTCCGCGCCGGGTTTAGCGGCGATACCCCACGAGTGCTCGGCTGGGATGCGGTAGGGGTTGTTGCCGCGGTGGGCGAAGCGGTGACGCTTTTCACCCCGGGGGATGAAGTCTGGTACGCCGGGGCGCTGGGACGGCCGGGCAGCAACAGCGAGTTCCAGCTGGTGGACGAGCGTATTGTGGCTCTCAAGCCCAAAACCCTGGATAACGCTGCTGCCGCGGCGATGCCGTTAACCGCCATCACCGCGTGGGAAATGCTCTTCGATCGCCTGGGCGTTCAGGAGCAGGGTAACGAAGGCGATACCCTGCTGATCGTCGGTGCTGCAGGCGGGGTGGGTTCGATCCTGGTGCAGCTGGCGCGTAAGCTGACGAAAATGACCGTCGTGGGTACGGCGTCACGTCCCGAAAGCCAGAAATGGGTGCAGGAGGCGGGGGCGCATCATGTTATCGATCACAGCAAACCGCTGTCGGAAGCCCTCGCCGCCGCAGGGATCAAAGAGGTGACCCACGTCGCCAGCCTGAACCACACCGCAGCGCACTACGCGGAGATCATTAAGGCCCTGGCACCGCAGGGGAAACTGGCGCTGATTGACGATCCCGAGACGCTTGACGCCCGCCCGCTGAAGGCAAAAAGCATCTCCCTGCACTGGGAATTTATGTTCACCCGCTCCATGTTTGAGACCGCCGATATGATTGCGCAGCACCAGCTGCTGACCCGGGTTGCCGGGCTGATTGACGATAAAATTATCACCACGACGCTGGGTGAACACTACGGGGCGATTTCGGCGGAAAATCTGCAGAAAGCCCATGCTCAGTTAGAGACAGGGCGTGCGGTCGGGAAGATTGTGCTGGAAGGGTTCTGACGCAGACGCCGCCGGAACACTTACATATCCAGACGCAGATCCGCTGACCGGCTGCGCGAGCAGCAAAGGGCAATCTGCTGTGTGCTGGCCGATTTTTCAGCCGCCGACTGAACGGTGTCGCGGTGGTCAATAATCCCCTCCAGCACCGGGGTCAGGCAGGCCCCGCAAATCCCCATCTCGCAGGAGAGGGGAACGTCGATGCCGTTCTCCTGAAGGACCTGGGCGATGGTTTGATGCGGGGGCACTGGCCACCGTTCACCGGATGACGCGAGGGTCACCCAGAAGGTCTCTCCCGCCTGCGCGTCGGCAGGCGTTGCGAGGGGCTGGAAGGCTTCGCTGTGGATCAGCGTCTCCGGCCAGCCCTGTTCCAGCGCGGCGTGACGTGCATGCGCCATAAAGCCAGCGGGTCCACAGAGGTAAATCGGGGTCCCGGATGTTGATTCTGCCAGCGCGGCGGACAGGTGATGGCGGGCGCTGCTCCCCTCACTCGAACAGTGAATCACTACACTCCCGATGTTGAACGCCTGCTGCAGCTCCCTGACAAAGGCCCCGTGATGACGGGTTTTCAGATAATAGTGCAGGGTAAAGGGCACCCCCTGCGCCTCCAGCTGTAATGCCATGGCATACAGCGGCGTTATGCCAATCCCGGCCGCCAGCAGCATCACCCGTTCTGCCGACAGTAAAGGGAACAGATTTCGCGGGCGGGAGATAGCCAGCCTCTGGCCGGGGCGCAACTGCTGGTGAATATAGCGGGACCCGCCGCGGGAGCCGCTCTCCAGCGCCACGCAAATCAGATACCCCTCCTGCTCGCGCTGCGCTCCGGTGAGGGAATACTGGCGGATAAGCCCGCAGGGCAGATGCACATCGATATGCGCGCCGGGCTGCCAGACGGGGAGCGGCAAACCGTTTTCGGCCACCAGCCTGACGGCGAGGCTGTGGCTCCCCTGGCGCCAGAGGCCGTCCACAACAACATCGAGTAGTTCGCTCATGATGGTGCTCCTTCAGACAAGGAAAAAGTCGCCGAAACCCATTTTCTTAAGACCACGGCGGTAGGCGATGGAGCTGCGGTCGGCGGGAATGTGGGCCTCAAGGGTTAAATCCAGCGGCAATCTTTCCGGACGCTGCGTCTCCACCATCAGGCGATCCTCCTCAAAGATGCGCAGATTGAAGGCGTGCACCTCTTCCACCGGCACGTGCAGATCGAAATTACGCGCGATGGGCGCAAACATGCGGGTGATCCGCGAGGAGACCGGCGAGGCGGCGTTCATGATCACCAGCCGATCATCGCCGGGGAAATGGATGGTCAGGGTGGCGGTGAAGGGCAGATGCATTTCAAAATGGCGTAACCACTGGAACCCCTCCGGCGCCCGAAAACCGGCGCTCGGGGGATAGTTGCTCACCGAACTCCAGTAATCGGCACTGAAGCCTGACGGTGTCTCCTGGGTGCTGTAGGTCGGCACGACCTGATTATCCGGATCGGCAAAGGTGTCGGTATGGATCCATGCGAAGTGGGCCACATCAAGAAACCCCTCGACCTGACGACCCGCAAAACCCTTGACCTCAAACCCCGGGCAGTTGATTTGCTGAAAGCCCTCATCGTGCCAGTGCGGCATGACCGGCAGCGGCACAGGATCCTGCGGATCGAAGTCCAGGCAGGTCCAGATCAGGCCGTAGCGCTCCTCCACCGCAAATGCGGTGAGATGAAGCTTAGCCGGAACAGGCTGGTCAGGGCTGGAGGGGATGCGGTTGCAGCGGCCCTCTTCGCCGAAGCGCAGCCCGTGATAGGGGCAGACGATCCCCTCTTCATCGTGAAAACCGAGCGTCAGCGGTACGCCGCGATGGGGACAGACATCGCGGGCCACCACCACCTGGCCTTTAATGCGGTAGATCACCAGCTGCTCATCCAGCAGGGTGGCTTTTACCGGCGCGGGGCCGACATCGCAGGCGCGGGCGACGGGGTGCCAGCATTTCGCCAGACGCAGCCAGTCGTCAGGCTCAAAGGTGCAATGGGCGGGGGGCGTGGGTTGCGTTCTGTTCATGGCGTCTTTTCCTGCTCACACAAATAATTGTTTAATTGTTGTGAGTTTATTGTTGCCATATTAGGGTGTTGACATCCATCGCCATTAATTCAGCTATGCGTTGCAAAAAAGAGAACAGGCCAGAATGAGTCCATTTTCGCGTTTTGCTGTCTATTTTACCGAAGTGGCCCGCAGCGGTAGCCTGCGCCGGGCGGCGGAAAAACTGCATATTTCCGCCTCGGCGATTAACCGGCAAATTTTGCAGGCCGAGGAGGCGTTCGGTACGCCGCTGTTTGAGCGTCTGCCCGAAGGGCTGCGTATGACCACGGCTGGCGAGCTGCTGTATGAAAATCTGCTGCGCTGGCAAAAGGAGTTTCAGCTTACGCGGCAGAAATTTGACGAGCTGCAGGGGCTGAAGCGCGGCACCGTCAGCGTCGGCATGGTGCAGGCCCTGGCGGAAGGATGTTTTGCCGCCGCGCTGGCGGAGATTATTGGCAGCTGGCACTGGCTGGAGCTGAACCTGCAGGTGGCGGACAGCCATACCGTCAGCCAGCGGGTGCGGCAGGCGGATCTCGATTTTGGCCTGATCCTCGATCCCGAAGGCCAGGCCGGACTGAGCGTGCTGGCATTTGCCGAGCTGGAGATGGGGGTGGTGATGCGCCCGGATCATCCCCGGGCTCAGGCTGCGATGCTCTCCCTGGGAGAGTTAAGTGACGAGCGGCATATCATTGCCGGGGCACCGCTCATCGTGCATGAGCGGGTGTCGATGCTCTATCGCCATTATGATTTTTCCCCGGCAAATAGCGTGCGCTGCAACGACATCCGGCTGATTAAATCGCTGCTGTTGAAAGGCAGCGGCGTTACCGTCCTTAGCCGACTGGATGTTCTGGATGAGGTGAAGGAGGGGCGTCTGGCATTTATACCGCTGCGTAATAAGCTGCTGCGGCCGCTGACGCTGGCCCTGTGCACGGCCCCCTCGCGCCAGCTTTCCCGCCCGGCGCAGATGGCTATCCAGAAGCTGACCGGGGTTATGGAGATGATGCAGGCTGCGCCCTAACCGGTGTTGTCCACAAAAGCCCGAACAGCCGCCGCGTTTAGCCCAACGGCCCGCCCTGAATGGTTTCACACAGGCCATTGATGATCCGCTCTCCGGTCTCAGCCTTCAGCTCCTGATACCACGCTTCTGTCAGCGCCCTGTCTTTACCGTGGGTGACATCGCACCGTTTGCGCGCCTTCAGTACCAGGTCGCGGACCCGGTCCCGGCGTAGCGTTTCATACTGGCCTAACACCTGTGAAATGTCCTGGCTCTGGCGGAACAGATCCCCCAGCACCACCGCATCCTCCATTGCCGCGCAGCCGCCCTGGCCGATATCCGGTGTGGTGCTGTGCCCCGCATCCCCCAGCAGCGCTACTTTCCCGCGCACCAGTTTATCGAAGGGTTCGATATCATGGATTTCGATCCGGTTTGTGGTCTGCGGGTCGAGAGTGGCGATCAGCTTTTGCACCTGCGGCGCCCATCCGCTGAAGTAGCGGCTAAGGTCAGCGCGCAGGGTACTGCGATCTTCCGGGAGGCCCAGCGGCAGCGGAACGTCGAAGAAAAAGTAAAAGCGGCCGCCGGAGACCGGCATCAGCGAGACGCGTTTTCCCTCGCCGACAAAGGTGGTCCATTGATTGCCGGGGGCGATGGTTTCATCAATATCCACCAGCCCATTCCAGTTGACGTAGCCCGCGTAGCGGCGCGGCGGGGTGTAGCCGAGCACATACGGGCGCAGCGCGGAATGGCTACCGTCGGCGGCAATCAGGAAATCCCCCTGTGCCGTTGAGCCATCGGTGAACCAGATGCAGACGCCGTCGGCACTCTCTTCGCAGCGGGTCACGCGTTTACCGAACTGTACGGCATCGCGTCCCCAGAAGTCGAGCATCTCGCGCTGCAATTCTGCACGGGATACCGGGCTGGGACGTCCGCCGGTACGCTCCACCAGCGGGGCAAGGCTGAACTGCGTGAGGGTCTCTGCCCGGCGGTGTTCTTTATAGGCCAGAAAATGCATCGGGCCGCCGTAGCTGTCGATAATTTCGCCCATGCCCAGGTGGCGCATGCATTTTACGCCATTCGGCCAGATGGAGATGGCGGCGCCCACCGGTTTAATCTCTTTTACGGCTTCAAAGACCTCGCACTCGATACCCGCATTTTTCAGCGCCACCGCCGCGCTCAGACCGCCAATCCCGCCCCCAATCACCAGTGCTTTCATATTCTTCTCCTCTTTTGCGTTTAATAGCCTTGAGCAATTTGCGTACCACAATGACGATCGGAGGCATCTGGCGCTTTCCGGCGTCTCTTACGGCGGCATTTGCACAAAAGGAGGGCGTAATGGGGTGAATGTTGCTCTTTTGTGAATCAATAGTTTCCTGAAAGCTAATTAAGAATCTAATGTTTCATGGCGCTGGCGCGGTTCAGACCGCTGGTTATTGACTGAGGAAGCGATTAATTAACTGATATTAAAGGTGTAAATCCAGCAGTGACAAAAAGTGAGCAAATCTGGCCTGGTTTATGCAATTGCCACTGCACGCTTATTCGCAACGGGATGAAAGACTATGTCAGAGGAAAAGAACGGTGGCTTACTGTACGGCCTTGAGCAGCAGATCCCGCCGGTTCCGGCTATATTCAGCGCGCTACAGCATGTGCTTGCCGGGCTGGTGGGAATTATTACGCCGCCGCTGATTATCGGGGCTGCATTAGGGTTAGAGCAGTGGCTGCCTTATTTAATCAGCATGTCCCTGCTGGCATCGGGTATCGGCACCTTTTTACAATCTAACCGCCTGTGGGGCGTTGGCGCCGGCATGATCTGTATGCAGGGCACCAGCTTTGCTTTTCTCGGGGTGGCGATCGCGGGCGGCATGTGGGTAAAGGGGCAGGGGGGCACGGCGCAGGATATTATGGCTATGCTGTTTGGCGTCAATTTCGTTGCCGCACTGGTTCCCTGTATCGTCAGCCGCTTTATCGAACCCCTGAAGCGAATTTTTACCCCGATTATTACCGGTAGCGTTATTGCGCTCATTGGCATGAGCCTGATTAAGGTCAGCATCGTCAACTGGAGCGGCGGGGAGCATGCAAAAGAGTTCGCCAGTATGGGCAATATCACGCTCGGCGCCGTAACGCTGGGCACCATCGTCCTGCTCAGCTGCATGAAAAACCGCTGGCTGCGACTTTCGTCGGTGGTGATTGGCATTGCCGTCGGCTGCCTGGCGGCCGCCCTGAGCGGAAGTTTCCAGCTTAAGCCCGTTGGCGACGTCTGGTTCCGCCTGCCCCAGCTCTTCCCGTTTGGCTTTGAGTTTAACGGCGCGATCTTTTTGCCCATTGCGCTGGTATCGCTGGTCTGCATTCTGGAAGCCGTCGGCGATCTGACGGCCAACAGCCTGATTTCGCAGCAGTCCATCGACGATCGTGCCTTTCGTACGCGTCTGAAAGGCGGCATTCTGGCGGACGGGATCAGCTGTATGGTGGCGGCGATGCTCTGCGCTTTTCCGAACACCACCTTTGCGCAGAACAACGGCGTGATCCAGATGACCGGCGTTGCCAGCCGCTACGTTGGCCGCTATATCGGTGGGATCCTGATTTTGTTGGGGTTGTTCCCACCCTTTGGCGAGCTCCTTCGTCAGATCCCGGCGCCGGTACTGGGCGGCGCGACCATGGTAATGTTTGGTTGCGTGGTTGCGGCGGGGATCCGCATCGTGACCCAGAAACCGCTGACCCGCCGCGATATGCTGATTGTCGGTCTGGCATTTGGCTTTGGGCTGGGTATCGAAGCCGTGCCTGAATTCCTGGCCCATTTCCCGCCGGTGGTTGAGAACCTGTTCGGCTCAGCGGCCACCAGCGGTGGTCTGGTAGCGATTATCCTCAATCTGATTATCCCGGAAGAGACATCAACCGCCGCGGCGGTAACAAGGAGCGCTGATGATCACGCTGAATCACTTTAACCGCCTGAGCGTCGCAGAGGCCGCTTCCCTGCTGGCTCCCTGCGTCGCCGTTCCCGGCTGGGAGACGGCGCTGGCTGAGGGGCGCCCCTGGCGCTCCCGTGAGGCAATGCTGAACGCCGCGCAGCAGCTGATGGCCTCCTGGGGAGAAGTTGAGCTGAACCAGGCCCTGAGCGCCCATCCGCGCATCGGCGAAAAGCCCACGGGTGAGCAGCAGCACGCGGCGCTGTCGCGTCAGGAACAGGCCAGCGTAAACGATGGCGATGCCGCCCTGGCCCGGGCCCTCAGGGAGGGCAATGCCCGCTACGAGGCGCGATTTGGGCGGGTCTTTCTGATCCGCGCGAAAGGGCGCAGCGGGGAGGATATTCTACAGGCGCTGTCGCGCCGTTTAGACAACAGCGACAGTGCAGAGGTGCAGGATGCGTTAGCGCAGCTGCGCGAAATTACGTTATTACGACTGGAAGGAGCCATTGGCGAATGAGTACCTTAAGCACCCATATTCTGGATATCTCTACCGGCCGACCGGCGCAGGGGGTGAAGGTGACGCTGGAGCGGGAAGGCGCGCAGATTGCCGCAGGCGTGACGGACGAGAACGGGCGAATCGGCGAGCTCGGCGCCGGGCAACTGGCGGCAGGGCGCTACCGCCTGACGGCGGCGACTGGAGAGTGGTTTGCCGCCGGTGGCCGGGAGACGATCTTTCTGAGCGCGCAGATTGATTTTGCCATCCGGGAGACGGCGGGCGATCGCTACCATCTGCCGTTTTTGATTGCCCCTGGCGGCTGGTCTACCTATCGCGGAAGTTAACGCTGCCTTTTACCGGCGTCATGTCAGACGCCGGTACCCTCGTTACTCCCCCTCTGCTTCCCCCCAGACGCATTTGCCGTTCACCCAGGTCTCGCTGATATTGCGCTCATCCCCTAGGGTCATCAACACGAACAGCTGCTCATAGATATCTTTGCAGCGTCCGCTGCGTAAGCGTTGCAGCGGCGTGACTGCCGGGTCGATGACCACAAAATCGGCCTCTTTACCCGGCTGAAAATTACCAATCCTGTCATCAAGACGCAGGGCGTGCGCACCGCCGAGGGTGGCATGGTAGAAGGCTTCGCTGGCACGCAGGCGATAGCTTTGCAGCTGGCCCACCTTATAAGCCTCCCCCAGCGTTCGCAGCATGCTGAACGTGGTGCCTGCGCCAACGTCGCTGCCGATCCCCATTCGCACCTTTTTCTGCCAGCAGGTGGGCAAACGGAACAGCCCGCTGCCGAGAAACAGGTTAGAGGTGGGGCAAAAGGCCACGGCGGAACCGGTATCGTGCAGGCATTGCCACTCTGCGTCCGCCAGATGGATGCCGTGGGCAAAAACGCTGCGCTCGCCGGTCAGTTGGTAGTGATGGTAGACATCAAGATAGTGTTCATGCTCCGGCCACAGGCTTTTTACCCATGCGACTTCGCTGAGGTTTTCGCTCAGATGGGTATGCAGCCAGGTGTCGGGGAACTCCTCCCGCAGCTGTTGCACCGCAGCCAGCAGCGCTGGCGTGGAGGTGGGGGCGAAGCGGGGGGTAATGGCGTAACCAAGGCGCCCGCGCTGATGCCAGCGCTGAATCAACTCCCGGGTTTGCCGGTAGCTCTGCTCCGCGCTTTCGCTGAGATAGTCCGGGGCATGACGGTCCATCATCACCTTACCGGCAAGCAGGCGCATATTCAGCTTCAGCGCTTCGCTGAAAAGGGCGTCCACCGATTCAGGATGCAGGGTACAAAATACCAGCGCGGTGGTGGTGCCATGGCTCAGGAGCTGGCTGATAAAGAACAGTGCGATCTCCGTGGCGTAACCGGCGTCGGAAAACTGACCCTCCACCGGAAACGTATAGGTCGTGAGCCACTCCAGCAGCTGCTCGCCAAAAGCACCAATCATTTCGGTTTGCGGATAGTGGACGTGGGCATCGACAAAACCGGGGAGTAACAGTTTCCCGCTCAGATCGCGATAGCCTTTCAGTGGCTGCAGGTACTGCTCCCCCTCCAGCCAGGGGAGGAGCGCCACAATGCACCCGTCCCGGATAAAAAGTAAGCCATCCTCCACGTAGCGTGCGTGACGGGCGATATCGTCAGGGCAATCGGCAACGGTACCGATGTCGAAAAAGGCGCCGCGAAGGGCGGTTTGGTAGTCCATCAGTCTCTGCCTTGTGGCTAAACGAAAGGGTAAACAGAGCGAGCAAAATTGATGCCAGTTTATCCGGAAGGAGGGCGCGCCGCGGCGGAGTGCCGCGGCGGGGCTGAATTACTCTTTCTGGGCAAGGGCGCCAAAACGGGCAGGCGCAGCGGCGCGATCCTCCCGCGCTATCCATCGGTAGGCGGCAGCGCTCACAAAGACGCCGATAAACCAGCTAAAGTTAGCCACTTCATGCAGGGCCGGAATAAAGCTGATGACCAGACCAATGGCGACGGAGGGAACCAGCGCGGCGATGGCCTTTGGGTTGAAGCCGTTGCGATACCAGTATTTCCCTTTTGGCGTATCGTCGAACAGGTCGTTAACTGAAACCTGACCGCGCTTAATCACGTAGAAATCCACCAGCAGAATGCCGAACAGCGGGCCGATAAACGCCCCCAGCACGTCGAGGGTGTAGTGGATAAGCTCCGGGGAGTTAAACAGGTTCCATGGCGTCAGCAGGACCGAGCCGACGGCGGCGATCATTCCGCCGGTGCGGAAGCTGATCTTCTGCGGCGAACAGTTTGAGAAATCGAACGCCGGGGAGACAAAGTTCGCCACGATATTGATCCCGATGGTGGCGGTGATCATGGTCAGCAGGCCGATAGCGACGGCCAGGTCGTTGCCTACGCGGCTGACGGTTTCAATCGGATCGGTAATCATCCGGCCAAACAGGGACTGAGTACCGGAGACAATAACCACCGTAACGACAGAGAACAGCAGGAAGTTGAACGGCAGACCCCAGCGGTTGCCGCGGCGGATCTCGCCCATGCTTTTGCCGTAGCGCGAGAAGTCGCCAAAGTTGAGCAGCGGGCCGGAGAAGTAGGAGACCACCAGCGCGATGGCCGTGATCATCTGCCAGGTTTGCTCTCCGCTGGTGAGGGATTTACTGGCGAGGGTAAAGGAGATCCCGTCGAGCCCGGTTTTGTATACAATCCAGCCCGCCAGCGCCAGCATCACCACATAAACCGCCGGTCCGGCAATATCAATAAAGCGCTTAATCGCGCTCATTCCGTGCCAGAACACCATCGCCTGCAGCAGCCACATGGTAGCAAAGCAGAGCCAGCCGAGATGGGACAGACCCAGGAAGCTGGCTGAGGTAAGCGCCGACAGCGATGGCCAGAATTTCAGTAATACCAGCATCAGCGCATTGGCCGCCAGCCAGGTCTGTATGCCATACCACGCGAAGGCGATAAGCCCGCGGATCACCGCCGGGATGTTAGCGCCAAAGACGCCAAACGCCTGGCGGGAGATCACCGCATAGGGAACGCCCGCCATCTGGCTGGGCTTCGCCACGAGGTTAGCGCACAGCTGGACGATACAAATTCCCACCAGCAGGCACAGCAGAACCTGCCAGCTCGCCAGGCCGAGGGTAAAGAAGCTCGCGGCCACCACGTAGCCTCCCATGCTGTGCACATCTGACATCCAGAACGAAAAGATGTTGTACCAGCTCCAGTTTTGATCGCGTGTCGGGGCCAGATCTTCATTGCAGAGCCGTGGGCTGTAACCCGCGTGAGGATCGGCGTCATTAACCTGATGCGTGTTTTGTCTGTTTGGCATGAAATCTGCTCCTGTAAGTGAAACCCGTTTTAAGTGGCTTACTGAGGCGTTGCAGGATCCAGGCCAGAAATCGTTCATTTTGTATACAATAATTTAATCGTATGTATACAAGATGCTATCTAAAAGTAAAAGCTGGGGTAATGAATGAGCAACCAACATCGTCTGCAGGCCGCGCCAGAGCTGCATGATAAGGACGAATCCATCTACCAGGCGCTGATGACGGCCATTGTTGAGCATCAGCTTCCCCCGGGAAGCAGACTGCCGGAAGAGGCGCTGTCGGAGGTATTTGGCGTAAGCCGGACGGGGATCAGAAAAGTGCTTCAGCGACTCGCAACGGTGCAAATGGTCACGCTGGCACCCAAACGTGGTGCACAGGTCGCCAGCCCGACGGTTGAAGAGGCGCAGGCGATCTTTCGTACCCGTACCCTGCTGGAGGTCGCGAATTTGCCTGATGTGCTGGCCCGCTGCCAGCCAACCCACCTGGCAGGGCTGGAGGCGATTGTCCGCCAGGAGCAGCAGGCCCATGAACGCTACGACGGTCCGGCGGCGCTCCGCTACTCCGCCGGGTTTCATATTCAGCTGCAGGCGATCTCCGGCAATCAGGTGCTCACGGAAATGGTGACCCATCTGAGTCAGCGCTCCTCCTTAGTGATTGCGACCTGGGGATCGCCATGGCGTCAGGGCTGCCGCTGCAACGATCACGACCGGCTTATTCAGCTGCTGCGGGACAAAGCGCTACAGCCCCTCAGCGATGCATTGACGCACCATTTTGAACATATCGCCGCCAGCCTCTGTTTTGAGCGCTCTGGCATCACTCTGCCTGATTTCGCCCGGCTGTTTGCCGGTTTTAAGGAGCAATAATGGCCGCTATTTGTATACAAGTGATCAATCCCAATACCAGCCCGGGCATGACGGAAACCATCGGCGCTGCCGCGAGAGCGGTTGCCGCGCCGGGCACCCGGATACTGGCGGTCTGTCCCGAAGACGGGGTGGCATCCATTGAGGGCCATTTTGATGAAGCTATCGCCGCGGTCGGCGTGCTGGAGCAGATCAAAGCCGGTCGGGAGCAGGGTGTGGATGGCCACGTGATTGCCTGCTTTGGCGATCCCGGCCTGCTGGCGGCGCGCGAACTGGCGCAGGGGCCGGTGATAGGCATTGCCGAAGCGGCAATGCATATGGCGACCCTGGTGGCGACCCGTTTTTCAATTGTGACCACGCTGCCGAGAACCTTGATTATCGCCCGCCATCTTCTGCGTCAGTACGGCTTTGAACACCACTGTGCCGCTCTTCACGCCATCGATCTCCCGGTTCTGGCGCTGGAGGATGGCAGCGGGCTGGCGCAGGAGAAAGTGCGCGCCCGCTGTATCCAGGCGCTGAAGGAGGATGGCTGCGGGGCGATTGTGCTGGGCTGTGGCGGAATGGCGACGCTGGCCCAGGCGTTGACCCGTGAACTGCGCGTGCCTGTGATCGACGGCGTCAGCGCGGCGGTGAAGATGGTGGAGTCGCTGGTGGCGCTCGGCCTGTCCACCAGCAAGCAGGGCGATTTAGCTTATCCGGAGGCCAAGACGTTAAGCGGCAAATTTCAGACATTAAATTCATTCTGACGAGAAGAGGTGGGAGATGGCATTTTTGGCAGACGATTACCCGCGCGACCTGCGCGGTTACGCAGGGGAGCCGCCGCACGCGCAGTGGCCGAACAACGCACGGATTGCCGTGCAGTTTGTGCTTAATTATGAAGAAGGCTCCGAAAACCACGTGCTGCACGGCGATGCTGGTTCAGAACAGTTTTTGTCCGATATTATCGGTGCCGCCAGCTACCCTGACCGGCATATGTCGATGGATTCATTATATGAGTACGGCAGCCGCGCCGGTTTCTGGCGCATCCACCGGGAGTTCAGCCGTCGTGGATTGCCGCTAACGGTGTTCGGTGTGGCAATGGCGCTGGCGCGTCATCCGGATGTGGTGGAGGCGATCAAAGCGGCCAATTATGACGTGGTCAGCCACGGCTGGCGCTGGATCCATTACCAGAACATGCCCATTGAGCAGGAGCGCGAGCATCTGAATAAAGCGGTGCAGGTCTTCACCGATCTCTTTGGCAAGCCCCCCACAGGCTGGTACACCGGCCGCGACAGCCCCAATACCCGCCAGCTGGTGGTGGAGCACGGCGGCTTTGATTACGACAGCGATTATTATGGCGATGATTTGCCGTTCTGGAGCGAGGTGGCGTGCAGTGACGGCACGCGCAAACCGCACCTGATTGTGCCTTACACGCTTGATGCGAACGACATGCGGTTTGCCACCGCCCAGGGCTTTAATACCGCCGAGCAGTTTTACACTTACCTGAAAGACAGCTTTGATGTGCTTTATGAGGAGGGCGAGTCTGCGCCGAAAATGATGTCCATTGGGATGCACTGCCGCCTGCTTGGACGGCCGGGCCGCTTTCGGGCGCTACAGCGCTTTCTTGATTATGTGCAGCAGCATGACAACGTCTGGATCTGTACCCGTCAGCAAATTGCCGATCGCTGGCGTGACTTTCATCCGTACCAGGCGTCACAAAATCAATAGCCCTGTCTTCACCCTCTCCCGTCCAGGAAGAGGGTATTTCCAGCACATTAGATCATCAGGCTCACCTGGGCGGCGACAATTCGCCAGCCCGAGGGAAAGCGTACCCACGTCTGCTGCTGACGGCCAATACGCTCGCTGCCCTCGCGGGTAAACTCGGTGCTGCACACCGCGTAATCCTCGCCGAAGGTGGTGATGGTGGTGTGCCGCAGCTCGCGCTGCAGGCCAGCGGCAGGGCGGGCGGCACGAAACGCGCGGATTTCGTCGATACCGTACAGGTTTTCCCCGGCCCCCAGCCTTACCGTGCGGTCGTCGTGCCAGAAAAGTTCATCCAGTACGGCAATATCATTGCTGACCAGCGCCTCTTCGTAGCGATAAAACGCCGCCGTCACCTCGGCAAGCACCTGCGGGCGGTTAATCTCTTCTCCGGTCATCATGCTGCCACCTCCGCCGGGCTGGCATCGGTGATACCCATCTCTTCCAGTACCCGGGCCACGCGCAGGCAGGCCTGCTCGTTAAACGGCGCGGCAATTAACTGCAGGCCAATCGGCTGCCCGCCCGCCGTGCGAAGCGGAACCGTGGTGACCGGCAAACCGATAAAGGAGATGGGCTGCGTCAGCATTCCCATACTGGCGCGGATCGGCAGGGGCTGGCCGTTGATCTCCATGGTCTGCGCCCCGACAGGCGTAGCGGCACAGGGGGTAGCGGGGGCGATCAGCACCTCAGCATGGGCGAACAGGGCGTTAAACGCCTGCCGGGCATGGTTGCGAAAGCGCTGGGCCTGGATATACCAGCTGGCGGGGATCATCGCTCCCGCCAGCAGGCGCTCGCGGGAGTTAGGCTCAAAACGCTCCGGCTCGCGGCGTAGCGCTGGAAGATACTGATTTCCCCCCTCGGAGGCGCTGATAATAAAGGCTGCGGAGCGGGCCAGCTCCGCTTCCGGGAAAATGAGCTCCTCCTGAACGTCCAGCGCCCGGGCGACGCGGGCGACAGCCGCACGGGCGTCGTTATCGCACCAGGTGGAGAAATAGCCGCCAAGCGTGGCGCAGCGCAGGCCCTCCAGCCCACGGCAGAGCCGGTTCGCCGTGGGCTCGCTGGCCCTGTCGGCCTGAAAACTGTCCGCGGGATCCTGGCCCTGCAGCACATCGTATACCGTCGAGAGATCGCTGACACGGCGGGCAAACGGTCCGATGTGGTCAAGGCTGGCGACAAAGGGGTGGCTGCCGGCGCGGGACAAACGACCGAAGGTCGGCTTCAGGCCAAAAATGCCGCACAGCGAAGCCGGAACGCGTATCGATCCGTTGGTATCGCTACCCAGCGAGAAGTGGACCAGCCCGGCCGCCACCGCAGCTGCCGACCCGCCGGAAGAGCCGCCAGCGATCCGGGAAAGATCGTGCGGATTGCGCGTGGCCCCGTAGTGGCTGTTTTCGGTGGTGAAACCGTAGGCGTAGGCATCCATGTTCAGCATCCCGGACAGCAGCGCTCCCGCGCTTTGCAGCTGACGCACCGCCCGGCTGTCGGCGACGGCGGGGGAGCGGTTGCTGAACAATTCTGCTCCGGCAAGGGTGGTGTGTCCGGCGACATCGAACAGATTTTTTACCGCAAAGGGAACAGCCGCCAGCGCGGGCAGGGGGCGCTTGTCCCGGCGCAGGCTATCAATCTGCTCCGCCTCAGCCAGCATCCGCTTTTCGCTGATGTGGGTCCAGGCGTTGATATGCGGATTGACGCGGGCGATATTCTCCAGGGTGTGGCGGGCAATCTCCACGGCGCTCAGCTCGCCGCAGGTTAACGCACGCCGTATCTCTTCGATCGTCATCTCAGGTAGCTTCATGCTTTATAGACTCCGGCGATTTCGACGCGGTCGTCGAGGGGAAAAGCCAGCAACGGCTCAGCCATCGCCGCAATGCGGGTAAACTGCACGCTGAGCTCGGCGCGACGCGCGTCGTCCAGCTCCAGTGCCAGCAAGTGTTCCATTTGGGCGAGATAAGCATCCCATTCGGTTTGTGGTGTCGTCATGTTGAACTCCTAATATCCGGCTGCGGAGCCGTTGCTGCGCGGATCGCTGGCTCCCTCTAAAAGACCATCAGGGTGGCGGACAATCGCCCCGGCATGGCCCATGGCTTCGCTGAAATCTGCCAGCACGTCAACCTCATGCCCCAGCTGTCGCAGATGGGCGATGCTCTCTGCGCTGAAGCGCCCTTCCAGCTTGAGTGAATCGGATGTCTGTCCCCAGGTGCGTCCCAGCAGCCAGCGTGGGCGGGAGATACTCTCCTGCAGCGGCATATTTTGCATGACGTAGCGGGTGAAGAGGGCAGCCTGGGTTTGCGGCTGTCCGTCGCCCCCCATTGAGCCATATACCATGACCCGGCCATCGTTCAGGCGTGCCGCGGCGGGGTTTAACGTGTGAAACGGCTGTTTGCCCGGGGCCAGCGCCAGAAGATGCGCCGGGTCGAGGCTGAACGAGGCTCCGCGGTTTTGCCAGACCAGCCCGGTGTCCGGCAGGACCACGCCGCTGCCAAATTCATGGTAAAGGCTCTGAATAAAGGAGACCGCCAGACCGTTTTTATCGATAACGCCCATCCACACGGTATCGCCCGGTCCTTTGCCTGCTCCCCAGGGGGCCGCGCGTTGATCGTCTATTTTCTCTGCCAGCGGCTGCAGCGCCGCAGGGGTAAGCAGACTCTGGATATCAACATCAAGATGACGTGGGTCGGTGATGTGGGCGTCGCGCAGGCCAAAGGCCAGCTTGGTGGCTTCAACAATGCGGTGGATGGTCAGCGCATCGTCAGCATCGGCCATCCCGAGACGATCGGTTATCCCGAGGATCGCCAGGGAGACCAGCCCCTGGGTCGGCGGCGCCAGATTCCACAGTTCGCCGTGCTGATGATCGAGCCTGAGCGGAAGCGGGCGGCGGGCACGATGCTGATGCAGATCGCTGAGGGTAACCGGCATGCCGCACCTTTCCATGCCGCGGGCCAGATGCCCGGCCAGCGGCCCGCGGTAGAAACTGTCTAATCCTTCCTCCGTTAACCGGCGCAGGGTGTTTGCCAGCGCCGGTTGCAAAAAGCGGCTACCCGCCTCGGGTGGCTGTCCGTTGACCAGAAAGGTATCGGCGAATCCGGGCTGGTGGCGCAGTTCGTCCAGTTTGCTTGCGGTGGCCCTGGCCTGAGAGGCGGTAACCGGAATGCCGTGAGTGGCGTAGCCGATAGCATCCTCAAGAAGGCGGGTCAGGGGCAGGTGGCTCCGGCAGAGATCGTGGGAAATCGAGAGTGCTTCTTCCCAGCCGCTGACGGTACCGGCCACGGTAAGCGCAGCCTGCGGGCCGCGATGGGGAATGTGCGCCAGCCCCTCATAGGCCTGCGGGGTTGCCCGCGCCCCCGCCGCGCCGCTGGCATCGATGGCGATGGGATCGCCATCAGGAGGGACGATCAGCCAGAAACCATCGCCCCCCAGGCCGTTCATGTGCGGATACACCACCGCAATGGTTGATGCGGCGGCGACCATTGCCTCAATGGCACTGCCTCCTTCACGCAGAATCGCCAGCGCGCTTTGGCTGGCCAGGTGATGGGGAGTAACTGCCATCCCTTGGGTGGCAACATGACTTTGCATGGCGTGTCCTCTGATAACCGTTTGTGTGCGAAGCGTTGCAAAAGCTGTTCCATTTTTGAACGTAAAGTTTCATTCGCTGCAGGATGAGGGCATTTTGCGGAACTGGCATGCATTATGAAGGGGGTTAACGGTATAGTGCAGTGAAACAAAAGTTACAGAGGCCTTATGCAACAGCTTGATGAACGCCTGAAAGAGCAGTATGCGTCTTTATCGCCACAGGAGCAGCGGGTGGCGGACTTTATTTTCGATCATTTTGACGATCTCATCAGCTATAACAGCGCCGAACTGGCGCAGCTGAGCGGCGTCTCTAAAGCGACGGTCAGCCGCCTGTTCAAGCGACTGGGCTATGAAAAATATAAAGAGATGCGGGATGAACTGCGGACCCTGCGCCAGAGCGGAATGCCGATTACCGACAACCGCGACGCGGTGCAGGGCAACACGCTGCTGGCAAGACATTATAAACAGGAGATGGCGAATCTGACCCAGTGGGTCAACGCGCTGGATGTGCAGCAGTTTGCCGGTGCGCTTCAGGCTATGGTCGCCGCCCGGCGCATCTTTATTGTCGGCATGCGCAACTCCTGGCCTGCGGCGCTGCATCTGCGTCAGCAGCTCCTGCAGGCGCGGGGACAGGTGCTGGTGTTGCCTCAGCCGGGGCAGAGCCTGAGTGAAGAGCTGGTTGATTTAACCGCTGAGGATCTGGTGGTGGTGCTGGCGTTCCGCCGTCGTCCGCGCATTATCCGCCCGCTGTTACAGCAGCTACAGAGCAAGGGTATTCCGGTCCTGCTGATGTGCGAGCCGCAGGCGCATGGCCTCTTTCCGCTTGCGAGCTGGCAGCTTTGCGCCCCGCTGGATAGCGTATCGGCTTACGATAGCTACGCCTCGGTCAATAGCTTGATCAATCTGCTGGCGAACGCCTTCCTGCATGAAATTCTCGATAAAGGCCGACCGCGGATCCACGACATCGCCACGCTTTACCAGCAGTTGGATGAACTCGAACACCGATAATGGGGCGCCAGCATGGTGCCTTGCATCTTGTTGGTGCGAAAATAGTGCGAGGAATGCCTGCGGTCTTTCCTCCTTTTTGGTCTCTTCCCTCTGTTCTCACTGCATTTAATCCCATTGATACCCCTTGCGTCAGGCTGAATTCTTTTTGGCACATTAGTTGCAAAACTGATTCATAAGAATCTTTTGTTTCATGCTAACGTAACGGGGAACCCTCATGAAGAAATTGCTTATCGCCCTGGTTGGGGCTGCCAGCCTGTTAACCCACCTTTCGGCGGCACAGGCTGACCAGCTGCAGGATATTGAAAAACGCGGTGTGATCCGCATTGCGGTACCGCAGGATTTCCCGCCGTTTGGATCGGTGGGTACCGACCTTCAACCGCAGGGCTATGACATTGATACGGCCCGCTATCTGGCTAAGGCGATGAAACTCAAACTGCAGCTGGTGCCGGTGACCAGCGCCAACCGGGTGCCCTATCTGCAAACCGATAAAGTCGACCTGGTGATTTCAAGCCTGGGTAAAAACGCCGAACGCGAAAAGGTGATTGATTTTAGCCGCGCCTACGCGCCGTTTTTCCTGGGGGTGTTCGGTCCTGCAGGGGCAGAGCTGAAAGATCCGGCGGCGCTCAGCGGCAAAAGCGTTGGCGTGACGCGCGGCGCGGTGGAGGACATGGTGCTGAGCAGCGTAGCGCCGAAAGAGGCGCAGATTAAGCGCTATGAAGACAACAACACCACGCTGTCGGCCTATCTTTCCGGCCAGGTGCAGTACGTGGCGACCGGTAATCTGGTGGTCGCGGCCATTTCCCGGCAGAACGCCGACAAAGCCCCGGTGCCGAGCTTTATGCTCAAGGACTCGCCCTGCTTTATCGGCCTGAAAAAGAACGAACCAGCGCTCAAGGCGAAGGTGGATGCGCTGATTGAACAGGGAGTGAAAGACGGCACCCTTAACGCGCTGTCTGAGAAGTGGCTGAAAGCCCCGCTGCCTGCCAGCCTCGGCGTATAAGGCTGGTGCATGACGGAGCAACTTGATTTTTCTGCGCTCTGGCCCCTGTGGCCGGAGCTGCTGGCGGGACTGTGGGTCACCGTTCAGCTGACCGTACTGGCGACAGCTGGCGGTCTGCTGACAGGGATTGTCGGCGCTGCCATTCGTAGCGGGCCCCCCACGTGGTTAAGCCGGATTTGGGGCGGGTATGTGGAGATGATCCGCAACACGCCATTTGTGGTTCAGCTCTTTTTTATCGTCTTTGGCTTGCCGAATCTGGGCCTGAAGATGACCGCCGGCGAAGCCGCGCTGCTGGCGATGATCGTGAACCTCGGGGCCTACAGTACCGAAATTGTCCGCGCCGGTATTCAGGTGACGCCAAAAGGGCAGTGGGAGGCGGGGCGTGTACTGGGGCTGAGCCGGATGCAGACGTTTATCCAGATTGTTCTGCCGCCTGCGTTACAGCGCATTTATCCTGCCCTGGTTAGCCAGTGCATTATCGTGATGCTTGGATCGTCGGTAGTGTCACAGGTCTCTTATGAAGAGCTGACCTTCGCTGCCAACCTGATTCAGTCGCGCACATTCCTCAGTTTTGAGGTTTATCTGGTCACGACGGGCATTTATCTGGTGCTGTCGATAACGATGCGTCAGCTGCTGATGGCGGCGGGGCGAAAATGGCTGAGGGTACAGGCATGATGACAACCTTTACCGACTGGGACATTGTCCGCAATTTACTGCTGGCCGGGCGCTGGACGGTGCTGCTCTCCCTGGTGGCCTTTGTGGGCGGCGGGCTGGTCACATTGCCGCTTTTACTGCTGCGTCTGACCGGAGGCCGTCAGCTTAAACGCCTGATCCGCGGCTATGTCGAGCTGTTTCAGGGGACGCCGCTGCTCATGCAGTTGTTCCTCGCCTTTTTCGGCGTTGCGCTGTTTGGTATTGACGTTTCAGCCTGGACCGCAGCGTCAATGGCGCTGACGTTTTACACCAGCGCCTTTCTGCTTGATATCTGGTTTGGCAGCATTCGTGCCCTGCCAAAAGGGCAGTGGGAAGCGTCCCGCTGCCTGGGCCTGAGCTTTGGTCAGACGCTTTGTCGGGTGGTTGCGCCCCAGGCGATGCGTATCGCTATTGCCCCAACGGTAGGTTTTGCCGTTCAGGTGATCAAGGGAACGGCGCTGGCGTCAATCATCGGTTTTATCGAACTGACGAAGGCCGGGACGATGCTGACCAATGTTACGTATCAGCCGTTTAAAGTCTTTGCGCTGGTGGCGCTGGGCTACTTCATTCTGTGTTACCCGCTGTCCCGCTACAGCCGCTATCTGGAGAATAAATTCAATGCCTCTCATCACCATTAACCAGATGCAGAAGTATTACGGCGATAACCACGTGCTCAAGGGCGTCGATCTGGATATCGATATGGGTGAAGTTATCTCGATTATTGGCCGCAGCGGGTCAGGTAAAAGCACGCTGCTGCGCTGCATCAACGGCCTGGAGGGTTATCAGGACGGCAGTATCAAGCTCGGCGGGATGACCATTACCGACCGCGATTCCCAGGCGCGGGAAATCAGCCGTTCAATTGGGATGGTATTCCAGAACTTCAACCTGTTCCCGCATATGACGGCGCTGGAGAACGTGATGCTGGCCCCGCGTCGGGTGCTAAAAAAAAGCGCCGCCGAGTGCCGTGACCTGGCCCGACGTATGCTGGAGAAGGTCGGTCTCGGTGACCGGCTGGATTACTATCCCTCCAGCCTTTCCGGTGGCCAGCAGCAGCGGGTGGCGATTGCCCGCGCCCTGGCAATGTCGCCAAAAGTTTTACTCTGTGACGAGATCACCTCAGCGCTGGATCCTGAGCTCGTGGGCGAAGTACTCAAGGTGCTGGAGCAGCTGGCGGCGGAGGGTATGACCCTGATTCTCGTGACCCATGAAATGAATTTTGCCCGCGAAGTGGGCGACCGCGTGGTGTTTATGCATCAGGGGCGCGTCTGGGAGCAGGGTGACAGTAAAACGCTGTTTGCCAGTCCGCAGACCAGCGAACTGAAGCAGTTTATCTCCTCCGTGCGCGGTCTCAATTAATTTAAGGATTTTCAGATGGATATCTCTCAGTTTTCGCAAATCAACCCGCCGTCGCGGCTGCTAATGGGCCCTGGCCCAATTAATGCCGATCCTCGTGTACTGCGTGCCATGTCAAGCCAGCTTATCGGTCAGTATGATCCGGCGATGACGCATTACATGAACGAGGTGATGGCGCTTTACCGTGGCGTATTCCGCACTGAAAACCGCTGGACGATGCTGGTGGACGGTACCTCGCGGGCGGGGATCGAAGCGATTCTGGTTTCAGCGATCCGTCCCGGGGATAAAGTGCTGGTGCCGGTGTTTGGCCGCTTTGGCCATCTGTTATGCGAAATTGCCCGCCGCTGCCGGGCGGAGGTGCACACCATCGATGTCCCCTGGGGAGAGGTTTTTACCCCGGACCAGATTGAAGACGCGATCAAACGGGTGCGTCCGCGTCTGCTATTGACGGTGCAGGGAGATACCTCCACCACCATGCTGCAGCCGCTGGCGGAGCTGGGAGAAATTTGCCGTCGTTACGATGTGCTGTTTTACACCGATGCCACCGCTTCGCTGGGCGGCAACCCGCTGGAAACCGATGCCTGGCAGCTGGATGCCGTTTCAGCCGGGATGCAGAAGTGCCTTGGCGGTCCGTCGGGTACCTCGCCCATTACGCTCAGCGCACGCATGGAGGAGGTTATTCGCCGCCGCAAATGCGTTGAAGAAGGTATTCGCACCGATGCGCATCTCGATGGTGTTGATGAAATGGTGTACTCCAACTATTTCGATCTTGGCATGATCATGGATTACTGGGGGCCGGAGCGACTCAATCACCATACTGAAGCCACGTCGGCGCTGTTTGCCGCCCGGGAATGCGCGCGTCTGATCCTACAGGAAGGCCTGGATAACGGTATTGCCCGTCATAAGCTGCACGGTGATGCGCTGGTGAAAGGTATTCAGGGAATGGGGCTGGAGACGTTCGGCGACCTCAAACATAAGATGAATAATGTGCTCGGCGTGGTGATCCCTCAGGGTATCAACGGGGATCAGGTGCGCAAACTGATGCTCGACGATTTCGGTATTGAGATCGGTACGTCGTTCGGACCGCTTCACGGTAAGGTGTGGCGTATTGGCACTATGGGCTATAACGCGCGTAAAGCGTGCGTAATGACGACCCTCAGCGCGCTGGAATCAGTGTTGAACTATCTCAGGTTCCCGACAACCCAGGGCGCCGCGATGCAGGCTGCATGGGATCACTACTGTACTGAGAGCGGGCAATGAGTAAACCAATACGCCAGCAGGCGGAGTGGCAGCAGGCTGCTGCGAGAGTGATGGCGCGTGCCGACGTGCTGGCCGCCATCAGCGAGACGCCAGGGGCATTGACGCGTGTCTATTTATCGCCTCAACACCTTCAGGCCAATCAGCAGGTCGCGCTGTGGATGAGTCAGGCCGGAATGACCGTCTGGCAGGACAGCGTGGGCAATATTTGTGGACGTTACGAAGGTCAGCATGAGGGCGCGCCGGCCATTCTGCTGGGCTCCCATCTTGATACCGTGCGCAATGCCGGGCGTTACGACGGTATGCTGGGCGTACTCACGGCGATCGAGGTGGTCCACAATCTGCATCAGCAGGGGCGGCATCTGGAGAAAGCTATAGAGATTGTCGGCTTTTGCGATGAAGAGGGAACGCGGTTCGGCATTACGCTGCTCGGCAGTCGGGGGCTGACCGGTACCTGGCCTGAAGGCTGGCTGGCGCAGACAGATGCGCAGGGGATTAGCGTGGCGCAGGCGATGGTGCAGGCAGGGCTGGATCCGGCGCGCATCAGCCATGCTGCACGTCGCGCAGAGGAGTTTGCCGCTTATCTCGAACTGCATATTGAGCAGGGCCCTTGTCTTGAGCAGGAAGATCTGGCCCTGGGCGTCGTCGAAGCGATTAACGGTGCGCGTCGCCTGAACTGCTGCTTTACCGGTGAGGCTGGACACGCGGGGACGGTACCGATGAGTCATCGTAAAGATGCGCTGGCCGCCGCCGCCGAGTGGATGATGCGCATTGAGACCATAACCGGCGAAAGGGGCGGAAATCTGGTTGCTACGGTGGGCACGCTGCGCCTCGCACCGGGTGCGGTAAACGTTATCCCCGGTGACGTGTCGCTCACGCTCGATATTCGCGGGCCAGCTAACGAGCCGCTTGATTCGCTGTTGAATGCGCTACTGGCTGAGGCGCAGCTGATTGCTGCCCGCCGCCAGTTACAATTTAGCGCCGAGACGTTTTATCGTATTTCCGCTACCGCCTGCGACAGCCGTATACAGCAGGTACTCCGCGACGCGGTGCATGCAGTGCAGGGACGTTCACTGACCTTGCCAAGCGGTGCCGGGCACGACGCCATTGCTATTGCCGGACGTTGGCCGGTGGGAATGCTCTTTGTGCGCTGTAAAGGGGGAGTCAGTCATCATCCCGCAGAGTCGGTTAACGCTGAAGATGTGGCGCTGGCGCTGGATGCTTTTTCACGTGCGGTCTTTGCGTTAGAGGGGCTGGAATAAGCTTTGTATCTTGATTTTCCTGGATACAAAAAAGCCCGCAGGCTTACGCCGTGCGGGCTTTCAGGACTTCGTATCAGGCTCTGGTGACCGTTAACAAAGAATTTTGGTGGAGCTGGCGGAGTCTGAATAAATTTTTCAATTTATTAAATTTAAAGGGTTTTTCCGTATTCAACTTTCAGGTGTGTACCTAAATGTGTACCAATTATGAAATGACATAGTAATACGATCCCTCTTTAGAAGTATGTCGCCTTTTTCATGTGGTGTTTTTTTCGTAAACAATAAGCAATGAAAAAAGTTTTTTTGCATTTAACTGTTCACACTGTTCACCTCGATGATTTACCAATAAAAATCATTAAGTTAAGTGGTGATTAGTTGGTGAAGAGTGAACAGTCGACTCTTCACCTTTGTGATTTTTGCGCGCTCAGGATGCACCGTGTCATGCGACGAGGGAGGGGTAAAAAGTTTTTTTGGGTTTTACTGTTCACTCTGTTCACCTCTGTTTTTTTATCAATAATTTCATAATGATAAAGGGTGAATATACGGTGAAGGGTGAACAGTGGATTGTTCACCCTGAGGCAATGGTCAGAAAGAAAAAGACCGGCTGTTGCCGGTCTGAGGTGGGTTATGTTGCTGCGAGGTCGTCGCACTTCGGCAGCCAGTCGCCGTTGCTGTCCTCCCTGAGCGTCAGGTTAGTCTGCGTCCCCTGTTTGGTGTGTCGCTTCTCGTAATTCAGGCCGTATTCTTTCAGCATCATCGGCAGCCCCAGCCCGAATGCTTTCAGGCTCAGCACGTGCCTGTAACCGTTGGCCTCCATATAGACCAGATAGGCGTGATAGAGATAGTTACGTGGCTGGATCGGGATGATATTGGCATTCCCCATAAACATACCGTTTGTCTGCGGCAGCGCTTCCAGATAGCCGCAAAAATCAAATGTCGGGTCAGCGTCGCGCTTGATGCTGAGCGCCTCGCCGGAGTTCTGCTGTGACTGGAGCAGTGCGCGGGCGCTCATCGGGTCGCTGAATTGCTGCATAAGCTGGCGCACAATGACGGCCAGCTCGAACGCGATTTTATCGCAGAGTTGCGGGTCGCGCTCATCGGGTGCGATTTGCTCCGGGAAATGAAGAATTACCCGGCGACGTGACACACCGCCGCTGCGGTCAGTGAAGCGCATCGGGTTGTTATTCACGGCCACAATCACCGCCGGAATATGTGTTGAGTACGGGTTCTGGTATTTCGGATCAACAGATACCGCATCGCCGCCGGTAATGGCCTTAAGCCCTGCGCCGTCACCGCTCCATTTCTCCTGGTCAGGCAGACGTATCAGCGAGAAGCCAATCAGGGAGGCACGTTTGCGCGGATCTTCCAGCGTTTCAATGTCGGCGGATGTTGCATTATCCTTACCGGCGAGCAGGGTCGCGATTTCGGCGAGGATACTTTTCCCACTGCCGCCCGGTCCGGTCACTTCGAGGAATAGCTGCCAGTCGTAGCGGTTCGCCAGCACCATAAACAGCGCGGCGAGAATGACGTCGCGTTTATCTGCACGGCCACCGGCAGCGCGGTCGAGCCAGCGCCAGAAATTCGGCGCATGGGTTTCCAGCGTTTCGCCCTCCACTGGCGGGGTAAAATCCACGTCGCACAGGGTGCGCAGCCAGTGCGATTTGCTGTGTGGGCTGAATATCCCGCTTTGGGTATCCAGCACCCCGTTACGAAAACCAATCAGACGGCGCGCCGGGGCGGCCTGCTGGGGAGTTATCAGTTTCAGGGTGTCCACCACCGAGGCGATTCTGCCTGACGAGAACGGGGCGCGCAGGCGCTGGAACAGCCCTGCCACGTCGCGTGCAAAATCGGAGGGCGGTATCACTTTCCAGATGCCGTTTTCGTAGCGGGAAAGGAGCTGGCCGTTAGCGTCCACGGCCAGCGATTCGCCGTAATGCTCATGCACCCGCATCGCCTTTTCGCTGGTACTCATGGCGGTAAATTCCGCCTCGCTCATGGTGTCGAACGGGCTTTGTGTGGCTGGCTGGACGGCACCATAGACAGCTTTGCGCGTGGCGTCCTCACCCTGCTGCATAAACGCATCATTCCAGTCACCAAATACCGGCGGCAGGGCAACAATCCCCTCACAGGCTCGTGCGGCCGCTGCGGCTTTGGTCTGGCCGTCGCCGCTGAGGTCACGGTCGGCGGCGAGCACAATCTGACACGCCGGGTGCTTTTGTCGGGTAAGGCTCGCCAGAGAAAGAAGGTTCACGGACGACAGAGCGACCATGACGGTTTCTCCGGTCAGATGATGCACGGTAAGTGCTGTTGCATAGCCCTCGGCTATCCACAGGCGTTTTCCTGTCTGTTTCTGCCCTTCGATGATATGACATGCCCCTTTTACCGCGCCGCCTTTCAGGGTGCGTTTGAGACCCTCAGCATTGATAAGCTGAAGGTTAACCAGCGCGCCGCTATCGTCATGCAGCGGCACAGCCACATCACCGGCACTGTACGTCACACCGCCGGTTTTATGCGTGGTCGCCAGCATCACACACTCATGACCGGGGAAGCCCTTGCGGGTCAGGTAGGCATTGCCGGTGGCCGTGCGGGTTTTCTCCATAAGTTTTACGGCCATCGAGGCCGCCGCTTTGCGGCTGGCATCATTTTCCGCCTCTGCGGCCGCAATCACCTCCGGGACAACCGGTGGCAGGTTGCCGGTCAGGGCATTCACCTTTCCGGCAGCCTCTGCGGCCGATACGCCGAACACCTTCTCAACCAGTTTCAGGCCATCACCCGCACCGCACTGGTTACAGAACCATGTGCCGCGCCCCTCTTTGTCATCGAAGCGGAAGCGGTCAGAACCCCCGCACACCGGGCAGGCCTGATGACGGTTTTTAATCACTTTCACACCCAGCGCCGGGAGAATGCGCGGCCAGTGGCCGCACGCCTGTTTTACGGTTTCCGTTACGTTCATTTTCATTGTTATTTTCTCCCTCAGTGCAGTACAGGCGATGTGATATGGCGGGCGCAGAGTTCATCCATCATGGCGAGCCCCAGAAAGGACAGTGACGGGGCGGTCTTAAGCGGCCCGGCTTCCATCAAATCTTCCAGCAGTGCGCAGGCAATCTGACGGCCTTTCTCCTCGCCGTGCTGGCGCAGGTAGAAGCCCTCCAGCTCGGCGGCAATGGCGCTTTCCAGCGCCTCGAGGGTGAGATGGGGGTAGCGGCTCTGACGTTCGCACACAATCAGCCAGGCACAGGCCACGGCGCGGCGGTAAAGGGCGGCACGGAGTACGGGCGGCAATGGCTTTTTCATACGTTGCCCTCCCCGGCCAGCCAGCGCTGATTGCACTGCTCGACCACGCCATCGAGCTGGGCGGTCATGAGGTAAATCACGGAGGTGAGCTGTGACTGCTGTGCCGGGTCACGGCGAACGGTGGCGCAGTCCTGCTCCTGCATCAGGGCGTTAACGAAGTGGCCGACGTTGCGCAGATGCTCCAGGCATTCGAGCTCCTGAATCGTGATGGTGGTGTGTTTCATGCGCGCACCTCCGCAACCGGCAGGCGGCCAGCAAACGAGAGGACGTAATCGCGAACTAGGGAAAGGCGCGCGGCCTGTTCGTCACCGGCAACGGTGCGGAGCATACAGATACGGGGTTTACGGTCTGCGCGACGAATAGCGGCAAACACAAAGACAAATTGCGGGTGTGACAGAGTGAGGGTAGTAGCCATGAGGGCTGCCTCCGTTAGATAGCAGGTTATGCTACCACCGGAGTTTCCACGCTCAGTGGTGGTAGCCCAGACGGGGGTGGAAATACCGGCTCTAACGGATACCGGCCCGACCGAAGTCGGCCCCGCCTGAGCCACCATTACTCGATAGCTGCAAAGGTCATGAAACCATTGCGCAAGTAACAGGTGCACGAGGGCATAGACACAAAAAAAGACGCATGGCGCGTCTGGTGTCGCCGTTAGATTACTCGGGTTTCCACGCCCGGCTGCCGATTTTGCGGCAACGGCAAAACTGTACCAGGAAACACACAACGGATGCAAGCCAGAAAAAGGGGCTTTTTGCTGAGCGGCCATCATCATGCGTCATAGCCCCGGTTGCGTTCGGCAATGCGATCTGCCATCCATGCGCTGATTTCAGACTGCGCCCACGCCACGTTTTTACCCCCGAGCGAGATTTGTTTCGGAAACGCCTCCCGGCTGATGAGGTCGTAAATCGTGGAGCGAGACAGGCCGCACAGGTGGATCACTTCAGGCAGTCGGATAAAACGCTCCAGAACGGCGTCAGAGACCGGCATCAGCGGGGCTGCTGGGGCAGAAGACGGGGAAGAAAAAGCGGTGTGCATCGGGCTACCTCATAAAGTCCATACAGTGCCGGTCGTGTCTGTCCGGCTTCGGGTAGCTCCTTATTATGGTTATATTTTTCCTCAGGTCATGTGAGATTTTCATGAAAACAAACATTGACTTTTCGCTTATGAATGCAATGGCAAACATTGGCAATCGTTGACAATTATTGGCAACAAAATGGCAAACCGCTGATTACTTTTATTCATATATTTTTATTTTTTAATCACCAAAAGGTCTAAAGGACTGCTTAGCTGAAGAAACTGAGGGTGAACAGTGGTGAACAGACGGTGAACAGTCAGACCCTCAACTGTTCACCTCTTAATTTACTGTATTACTTATCTTTTTTCTTAAGGTGAACAGTGGTGAACAGTTATCAGTAAAAAAACAAACGATGAGTAGGGGTTTCCTGCGACCTTTCTCTGGCAAGCCGGGTTTTAGGGTGCTGTTTGTGCCAGAACTGCCACAACTGCAATGAATCGCGTTGTTGTGCCGGGCGCGGCAGAATCTCTTCATCTTGATATCACTGAGGAGCATGACCATGACCGACACTTCCATCCCTGATTACCTGAAACCGGCATTCAGCCGTCTCGATAAGGCGAAAGCCACCCACACCGAAAATGCCCGTAAGCTGGATGAAACCACCACCGCCATAGCCCGTACCGCTGAACAGAAAGCAGGACTGGAGCAGGAGAGCGGCAGTGACATGAGCGAATGGCGCAGTGCCTTTCGTGCCGCCGGTTCGGTGCTGACTGATGAACTCAGAAACCGCCATCTGATGCGCGTTGCCTCCCGCGAGCTGGCGCAGGAGTGTGACGCACTGGCAGAGGTACTCGCCTTTGAACGTGACAGGCTGGACGGAGCCTGTGGCGTCTCAGCCAGAGCTTACCGTCAGGCGCATGGGCACGTCCTGAAAGAATATTCGTCACACGAGCTCGACAGGGCCCTTCGTGAGAGCTGCGGGGCGCTTGTCCGTGCGATGAAGCTGAAAATGCTGGCGCACAGTGGCGCACTTGAGAGTGAGGCTGCGGCGGCGATTGGTTATGTGGAGCCGGAAAAAGCCATCATGAACGAGGTGGCCGCATGGCTGAAAGATGCCATTCAGGCGTGTCACATCCGTCTGAACGATGAACCCGTTCTTTACCGCACCGGCCTGTCGGCTGAGACACTCCCGCACATGAATACGACCCGGGCATCCACCCCGACTGCCCGCTATAAATTCCATCAGGAAATGCGCGAGCGAGAGGAAGACCTTAAAGCGCGGGGATTGCTGTCATGATGCGCTGTCCGTTCTGCCAGAATGCCGCCCACGTGCGGACCAGCCGTTATCTGTCAGATACGGTTAAGCAGAGCTATCACCAGTGCGTGAATGTCTTCTGTTCGGCTTCCTTCCGCACGCTGGAATCCCTCGACAAAGTGATAAGCCCGCCCGCGGAGAAAGAGCAGGAGACACCAGCTCAGGTAAACCCCGCAGCCGCCCCCCGGATTGCAGACCGCGCACGCTCGTCCGTGCGCCACTGAGGAAAACAGGATGAATGAGATAACACTGGCGCAGGCCTCTGAAACCTGCCAGAGAAACAAAACCACATGGCTTACCCGTAAAAGTGAACTGGCAGAAGCTGAGCGGGAATATCAGGAATTATTTGCGACCGGGAATGACAGCGGCTCCCGGTCACTGCAAATGCTGCGCGATATCATTGATGTGAAGAAATGGGAGGTGAACCAGAGCGCCGGGCGCTATATCCGCTCACATGAGGATATGCAGCGCATCAGTATACGTAACCGGCTGGATGATTTCATGGTGTCGCACGGTGCTGAGCTGGCCGCCGCGCTGGCACCTGAGCTCATGGGTTATCACGGGCAGCACAGCACCGTAAAACAATGCGTCATGCAGCATTCCATGCAGTATCTGCGTGAAGCCCTCGTAGTCTGGCTGGCCAGAGGTGAAAAAATTAATTATTCAGCACAGGACAGTGAATTATTAACGGCTGCCGGATTCAGGCCTGACGCGGCTTCGCGGGCTGACAGCCGTGAAAAATACACCCCTGCGCAAAACCAGAATTACGTGATTAAACGCGCTGAACTGGCCGCCCGGTAGTTCACGAAAAAATACCCTAAAATCCCGCCATTTTTGCAGAAACAGCCATGCATGCATCAGGTGCATGGTTTTGCATGCGTTTTTAACCCCTCAAAACTCTCTCCCGCGCCAGCCCTGCTGCGGCCTGAGCCCACTGATGCACCTGCATTAAAAGCGCCCCGTTAAGCGGGCAGGCGTGGCGGGGAGAGCATTGCGCGCCTTAGGAACAATAAAATACATCAATGAGGCTTTTTATTTTCTTGAATTATATAATTCTACTTATTATCTTATTGGCTGACGGATAAAAAAAGAGGTGTGCAAAATAAATGAACAAATCACCAACTGAGATAATTAATATGCTAAGCGATAAGTTCAATAGTAACTTTCGTGAATGGCAAGGCATACAAGATAAAAAGTTAGATAAAGTAATTATCTCAATTTTCACTCTTAATACGATTGCTGAAATCTTGAATGAAAAGAAAACATCAGTTCATCATGATGTTTGTATTAAGATTTTTAATGAGATTATTGCTGATACGTCATCTTCATTATATCTTTCTGCTTGTGCTATAGATAAACCAGCAAATATAGTGCTAAGGAGAGTTTTGGAGCTAGGTGTCGCATCTATTTACCTTTGGGATATGCCTCACGTTGTATATTCTTGGAAAAATCATGATGAAGACTTAAGTTTCAGTGATATGTTGAAGCATATAACAAATCAGGGCTACATAGACTACTTCACGGAAAATGAAAAGATAGGAGGGAAAGTATGTGTTATTGATGCGAGAGGAGCGCAGAAAATTTATGGGCGATTAAGTGATATTGTTCATGGAAAAATAACCTCATTTGAAACTGATTTGCCTAATAAGTTCACTTTTGAAAGTGAAGATTGGGAGAGGTTCATAGGTTTGGCTGAGGTTGTTTTGGGAATGATAATTAACTCCAATATTGTTCGGCATAAGATTAAAAAAGAAGTGTTATCTTCATTTCCTAAATCTAGTGAGGTGCTTTTATAATGTCTACGTTAGATACTGAATTATTACATGCAGCACGTACTGAAGATCTTGAGTTGAAACAGGTTAAACAGCTGGCTGTTCTTGGTGAGTTTGAAAAAGATGTTGTAGCAAAACTAAAAATAGCGGGCTCTCATCTGATTCAGGGCGCCAGAGGTATTGGAAAATCTATGCTCCTAAGAGCGGCAGAAGCTGAATTAGATAGTGACTTTCCAATTAAAAAGATTGTGGGAGTATATGTTAACTTTAAAACCAGTACTTTGCTGGAAGGGGTTAAAGCTGACAATAAAAATGCATTTCAGATATGGGTAAGCGCTAAGTTATTACAAGCTTTGTACGAAAAATTAATATTTTTAGATGTCATTCGTGATAATAATAGTAGTGATCCCTTTCAAAGAATCTTTGGGATTAAAACTATAACTGGAATGAAAGATGCTCTACAATCTAAAATACATCTGCTTCAACGGTTGTCAAGAGATCCCTCTTCAGACAAATTGTTGAATGAAATTGGGGAGGATTTTTTAGATAAGGTTAATGATATAAGTTATGTAAATGATCTCATCAAGGAGATAATTCAAGAATATCAACTTAATAGAATTGTATTTTTATTTGATGAAGCTGCTCATACCTTTATACCTGAGCAGCAAGAAATATTCTTCGAAATATTCAAATTGCTTCATGGCGGTAAAATTGCAGTTAAAGCTGCTGTATATCCGTCAATTACATCTTATGGTAAAAATTTTGAAGTTGGTCAAGATGCCATGATGATAAACCTCGGAGGTTACGAAACTGGAAATATCGGGCGGGAACGTACGCGACGTTTGTATCGTGATCTATTAGATAAACGAGTCACACAAGGAACAGCCAAAAAGAGAATATTATCTAAAGGCGATTTGCTAGATCAATGCATTCATCTTTCATCCGGAAATCCTAGAGCATTCCTCCATTTATTCAATAAAGTCTATGAGAAAGGTTATACTGAAAGAGACCTTTTAACTTGCACTCAGGATTATGTTAATCAAGAATTATTACCTTATCATTTAGGGCTTTCAAAACGGTTACCTAAGTATTCTCACCATGTTCGCATTGGACTTGATATTCTAAGAGAGTGTATTATTCCTGAGCTTAGATTGAAAAATAACAGAGAGAAAAAGACTCAAACACAATCTGCATTTTTTGTTCTTCCTCCTGTTATTTCTCCAAATCTTAGATTGTCTCTAGATTTGCTTTGTTATTCTGGCGTTCTTTCAAAGCAAGGCTCCGTGAAGATGTCTAATCGAAAGTCGGGCCAGCGCTACATGGTTAATTTATCATTACTGTTTACTGAAAAAGCCTTTGTTTCTAATAAGTTTGGGGAGGTAATAACACTATTATCACTCTCTGATTATAAAGAATTTGGCTCCGCAGATTCTGAATTAGAGCGTTTTTTAGAAAAGTTGAAAGAGTCAGCTGATGAATGTCAAACTTGTTCCGCTGAGTTACCCGGAGATGCGAAGTTTTGTCCTAAGTGCGGGACACCTGTACCAACAAGGTCAATCGTAGGACAGCTTCTTGATGATCCGGTAAGTTACTTGTCCATTAGTAATGCGATATGCGACCGAATAAAACAAACCTATCCTAAAGTTGGTGATATCGTTCACTGTTCGAGGGAAGACCTGAAAAAAATACCTTACATTAAAAATGTTAGGTCAAAAATAATTAAGAACGCAGCGGATGAATATATTTCAGGTTAAAGAAGTGCCCCATGTAAATGGGGCTTTTTTAAATATAAGATTTTACTTTTAATGCCCACCAATGCATTAATTCAATTCTTTGTGTTAAATAAGTAGATCTATTATAAGCTCTTCTGACTTCATTTCTATCAATATGAGCTAATGACGCTTCTATTGCATCTGTATTGAACCCAGCTTCATTTAAAGCTGTACTCGCAATAGAGCGCATCCCATGGGCAACTAGCTTACCGCCGTAACCAATTCTTTTAAGTGCAGCATTAGCCGTTTGGCTATTCATTGGTTGTGTAGGATCGTTTCTGCTAGGGAATACATATTTTCGATGACTACTGATAGGCTTCATTACTTCCAAAATATCTAAAGCCTGAGGTGACAAAGGCACAATGTGTTCACGCTTAGCCTTCATTCTTTCGGCGGGAATCGTCCAGAGTTTGGCGTCGAGATCGATCTCGACCCACCGAGTACCAGAAGCCTCAGAAGGGCGCACTAGGGTCAGAAGTTGCCACTCAATAAGACAACGAGTCGGAACCGACAGATTTGACATGATAAGAGAACGCATTAGCTTGGGTAAGTCTTCTGGTCGTAGCGTGGGCATATTCTGCTTTTTAGGTTTCTCAAATGCCATTCCAACACCTGACGCCGGATTTGCATCAATCAGACCGGTATTAACCGCGTAAATCATTATTTCGTTAATACGCTGTACTAAGCGTCTAACTGTCTCCAAAGCTCCGCGCGCTTTGATTGGTTCTAATGCTTCAACAATCGTTCTGGCCTTTATCTCCTGTACGGGTATCGCACCGATTGCCGGAAACACGTCTTTATCCAAAGAACGCCAAATATCCTTTGCATAATCCTCTGTGACACTTCTGCTTTTTATCTGGAACCAATTAGCAGCCACTGTTGAAAAAATGCTGTCTAACTCAATCTGGCGTTGTTCTGACGCTTGTTCCTGTTGCTGTTGTGGATCCATGCCTTGCGCGAGCGTGGTTAAGTGCTGGTCGCGTATCTGACGAGCTGCTGCGAGTGTAAGGGCAGGGTATGAGCCGAGACTTAAATTTGTGCGGCTGCTGCTTCCCGGTCGTTGATAACGGAAGCGCCAGAGTTTTTTACCGGAAGTTTTGACGAGTAAGAACAGGCCATCACCATCATGCAGGGTGAAGTCTTTTTCACGGGGTTTCGCTTTGAGGATTTCGTTATTAGTGAGGGGGCGTGTAATGCGCGCCATGTCTGGATCCCTTCCATAATTGGTACACGTTTAATGGACTATAGTATAGCGTGTACCTAAACGTGTACCAATCTTCTCTGGATTTAGCTGGATGCGCTCGGACAACGACAGACACAAAAAAGCCCGCAAAGCTTGGGCTATGCGGGCTTTCTGTACTTCACCGGACGTATCCGGATCATGATTTGGTGGAGCTGGCGGGAGTTGAACCCGCGTCCGAAATTTCTACATCCTCGGTACTACATGCTTAGTCAGTCTTTACATTCGCACGCCAGCTGCGGAATGACACGCCACTAACGAACTAGCCTGATTAGTTTTAACGCTTCAACCCCAGGCAGGATTTCCACGCGATCTCTTTTGGGTTTGACCTCTCTTTGATCCCCGTCTTAAGAGCGGAAGCTAGGGAGAGAGGGCTCTTAGCAGGTTATTAAGCTGCTAAAGCGTAGTTTTCGTCGTTTGCGACTATTTTTTTGCGGCTTTTTACGAGGCAAACCGCCCCTCGGCATGCACCTTGGGTTTCGCAAATCCCGTCGAATCCAGAATCAGCCCCAATAGTGTTACAGCAAGTATACCAGAATTCGCAGACTGGATACCAGTCCGGAACGCTAACTTATTGAATCGCTCAATAAGTATCCGAAAATTAACGGCCTGCGTGCTTCATGATGCGCGCTTTATCCACCTGCCATTCGCGATCTTTTGCATCGTTACGCTTGTCGTGCTGCTTCTTACCTTTCGCCACGCCGATTTTCACTTTGCACCAGGCATTCTTCCAGTACAGCGACAGGGCGAGGACGGTGTAACCTTCGCGGTTGATACGCCCGAAGAGCGAATCCAGCTCACGTTTGTTCAGCAGCAGCTTACGGGTGCGGGTCGGATCGCAGACGTAGTGAGAGGAAGCAACGGTCAGCGGCTGAAAGTTTGCGCCGAACAGAAAAGCTTCGCCGTCTTTGAAGATCACGTAGCTGTCACCGATGTTGGCTTTACCCGCACGCAGCGATTTAACTTCCCAGCCCTGCAGCGCAAGGCCAGCTTCGAATTCTTCTTCAATGAAATACTCGTGGCGGGCACGCTTGTTGAGCGCAATGGTTGCCGAGCCTGGTTTATGTGCTTTTTTCTTCGTCATAAGTGTCGTAAAGCCGTAGGTAATCTGATGTCAAAAAGTCACCTCATTGCGTCCTGTGAGGTCTAACGCGCTATATTAGCACGAGATGAGGCTCAGCGTTTTTTTAACAGGTGATAAATGTTATTATTTGTAGGTTGTTTGATCAGGAAAAATGCTATGCCTCAGATTAGTCGTACTGCGCTTGTCCCATACAGTGTGGAACAGATGTACCAGTTAGTGAATGACGTTAAGTCATATCCGCAGTTTATCCCGGGGTGTACCGGGAGCCGCGTGCTGGACTCAGGCCCGACGCAAATGACGGCGGCGGTGGATGTTTCCAAAGCCGGGATCAGCAAAACCTTCACTACCCGGAATACGCTGACCGATAACCAGAGTATTCTGATGCATCTGGTGGATGGCCCCTTCAAGAAACTGATGGGTGGATGGAAGTTTGTTCCGCTGAGCGCCGATGCCTGCCGGATCGAATTCCATCTCGACTTCGAGTTTACCAACGCCCTTATCGAGTTGGCGTTTGGTCGCATCTTCAAAGAACTCGCCGCCAATATGGTTCAGGCGTTCACCGTGCGCGCCAAAGAGGTCTACAGTGCAGCCTGAGATCGTGGTGGAAGTGGCCTACGCGCTGCCGGAAAAACAGTATCTTCAGCGCGTCACGCTGGAAGAAGGGGCGACCGTTGAAGAGGCGATCCGGGCTTCTGGCCTGCTGACATTACGTAACGATATCGATCTGGCGAAAAACAAGGTCGGGATTTACAGCCGTCCGGTCAAGCTGGCCGATACGGTTAAGGACGGTGACCGGGTAGAGATTTACCGTCCGCTGATTGCCGACCCGAAAGAACTGCGCCGCCAGCGTGCGGAGAAAGCTGCTAAATAAGCGGGGTTCCCCGATGGCGCTGCGCTTACCGGGGCTACAGGCGGCGAGAGAAAACAAAAAAGGTGCTCATTGAGCACCTTTTTGCATTTCTGAAACCTTACTCTTTGGTGAGCGCCGGTTTGTTGTCGATGTTGGTCAGCACGCCGCTGCTGTTGAAAGTCAGCGTCAGCGTCTGCTGCGACACATCTTCATGACCTGGCTTCTGGCGGAAGACGTAGAACCAGGTGTTAGTGCCGAACGGATCGGACATCATCGGTGTGCCCAGAGCATAGGCAACCTGCTGCTGCGTCATACCGACACGGATTTTAGACACATCGTTAGGAGCGAGATAGTTCCCCTGGTTGATGTCAGGGCGGTAAACCACTTTTTCCAGAGTGGAGCAGCCTGCGGTCATCATCAGAAGAACCGCAGCGGCAGCGGTCAGCGTTTTACAGCGCATAGTGATTTGATTCCTTTTCGGGCCCGGGCAATACGCGACGGCTCATATGTAATATGCCGATGATAATAGACCTTTCACCACATTAAAACCTCTGGCGTCCGGTCTGTCGGCGTTTTTATTGTTCTGTATGACCCTGAGATACCGAAAAAGTTTAGGCTGCCAGCAGTTCTTTCGCGTTTGCCAGGGTATTGCGGGTGACTTCACTGCCGCCCAGCAGACGCGCCAGCTCCTGCAGGCGGGCACGTTTGTCCAGCGGCTGCATGTGCGTTTCGGTCATCTCGCCGTCGGTCTCTTTGCTGACGAAGAAATGATGATGCCCGCAGCCGGCAACCTGCGGCAGGTGGGTAACGCACATCACCTGGGTGGACTCGCCAAGCTGACGAAGCAGTTTACCTACCACCGCCGCGGTCGGGCCGCTGATACCGACATCCACTTCATCGAAGATCAGCGCCGGGGTTTCCATTTTCTTCGCGGTGATCACCTGAATCGCCAGGGCGATACGCGACAGCTCACCACCAGACGCGACCCGGGAGATAGCCTGCAGCGGCTGACCGGGGTTAGTGGTCACGCGGAATTCAACGCGGTCCGCGCCGTCAGCCGTCAGGTGGTTAGCTTCGAAATTGACATCGATGGTGAAAACGCCGTGCGGCATCGACAGCAGATGCATGCTCTCGGTAATGTGCTGGCTGAGTTCCTGCGCATAGCGCTGACGAACGTTGTGCAGCTGCGTAGCCGTTTCCAGAGCCTGCTGATGATGCACGCTGACCGCCAGAGAGAGGGTCTCCAGCGAGTCGGCCTGATCGTCAAGCTGATGCTGCTCATCCAGCAGGGACTGGTGGAAGCCAGGCAGCTCCTCGGGTGAAACGTGGTGCTTACGCGCAAGGGAGATCTGGCGCGAAATGCGCTGTTCCAGCTCAAACAGGCGGTTGGGATCGAGATCCAGACGCTCGCAATAGTGGCGCAGCTCGTCACTCGCTTCGGAGATCTGAATCGCCGCCTCTTCCAGCATATCAAGCATGCCGGAGACTTTACTGTCCATGCCTGCCAGTTCGGTGACTAACTGACGCACGCTATAAAGCTGGCTTTGCAGATTCACCTCTTCGCCGTCGGCCAGTAAGTTCAGCGCCTGCTGGCTGGTGGAGAGCAGCTGGCCGCTATTGGCCAGACGCTTGTACTCTTCGTCAATCTGCTCAAACTCACCCGCCTGCGGGCTGAATTCGTTCAGCTCTTTCAGCTGATACGCCAGCAGTTCGGCACGGGCCGCACGCTCCTGGCTCTGCTGTTGATGCAGCGCCAGTTCGCGGCAGCTCTGGTGCCACTGACGGTAGTGATCAGCCATCAGCTGCGTCAGCGCAGACTCACCGGCATAGCCGTCGAGCAGGGATTTCTGCTGTTCAGGTTTAATCAGCTGCTGATGGGCGTGCTGGCCGTGGATCTGGATTAACAGCTGACCCAGCTCGCGCAGCTGGGACAACGGCACCGCAGTACCGTTGATAAAGCCACGGGAGCGGCCGTCGCTGCTGAGGACACGGCGAAGTAAGCACTCACGCCCATCTTCAAGCTGGTTCTGCTCGAGCCAGCGCAGGGCGGCGGGAGTGTCCTTGAGGGAAAAACGGGCGCAGAGATCGGCGCGGCTGGCACCTGCGCGCACCATGTTGCCATCAGCACGACCGCCGAGGCAGAGCCCAAGCGCGTCAATCGCAATAGATTTACCGGCCCCGGTCTCCCCGGTGATAGCCGTCATTCCGCTGTTGAAATCAATTTCGAGCTCACGAACGATGGCGAAGTTGCTGATGGTCAGTTGTGCCAGCATAAACGTTTTCCTGTATGAAAAACCATAACTGTGTTTGTGTACAGTATAATCTGGTTTTTTATACAGTAAAGTGCTGGATGCTATTTCAAAACAATTTTTTCGACCAGCCGAGCTTGGAACTTAATGTGTTGAAATAGCTGTAGTCTTTCGGGTGGATGAGATTCAGGTGGTAATCACAGCGGCGGATCAGCACGTCTTCGCCTTCCTGAATCGGCAGCGCGATTTGGCTGTCGCAGCTGATCTCAAGGTCGTTGCGGCGGTGCGAAAAACGCAGGCGAATGGTGCTGCTGCTGTTTATCACCAGCGGGCGGGCCGAAAGGGTGTGCGGGAACATCGGCACCAGCGTAATAGCATCCAGGGATGGCGTCAGGATTGGCCCGCCCGCCGAGAGCGAGTAGGCGGTGGACCCGGTCGGGGTCGAGATAATCAGCCCGTCGGAGCGCTGCGAAAAGGCAAAGATTTCGTCGATATAAACTTCAAACTCAATCATATGCGCCACTTTCCCCGGATGCAGCACCACTTCGTTAATGGCGGTGCTGATCCGTTTCTGGCAGTCCTGCTGGCACACCTGGGCCTCCAGCAGAAAGCGCTTTTCGCTGATGTAGTGGCCTTCCAGCACGTCGGCAAGCTGCTGCTGGGCGTTATCCGGGTCGAGATCGGTTAAAAAGCCCAGGTTGCCACGGTTGATGCCAATGACTTTAATATCGTAACGGGCGAGGGTGCGCGCGGCGCCCAGCATATTTCCGTCGCCACCGACCACCACCGCCAGGTCGGCCTGTTGGCCAATTTCCGCCAGCGTACCGGTTTTGACGTTTTTTAACTGCAGTTCCTGGGCAATTTGCTGTTCAACAATCACGTCATAGTTTTTCGCGCACAGCCAACGATAGAGCATTTCATGTGTCGTCAACGCAGTAGGGTGACGTGGATGACCGACAATCCCAATACACTTGAAATGGTTGCTCATTTTCTGAAGGTCCTTGTGCGAATGAATGATGACAATGTGGCTTGTTCCCTTGAATCCCGAAAACTGATCCCCATAATAAGCGAAGTTAGCGAGTTGAATGCAGAAAAACGCGGAGAAATTCATGAGTAGTAAAGAACAGAAAACGCCTGAGGGGCAAGCCCCGGAAGAAATTATCACGGAGCAGCACGAAGAGGTTGAGGCTGTAGAGCCTGAGGCTGGTGCTGAGCAGGTGGATCCGCGCGATGAAAAAATTGCGAATCTGGAAGCTCAGGTAACTGAAGCCCAGAACCGCGAGCGCGATGGCATCCTGCGTATCAAAGCCGAAATGGAAAACCTGCGTCGTCGTACCGAGCTGGACGTTGAAAAGGCGCATAAATTTGCGCTGGAAAAATTTGTCAACGAACTGCTGCCGGTCATCGATAGCCTGGATCGCGCGCTGGAAGTCGCTGATAAAGCGAACCCGGATATGGCTCCGATGGTGGAAGGGATTGAGCTGACGCTGAAATCCATGCTCGACGTAGTGAAGAAGTTTGGCGTGGAAGTGGTCGCCGATACCAACGTGCCGATGGATCCTAACGTGCATCAGGCGATTGCGATGGTTGAGTCTGAAGACGTTGCTGCCGGTAACGTGCTGATGGTGATGCAGAAAGGCTATACCCTGAACGGCCGTACCATTCGCGCGGCGATGGTCTCCGTGGCGAAAGCTAAGGCGTAATTTGCCTCCCGTAGTGCCGGGTGGCGGCGTCGCCTGCCCGGCACTACGTTTTACTCCGCGATGCTCTCCCTGAGCGGTTTGACCGGCACGACCTTCACCTGCTTAATCATATTGTCCTGTACGTCCAGGATATCAATATCATACTGACCAATCCGCACCCGCGTGCCTGCCGCCGGGATCTCCTCCAGCGCTTCCAGAATCATGCCGTTAATGGTCCGGGCTTCCTCTTCCGGCATCTGCCAGTTAAAGGCTTTATTGAGTTCACGAACGTTCGCGCTGCCGTCAATCAGCACCGAGCCGTCGTTTTGCGGCGTGACTTCTTCGGCAAGGGTAGGGGACATGGAGGTGGTAAAGTCGCCGACAATCTCCTCCAGAATATCCTCTACCGTCACCAGGCCCTGGATATCGCCATACTCATCCACCACCAGGCCCACTTTCTTTTTATTACGCTGGAATTTGATCAACTGGGTGCTGAGCGGAGTGCCTTCCGGGATGTAGTAGATCTCATCCGCCGCGCGCAGCATCACCTCTTTGGTGAACTCTTTTTTCTCGGTCATCAGACGATAAGCTTCACGCACGCGCAGCATGCTGATGGTGTCGTCCAGTGAATCCCGGTACAGCACGATGCGGCCGTGCGGGGAGTGGGTCAGCTGACGGACAATGGCTTTCCAGTCGTCGTTGATGTCGATACCGACGATCTCATTGCGCGGCACCATAATGTCATCCACGCTGACCTTCTCCAGGTCCAGCACCGACAGCAGCATATCCTGATTGCGGCGGGAGATTTGCGAGCGCGACTCGTGCACGATGGTGCGCAGCTCATCTTTGCTCAGCGCGCTGCTGACCACCACATCCGCTTTGATACCCACCATGCGCATCAGCACCCGGGTCACGCCGTTTAACAGCCACACCAGCGGCATCATCAGGATCAGTAACGGCGCCAGCAGGAAGCTGCTGGGATAAGCGACCTTCTCAGGATAGAGGGCAGCGATGGTCTTCGGTAACACTTCGGCAAAGACCAGCACCACGAACGTCAGCACCCCGGTGGCGATAGCGACCCCGGCATTGCCGTACAGGCGCATGCCGACAATGGTGCCCAGCGCGGAGGCGAGAATGTTGACCAGGTTGTTGCCGATGAGCACCAGGCTTATCAGGCGGTCCGGTTTACGCAGCAGTTTTTCTACACGACGCGCAGCGCGGTTACCCTGTTTGGCGCGATGACGTAACCGGTAACGGTTGAGCGTCATCATGCCGGTCTCCGAGCCGGAGAAATAGGCGGAGATAACTACCATCACGATCAGGGTAACGATCAGCGTGGTAGTGGAGATGTGTTCCAGGGGGAACTCCTTTGTTGCTTAGCCGGCGAGTTGCTGGATGACGCGGCTACCAAAATAGGCCAGGGTCAGGATGCCTGCTCCCGCCACGTTGAACCAGACCACGCGGCGACCGCGCCAGCCTTCATGATAATGGCCCCATAACAGGACAATATAGACAAACCACGCGATGATGGAGAGCACGGCCTTGTCGATATTCTCCATGCTGAAGAGATTGTGCATATAAAACAGGCCGGTACTCAGGGTCAGCGTCAGCAGGACCACCCCGACCTGAGTGATGTGAAACATCTTGCGTTCGATGGTCATCAGCGGCGGCATTTCGTTACTGAAGGCCAGTCTTTTGTTCTTCAGCTGGTAGTCAATCCAGGCCAGCTGGAGGGCATATAGCGCGGCAATGATCAGCGTGGCATAGGAGAACAGCGACAGGCCAATATGCACCATCATGCCCGGCGTGGTCTCAAGATGGGTGATGAACTCGTTCGGCACGAAGGTGGCAAAGGCCAGATTGATCAGCGCAAAGGCGTAGACAATCGGCAGCAGCAGCCAGCCGCGGTTTTTCGAGGCCACGATGGTCATCACCGTACAGATCATCAGGCTGACCAGCGAGCCGACGTTCAGCAGGCTCAGGTTCTGCCCACTGCCGTCGCCTGGCAGAATGCGCGCTTCGAGGGCAAAAGCGTGGCTTATCAACGCGATGACCGCCGACAAAATAGCCATTCGCCGCCAGCCGCTGTTTTTTTGCAGCAGGCCAGGAATGATCAGCGCGAGGCTGACAGAGTATGCGACGAGGGCGATCAGAGCGAAAACAGGCATATAGGTGTCGACAGTTGTCCTGATTAGAAAGAGATGCAGTATAACGTTACGTGAGGCGTGCTCCAACCGTTGCATAACAACAAAGGCGCCTTCATGTTATACTCCGGCAAAATTCTGTGTACGTGTCGCGCCAGCGACCTAACGTTTCTACCCCAGGCGAGAGACAATGTTTGATAATTTAACCGATCGTTTGTCGCGCACGCTGCGCAACATCAGCGGCCGTGGACGCCTTACCGAAGACAACATCAAAGAGACGCTGCGCGAAGTGCGCATGGCGCTGCTTGAAGCAGACGTCGCGCTGCCGGTCGTCCGTGATTTCATCAACCGCGTAAAAGAGAAAGCGGTTGGTCATGAAGTTAACAAGAGCCTGACCCCGGGTCAGGAGTTCGTCAAAATCGTCCGTAACGAACTGGTTTCGGCGATGGGCGAAGAGAACCAGAGCCTGAACCTCGCGGCGCAACCGCCAGCGGTGGTGCTGATGGCCGGTCTGCAGGGTGCGGGTAAAACCACCAGCGTCGGTAAGCTGGGTAAATTCCTGCGCGAGAAGCACAAGAAGAAAGTGCTGGTCGTCTCTGCCGACGTTTATCGCCCGGCGGCGATCAAACAGCTGGAAACCCTGGCCGAACAGGTTGGCGTGGAGTTCTTCCCGTCCGACGTCGGACAGAAACCGATCGACATCGTTAATGCAGCGCTGAAAGAGGCGAAGCTGAAGTTCTTCGACGTGCTGCTGGTGGATACCGCCGGTCGTCTGCACGTTGACGAAGCGATGATGGACGAAATCAAACAGGTGCATGCCGCGATCAATCCGGTAGAAACCCTGTTTGTTGTCGACGCCATGACCGGTCAGGATGCGGCGAACACAGCCAAAGCGTTCAATGAAGCGCTGCCGTTAACCGGCGTGGTGCTGACCAAAGTGGACGGCGACGCCCGCGGCGGTGCGGCGCTCTCTATTCGTCATATCACCGGCAAGCCAATTAAGTTCCTCGGCGTCGGTGAGAAGACCGAAGCGCTGGAGCCGTTCCACCCGGATCGTATTGCCTCCCGTATCCTCGGCATGGGCGACGTGCTGTCGCTGATCGAAGATATCGAGAGCAAAGTCGACCGTGCGCAGGCCGAGAAGCTGGCCTCCAAGCTGAAAAAAGGCGACGGCTTCGATCTGACCGACTTCCTGGAGCAGCTGCGCCAGATGAAAAACATGGGCGGTATGGCGAGCCTGATGGGCAAGCTGCCGGGCATGGGGCAAATTCCGGATAACGTGAAAGCGCAGATGGACGACAAGGTTCTGGTGCGGATGGAGGCGATTATCAACTCCATGACGCTGAAAGAGCGCGCGAAGCCAGAAATCATTAAAGGCTCCCGTAAACGGCGTATCGCGGCGGGTTGTGGGATGCAGGTTCAGGACGTTAACCGCCTTCTGAAGCAGTTCGACGACATGCAGCGCATGATGAAGAAAATGAAGAAGGGCGGGATGGCCAAAATGATGCGCGGCATGAAGGGCATGATGCCACCAGGCTTCCCTGGTCGCTAATTGGCCTGGCTTGTTTGCCATTTTGGCACCGGGGTGTGCTCGCCATCCTCACGTACAGCGTGTACGCTCCGGTGGCTGCGCGCACGCTGGCACCAAACTGGCTGCACCGCCGACAGCCTTATTACGGTGGATTAGCAACTGCTGATTGCATTTTCCCCAAAAATCAGTAAAATTTTCGGGCTTTTAATATGACACCGGGCTCCTTCCCTCGATGGGGCCCGGTGTTTTATTCACACAAGAGGATGTTATGGTAACTATTCGTTTAGCACGTCACGGCGCGAAAAAGCGTCCGTTCTACCAGGTTGTTGTTACTGACAGCCGTAATGCACGCAACGGTCGCTTCATCGAGCGCGTTGGTTTCTTCAACCCACTGGCCGCTGGCGCAGAAGAAGAAACCCGTCTGGATCTGGATCGTATCGCTCACTGGGTTGGCCAGGGCGCTACCGTTTCCGATCGCGTTGCTACGCTGATCAAAGCAGCAAACAAAGCAGCTTAATCTGTCACGGTGGTCATGATGAGCAAAAAAGCACCTGTTGAACCGATTGTATTGGGCAAAATGGGTTCTTGCTACGGTATCCGTGGTTGGCTCAGAGTGTTTTCTTCCACCGAAGACGCCGAAAGCATTTTTGACTATCAGCCCTGGTTTATCCAGAAGGCGGGTCAGTGGCAGGAAGTCGAGCTGGAAAGCTGGCGTCACCACAATCAGGACATCGTTATCAAGCTGAAAGGCGTTGACGATCGCGATGCCGCGAATGCGCTGACTAATTGTGAAATTGTCGTGGATTCGTCGCAGCTGCCTGAGCTGGATGATGGTTACTACTGGAAAGACCTTATCGGTTGCCAGGTGGTCACCACTGAAGGTTACGGTCTGGGAAAAGTCATCGATATGATGGAAACCGGATCGAATGACGTTCTCGTCATTAAGGCAAACCTGAAAGATGCGTTTGGCATCAAGGAGCGGCTGGTTCCGTTCCTCGATGGGCAGGTTATCAAGAAAGTCGATCTCGCTACTCGTACTATCGAAGTAGATTGGGATCCTGGTTTTTAAATTCTCCTGAAAACGGTAAAAGACGGCGCTATGGGGATTGGCTTGTGTTTATAGGTATCGTTAGCCTGTTTCCTGAAATGTTCCGCGCGATTACTGATTACGGGGTAACTGGCCGGGCAGTAAAAAATGGCCTGCTGAGCATCGAAAGCTGGAGTCCGCGTGACTTCACTCATGACCGGCACCGTACCGTGGACGAACGTCCTTACGGCGGCGGACCGGGGATGCTCATGATGGTTCAACCCTTACGGGATGCCATCGCAGCAGCAAAAGCCGCGGCAGGTGAAGGCGCAAAGGTGATTTATCTGTCACCTCAGGGACGCAAGCTTGATCAAGCGGGCGTCAGCGAACTGGCAACGAATCAGAAACTGATTCTGGTGTGTGGTCGCTACGAAGGGATAGATGAGCGCGTAATTCAAACCGAGATTGACGAAGAATGGTCTATCGGCGATTACGTTCTCAGCGGTGGTGAGTTACCGGCAATGACGCTGATTGACTCAGTTTCCCGGTTCATTCCGGGCGTTCTGGGCCATGAAGCTTCAGCAACAGAAGACTCTTTTGCTGATGGATTGCTGGACTGTCCACACTATACCCGTCCTGAAGTGTTAGAAGGGATGGAAGTACCGCCGGTATTGCTGTCGGGAAACCATGCTGAGATTCGTCGCTGGCGTCTGAAGCAGTCGCTGGGCCGTACCTGGCTTAGAAGACCTGAACTTCTGGAAAACCTGGCTCTGACTGAAGAGCAAGCAAAGTTGCTGGCCGAGTTCAAAACTGAACACGCGCACCAGCAGCAGAAACATGATGGGATGGCCTGAGGCCCCCAAATATCAGTTTACCCAGGATAAGAGATTAAATTATGAGCAACATTATTAAGCAACTTGAACAAGAGCAGATGAAGCAGGACGTACCTTCCTTCCGTCCGGGTGATACCGTGGAAGTGAAAGTATGGGTTGTTGAAGGTTCCAAAAAACGTCTGCAGGCATTTGAGGGCGTGGTTATCGCTATCCGTAACCGCGGTCTGCACTCTGCATTCACTGTTCGTAAAATTTCCAACGGCGAAGGCGTTGAGCGTGTCTTCCAGACTCACTCTCCGGTAGTTGACAGCATTGCTGTTAAACGTCGTGGTGCTGTACGTAAAGCTAAACTGTACTACCTGCGTGAGCGTACTGGTAAGTCTGCTCGTATTAAAGAGCGTCTGAACTAAGATTCGCTTGTGCGACATCCTGTAAAAAGGGCTGGCCGAAAGGCCGGCCCTTTTTTTATCTCTGTGTGCCTTGCACGTTAACGTCTTCGTCATAAATCGTTTACAATGCCTCTGCTTCAACGGAGGGTAAGTGACGACTAAACAGCATCAGGCAACATGGCAACGTATCGCGGCAGGCCTCGCGTTATTTGCGATCCTGATGATCGTCTTTGCGCCGCTCGTCTCTGTCTCGTTGCAAAAAGATCCCATGAGCGCGATGCCCGGCATGCATCATGAGATGACTATGATGACTGAGCACCATGCCCCCTCCGAAACCATGCCGGTCGACCACGCCGAAGCCTGTGGTTACTGCGTGCTGTTGGCCCATGTTCCGGGGGTGATGCTGGCGCTGGTGATGCTGCTGTGCGCGGTATTACTCAGACAGCAACTGACGCCACCGCGTCCTGCCGTCCGCCACTGGCATTTCTTCCCCTGGCTCTGCCCCGATACGCGAGCCCCTCCGCGCCTGTCTGCTTATTCCATTTAAAAAAACGTGCACCCCGGTGTACCGATAACTTTTTGCCTAAAAAAGGGAAAGCATGACTACCTGCACTTCGCGCGCTGCATGGGGCAACCTGCTGCGTCGTCTTCACTTCTATATTGGTCTGTTTGTCGGGCCATTTATCTTTATCGCCGCGCTCTCCGGTACGCTGTATGTCGCCACACCGCAGCTGGAAAATGCGCTTTATCATCATGCCCTGTTCAGCGAGGCCCAAGGGACAGCGCGTCCTCTTGCGGAGCAGATCGCTGTCGCGGAAAAAGTGACTGGCGGAGAGCTGCGCCTGCATGCGGTTCGCCCGGGTCTGGCCGATGGCGACACTACCCGGGTAATGTATGCCGACCCGGCGCTGAAGGCCTCAGAGAACCGGGCCATCTTTATCGATCCGGTCAGTCTTGAGGTTCGGGGAGATATGACCGTCTATGGCACCAGCGGTATTTTGCCGTTCCGCCAGACAATCGATTATTTGCATCAGTCGTTGATGCTGGGTGACGTGGGGCGTCTCTACAGCGAGCTGGCCGCGTCGTGGATGTGGATTGCCGCGCTGGGGGGCATTGCGCTGTGGTTTTATACCCGGCCAAAACGGCGTATCAATAACCGCTTCCAGAACCGCCGTCGCCTGCACGTCACCCTCGGCTGGTGTCTGCTGCTGGGCATGCTGCTGTTCTCGGCGACCGGCCTGACCTGGTCCCAGTGGGCGGGCGGTAACGTGGATAAGCTGCGGGCAGAGATGAACTGGCTCACACCGCAGGTGAAAACGCAGCTGCACGGCCCGGCGGAAATCGCCGATCCGCATGCCGATCATCACGGTCATCACATGTCGATGCCCATGCCGGAGATGAAGCCCGATCCGGCGCTCTACGACGGCGTGCTACAGGCGGCGAATGCGGCAGGTATCAAGGCCACGAAGCTGGAGATCCGCCCGGCGAAGAGTGATGCGACGGCGTGGACGGTGACGGAGATCGATCGTCGCTGGCCGACGCAGGTGGATGCGGTGGCCGTTGACCCCGCGACCCTGGCGGTCATCGATCATACCCGTTTTGCGGATTACCCGCTGATGGCCAAATTGACCCGCTGGGGGGTGGATTTCCATATGGGCGTGCTGTTTGGTCTGCCTAACCAGCTGGTGTTGATCGCCTTTGGCGTCGCGCTGTGCGTGATGATTGTGTGGGGATACCGGATGTGGTGGATGCGCAGGCCCCGTCAGACGGCAACCGATCCCGCGCAGACTCTGTGTCAGAGCTGGCTGGCGTTGCCGCTGTGGGGGCGGTGCGTCTCTGTCGGTATCGCCGTATTACTGGGGCTGGCGATGCCAGTCATGGGATGCAGCCTGGCGCTGTTTATCGTTATTGACTGGCTGCGCTGGAGGGCGGCATCAGGATTAGCCCTGGCCGGAACGCCAGAGTAATGACTCAGGGCGTGCCGATCACCACCGCAACGCGACGGTTTTCAGCACGTCCCTGGGCAGTTTTGTTGTCCGCAACGGGGTACTGTTTACCTAAGCCCTGGGTCGTCAGATTGCTGCGGGGAATACCTGCACCCTGAGCCCAGGCATCGGCAACCACGTTAGCCCGCTTCAGGGAGAGGTCTTTGTTGTAGCTCTCTTCGCCGTAGTTGTCCGTATGTCCGTCCATCCGGGCGTGCTTCAGGCCCGTGGCCGCAAGACGCGATGCCATGCTTTTAATCTGCTGTTCGCTTTCCGGGCGCAGCTGGTACTCGTTTTTACCAAACAGGATCTTCGCAGAGAGGCCAAGCGACCAGTCGCCGTTAGTCTCGTTAAAGCCGTATGATTTCATGGCGGCAATCTGTTCAGCGGTAAATTTGCCCTGCGGCGCCTGGCATCCCGCCAGCAGCATTGATGCCATCAACAGCGGTGCGGCGTATCGCCTTAACATAATGTGTTCCCTTCTATGCAGTGTTTTTAGAACGCTGATGCTTCACCAGATACATATTCCGGTCGGCTTGATCCAGTAAGGTTTCAACGGAGTGATGCTCCCAGCTCAGCGCGAAGCCAATGCTGAGCGACATTCTGGTGCTGAGGCCGTTTTGCAGGTCATAAGACGGGCTGAACTGTTGCGTCAGCGCGGCGCAGAGGCGCAGGACCTCGTGTTCCGAATGGATGCCATACAGAATAATGGCGAATTCATCCCCGCCCAGACGATAGGGCTGATGACGCTCGCCGCTAAACTCGACCATGCGGCGGGCCACTTCAATCAGTACACAGTCCCCGGCGGCGTGCCCCCAGGTATCGTTAATCAGCTTAAAGTCATCACCATCCAGGAAGAGCAGGGCGGAATTGGTCCGCGCTAAGGAGTCATTCATCAGCGCCGTGATGCTGGTACGGAAAGCCGCCCGATTCGCCAGACCGGTGAGCGGATCGTGCATGGCGGTGCGCAGCAGTTGGGCATTTTTGGCCTGCAGCTTTAACTGCCACTCCTCCATTTCATCCAGCAGACTGTTGAAGTCCTGACCGAAGCGATGAAATTCATCGATGCGCTCCTCGGATACCCGGCGGGAGAAGTTACGGTTTGACCGGACGTCGTGCACCACCTCGGTTATGTTTTGCAGGGCGGTGACAACGCCGTTATGCAGGGTGCGGGTGATGATTAACGCCACCATGGCCGCAAACAGGATGCAGCCGGTTAACACCGCCAGGGAAGTCCAGAGGAAGTGGCTGATCAGGCTGTCACGCGCGGTAAGGTGTAACTCACCAATCGGCAGGTTATTGTGCCAGACGCGCTGGCGGATGGGCTGAGGGAATAACCACTGGCTGACCAGTTTACTGAGGGGATCGGCCCGATCGTTCGGCCCCATCGTCCATGTAGCAAAAGGATGATCGTAGCGGTCCAGCAGTACCGCAGAAGAAAACTGCCCCTGTTTGCCGAGTGTGGCCAGCGCTTCGTTGGCGGCGGTCGTATCATTAAACACCAGCGTCGCCTCCAGGCTGCGACTCACTGTGGCGCTGGTTAATTCAAGGTTTCGTTGTGCGTACTGTTTCAGTGATACCACCGAAGCGATGCACAATAATAACCAGACCAGCGTCATCGTAATGAGGACGCTAATTATACTGATGCGCCTCAGAGTCCTTTTGAACGTCAGACGAGGCGCTGATGTAAATTCCTTATTCATCCTTCGTATTCCGTGCAAGCATTAACACATCAGGATTGACTCTGACTCCGCTGCGCGACAGCACATCCAGATTTACGGAAAATCTGACTTGTGTATTATCAAATATCAGGCAAAAAGCACTGCCAATAACGCATTGCGAATTTTGCTCGGCAATTAACAGCAACGGCCTGGAATTGAAGGCGGTGCTTAATTCAAGTTGGGCGGTCGGAGACTCGCTGCCAAAATAGAGCGCGTTGCAACCTGCTCCCAGTGCTTCCTGATCGCTATGGATAATCACGGGAATGTAGGGCAGTGCATCCGGGCCCTGAGCACTGAGCGCCTCAACGTGACTGGAAGAGGCAAAAATGCACAGGGTTGGCTGACCAGAGAGGGCAGGCCAACGGGTATAACTGACGATCCCGGAGACAATTGAGCGTACCGATTTATCCGTTCTGGATAATGTTCCGCCAATAGCCTGTTCGCAGGATAATAACAGCATCAGCACCAGGGCTACCCGGCACCAGGAAATGAGAAGAAAGTTACCCACCAGAATCCGCCATACCACTCTGGAAATATTTGCCCTTGAGTTTCGGCGCAAGAATACCATTTTTTACGTGGGCAGTCATTACGCCGAAATTCTGTTTAGTGACTTAAGTAAAATCTGGCGTTTTATTTTACAGAGTGCGTGTTGGCGATATTAATTTAAGCGACTGGCTTTTGTTCCTTCATCCATTCCCTGCTGCCAGGCGGTTCGAAGTTGAGTGGCGTTATCCGCAGTATCACAGCTGGCGGGGAATATTTTCCCAGCTAATCCCCAGGCATAAACGAAATTCTCCTGACATATTTTCTCGCGCCCCTCTTTATAACCGCTGAGATAGGCAGAGCGATCCACCTTAGAGTCATTAAAATTCGCGGCAAGTGACTCACTGGATTTAGCGGCCACGCCATTCATGGCATCTTCTTTACCGGCATCATACCAGTCGGTGCCCGTCCATGTCGGCTGATGAGTGTAAGGATCGATTTGACAGGCAGTTAGCAGCAGACCCAGAAGCGGGATAACAATCAGGCGCATAAGACATTCTCCTTTTTCCATTGAGCATAGCCTGGCGTAAAGAATGCAGGCTGTAATTTTTACGTTACGGCTTAATCGGATGTTTTTTGCTTAAAACTGCATGTTGTAAAGTATTGTTTACGGATTTTGGATTGAAATCTTTACTTGTTGTGGTATCGTTGGGCTTCCTCAGTGAGGAAACAACTATCGCAAACGAGCTTCCAGGATCGCAATCATGCAAAAAGACGCGCTTAATAACGTACACATTACCGATGAACATGTTTTGATCACTCCGGATCAACTGAAGGCGGAATTCCCGCTGAGCGTTGAGCAAGAGGCGCAAATAGCGCACTCCCGCCAGACCATTTCCGACATTATTGCCGGGCGCGATCCGCGTCTGCTGGTGGTATGTGGTCCGTGCTCTATTCATGATCCAGAAGCCGCCATCGAATATGCGCATCGTTTTAAAGCCCTGGCCGAGGAGGTCAGCGATAGCCTCTACCTGGTCATGCGCGTCTATTTTGAAAAACCTCGTACCACCGTCGGCTGGAAAGGGTTGATTAACGATCCGCACATGGATGGCTCGTTTGATGTGGAAGCCGGTCTGAAGATTGCGCGTAATCTTCTGGTGGAGCTGGTTAACATGGGACTGCCGCTGGCAACAGAAGCGCTGGATCCAAACAGCCCGCAGTACCTGGGCGACCTGTTCAGCTGGTCAGCAATCGGTGCGCGTACCACTGAATCGCAGACGCACCGTGAAATGGCCTCGGGCCTCTCTATGCCGGTCGGTTTCAAAAACGGTACCGACGGCAGCCTGGCGACAGCCATTAATGCCATGCGCGCCGCTGCCATGCCGCACCGTTTTGTCGGCATCAACCAGGCAGGCCAGGTTTGCCTGCTGCAGACCCAGGGCAACCCGGATGGGCACGTTATCCTGCGCGGCGGTAAGGCACCAAACTACAGCCCGGCAGATGTTGCTCAGTGTGAAAAAGAGATGGAACAGGCAGGACTGCGTCCGGCGCTGATGGTAGATTGCAGTCATGGTAATTCCAATAAAGATTACCGTCGTCAGCCTGCGGTGGCGGAATCCGTCGTTGCGCAGATTAAAGATGGCAACCGTTCGATTATTGGCCTGATGATTGAAAGCAACATCCATGAAGGCAATCAGTCATCTGAGCAGCCACGCAGCGCCATGCAGCACGGGGTATCCGTGACGGATGCCTGCATCAGCTGGGAAACCACCGATGCGCTGCTGCGTGAGATCCACAAAGATTTGAACGGCCAGCTGGCGACGCGTCTGGCTTAAGAGGTTAGTTATGGTTGCTGAATTGACCGCCCTGCGCGATCAAATTGATGAGGTAGACAAGGCGCTGCTGGATTTGCTGGCACGCCGCATGGCGCTGGTCGCCGAGGTGGGTGAAGTCAAAAGTAAATACGGCTTGCCGATTTACGTGCCGGAGCGTGAAGCCTCCATGCTGGCTTCACGCCGTAAAGAGGCCCAGGCGCTGGGCGTCTCGCCGGATCTGATTGAAGATGTGCTGCGTCGCGTGATGCGTGAGTCGTACTCCAGCGAAAACGACAAGGGATTTAAAACCCTCTGTCCAACGCTGCGCCCGGTGGTCATTGTCGGTGGCGGCGGGCAGATGGGGCGTCTGTTCGAGAAGATGCTGACGCTTTCCGGCTATCAGGTGCGCATCCTTGAAAAAGAGGACTGGGCTCAGGCGGAAGCGATGGTTGCCGATGCCGGTATGGTTATTGTCAGCGTACCGATTCACGTTACTGAAGAGATTATTGCCAGACTGCCACCGCTGCCGGAAGACTGTATTCTGGTCGACCTGGCCTCGGTAAAAAATGGTCCGCTGCAGGCGATGCTGGCCGCGCATAATGGCCCGGTGCTGGGCCTTCACCCGATGTTCGGCCCGGACAGCGGCAGCCTGGCGAAGCAGGTTGTGGTCTACTGCGATGGTCGTCAACCAGAAGCCTACCAGTGGTTCCTGGAGCAGATTCAGGTATGGGGCGCGCGACTGCACCGTATCAGCGCCGTCGAGCACGATCAGAACATGGCCTTCATCCAGGCGCTGCGTCACTTCGCGACCTTCGCGTATGGCCTGCATCTGGCGGAAGAGAACGTGCAGCTTGAGCAACTGCTGTCGCTGTCGTCCCCTATTTATCGCCTTGAACTGGCGATGGTCGGGCGGCTGTTTGCCCAGGATCCGCAGCTGTACGCGGATATTATTATGTCCTCGGGCAACAACCTGGCGCTGATTAAACGCTACTACCAACGTTTTGGCGAGGCGATCACTCTGCTCGAGCAGGGCGATAAGCAGGCCTTTATCGACAGTTTCCGTAAGGTCGAGCACTGGTTTGGCGATTACGCCCAACGCTTCCAGAGCGAAAGCCGCATCCTGCTGCGACAGGCGAATGACAGTCGCCAGTAATCCGATGATGTATATACTGAAAGCCAGCACTGCTGGCTTTTTTCATTTTGGGGATTTGTCATGGCTGAACCACAGATACTGTTTGATTACACGGGGCATCTACCGGAATGCCCGACCTGGAGCGATGCAGAAAACGCGCTCTACTGGGCGGATATTCTGGAAGGCGAGATCCACCGCTACCATTTGTCGACAGGTGAACACAGCGTTTTATCCTTCCACGAAGAGGTGGGCTGTTTTGCCCTGCGCGAAGGAGGGGGCTTTATTGTCGCCATGCGCAACGCCATCTGGCTGGCGGACAAGCACGGGCTGCTGCAGCGAAAAGTGTGTGATAACCCATCGAACCCGCAGCTGGCGCGCTTTAATGACGGGGGAACCGATCACTTTGGCCGCTTCTACGCGGGCACGTTCTGGGCGCCGGGGGATTACAACGGCGCCTTGCTGATGCGCATCGACAATGACCTCACGCCTGAGGTTATCCAGTGTGATATCCACGGTCATAACGGCCTGGCATTCAGCGATGACCGGCGCTGGATGTACACCTCAGACACGCCCAACGCGGTTATCTACCGTACGCCGCTGGATGAGCAGGGCGAACCGGGTAAACGGGAAGTCTTTCGCCGGTTCCAGCCGGGAGAGGGGATACCGGACGGCGCAGCGGTGGATGTGGAGGGCTGTTACTGGAGTGCGCTGTTTGACGGCTGGCGCATCGCGCGTTTTTCACCGCAGGGCGAGCAGCTGGAAGAGTATCGTTTGCCGGTGCGCTACCCGACGATGGTTTGTTTCGGTGGTGAAGATATGCAAACGCTGTTTATCACCACCACCCGCGAGAATATGGATCCGCAGGAAGTGGCGGAATATCCTCTTTCCGGTGCCATTTTCACCCTGCCCGTCAGTGTGGCAGGGGTGAAAAAGGGGCCGTTTATTACGCGTTAAGCCGGATCGACCGGTACGACGTTTTCGCTTGGATAGCAGCCAAGCACCTTCATTGAACGGGTAATGTCACCCAGTTCGCGCAGGGCTTTCTGCAGGGATGCAGATTCCAGGTTGGCCTGAATATCGAGATAGAACATCTCTTCCCACGGGTTGCCATGGATAGGGCGCGATTCCAGCTTGGTCATAATCAGATTGTGATTACGCAGCACCAGCAGGGCCTCAACCAGCGCACCGGCCTGCTGACCCGTTGCCATCAAGAGGGTAGTTTTCGCCGGCACCTGATCGGAAACGTTGATCGCCTTACGTGCCAGGACGATGAAACGGGTAATGTTCTGCGTCTGGTTGGCCAGGTTACGTTCCAGCACCTGTAATCCATACAGCGCGCCGCCCGCTTCGCTGCCCAGTGCGGCCACGGCAGGGGAATTGGCCTGAGCGACCTTTTCCATGGCTGCCGAGGTGCTCTCGGTATATTCAATTTTCCAGCCCGGATAGCGGTTCAGGAACTGGCTACACTGCTGGAAGGGCTGCGGGTGGCTGTAAACCGTTTTGATTTTGTCGAGGTCGGTCGTCCCGGAGACCAGCACGCAGTGGTCGATAGGGATCGTCAGTTCGCCGACCAATGACAGGGTGGTGTGCTGAAGTAAATCGTAAACATCGTTGATCGCCCCGGAGCTGGTGTTTTCAATCGGTACGACAGCGTAGTCCGCCTGGCCGGTTTCCACCTGATTGAAAATATCGGCGAACTTCGCGCAGCCGCTCTCAATAAACTCTTCGAAATGGCGGGCAGCATACTGTCTTGCCGCGAGGTGGGAATAGGAACCTTTTGGCCCCAGGAAGGCAATACGCGCCGAGTGCGGATTGGTTTTGTTCAGATGCTGCTGCAGCAGCGCCTGCTGGGTCAGGACGGAATCTTCGATAATCAGCTGGAACAGGCGGGTGATGTAGTGCGCATCCAGATGGTGCGTTTTGCCAAGGTTAATCAGGCGTTCCAGCAGGTCGCGCTCACGGTCGATATCACGTACCGGGCGATGTGATGCCAGCTTTGCTTTACCTACCTCGACGGCAAGCGCACGGCGTTCAGCCAGCAGCGAAAGCAGTTTTTCATCCAGTGAGCTGATCTTATCTCGCAGATCCAGTAACGGGTTTTCCGATGTCATAGCGTTGCCTTTGTCATTTATCGTTATCAATAAAAAAGGCCCCCCGGTGTGGGAGGCCTTATTGTTCGTCTTCGCATTCTTTATCACACGACGAAACGCCTCCCAATCAGGGGAAGGTAAAAAAGAATGCGAAGAAGAACGGCTTAACGGTCATGGATGATTCCTTCAGAAGACAGACTTAAAGTACCTGCACTGTTTTCACCCTGTCAATAAAAAACGCGCCCGAAGGCGCGTTGGCGATAGACTCAATGTAAGGGATTACTCATCTTCAACTTCTTCTGCGAAGCTGGCGTCTTTCACCGATGTTGTGGCGCGACGGGCTTCACCTTTGTGTTGCACTTTATTGAGCTGCCGTTCCAGCTTGTTGATCAAATCGTTGATGGCGGTGTACATATCCTCATGTTTCGCGCTGGCGACCAGATGGCCGTTTGGAGTATTGATAGTTGCGTCAGCGATGAAACCCTGTGGCTCCTTAGAGAGAATGATATGCGGGTTAATCAGGTGTGTTTGCCATTTATCCAGTTTGGCGAGACGGTCTGCGACGTGCTGGCGGATTGCCGGAGTAATTTCCATTTGTTTACTGGTAATGTTCATTGTCATAAATTTTACCTCTTGTCTTTCCCGTCTTGGTGATTCCAGCATACCGTTCCTAATGTCAAAATGTGTGATGTAAATCACATTTTAATGTCACTTTTTGTCAACGGATTCTTTTTGTGAGGCAGGACAGGAAGAAGTAAGATTTACCTTGTCGAAGGAAGAAATTGCGGCCATAGTTGATAGGATTGGTGCGGGCTAAACCGCTTCAGCTTAGTACGAAAACGGATAAAAAAACGGCAGCCACTGGGCTGCCGTTTTGCATCTTACTGAATGATCAGGAGCTGCTGCTGTTGGCGGCAATAATCTTCGCCACTTTTTCAGCCTGAGATGTCATCTGCAGCTCACGATAGGCATTTTCCATCAGCTTCAGGCCATCACGTGTTGCCTGGGTATCCGGATAATCACGCAGCATGCCTTCAACACGGTTCACGACGGCAACGTATGCGCCACGGCGGGTATAGTATTCCGCCACAGAGTATTCGTATTTCGCCAGACGGTCTTTCAGGAACACCAGACGCTTGCTGGCATCCGTTACGTACTGACTGTTCGGATAGCCGCGAACCAGCTTGGAGAAGTCATTGAACGCATCGCGCGCATGCTGAGGGTCACGGTCGGAACGATCGACGCCGAAGAAGCCCTGCAGCGCACTGTCGTCCAGCGCCATATTGGTCAGCCCGCGCATGTACATCACGTAGTCGATATTCGGATGGGTCGGATTCAGACGCATGAAGCGATCAATCGTCGCCTGGGCCAGTGGCAGATCGGCATTTTTATAGTAGGCGTAGATCAGATCCAATTGTACCTGCTGGGAATACGGGCCAAATGGATAGCGATTATCCAGCGCTTCCAGTTGCGTTATCGCCTGTTTCCAGTTACCGTCCTGCAGCTTTTGCTGAGCAGTCGCATAGATTTCATTCGGCGGATTGTCAGGGACCTGTTCATTCGAACCGGAGCAGCCTACCAAAGCCAGGCTCAACGTGGCCGCTGCCACCAGATATTTCATGCGCGTCATGACGTTTTGACTTTCCTCAAATGTTTGTCCGGGAGAATCTCTTTCCTGCTCCCGATTAAGACCAGCTACAATAGCACACTATATTAAACGGCAAAGCCGTAAAACCCAACGTTAAACGAAGAAGCAGTCTATGGCACAACGAGTAGAACTCACCGCAACAGTCTCCGAAAAACAGCTCGGACAACGCTTAGATCAGGCTTTGGCCGAAATGTTCCCTGATTATTCGCGTTCACGCATAAAAGAATGGATCCTTGACCAGCGCGTGATGGTAAATGGCAAGATCTGGGACAAGCCAAAAGAGAAAGTGTTGGGTGGGGAAGTGGTCGCCATCAATGCTGATATCGAAGAAGAAGTCCGTTTTGAGCCGCAGGATATCCCGCTGAATATCGTCTACGAAGACGACGACATCCTGGTCATCAATAAGCCGCGCGATTTTGTTGTACACCCTGGCGCAGGTAATCCTGATGGCACGGTGCTGAATGCGCTGCTGCACTACTATCCGCCGATCGCTGACGTACCGCGTGCGGGGATCGTTCACCGTCTGGATAAAGACACCACCGGCCTGATGGTCGTGGCGAAGACCATTCCGGCGCAAACGCGTCTGGTGGAGTCCCTGCAACTGCGTGAAATCACCCGCGAGTACGAAGCGGTGGCCATTGGTCATATGACCTCGGGCGGGACGGTTGAGCAGCCTATCAGCCGCCATCCGACCAAGCGTACCCATATGTCTGTCCACCCAATGGGTAAACCGGCAGTGACGCACTACCGCATCATGGAGCATTTCCGCATTCATACGCGCCTGCGTCTGCGTCTGGAAACGGGCCGTACTCACCAGATCCGTGTCCATATGTCGCATATCACCCATCCGCTGGTGGGCGATCAGCTTTATGGTGGCCGTCCGCGTCCGCCGAAAGGCGCATCCGAAGAGTTCATCGCCATGCTGCGTAAATTCGACCGTCAGGCTTTGCATGCCACCATGCTGCGTCTCTATCATCCGATCACCGGTATCGAGATGGAGTGGCACGCGCCGATCCCACAGGATATGGTGGAACTTATCGACGCTATGCGTGCCGATTTTGAAGAACATAAGGATGACGTGGACTGGTTATGACCAAACTGATTGTCCCGGAGTGGCCCGCGCCAGAGGGCGTGGCAGCCTGTAGTTCAACCCGTATCGGGGGCGTGAGTGAGGGAGCCTGGGAATCATTAAACCTGGGCGCTCACTGTGGCGATAATCTCGAGCATGTTGAAGAGAATCGCAAACGCATGTTTGCTGCGGGCCAGTTGCCGTCGAAACCGGTCTGGCTTGAACAGGTGCATGGTACCGCTGTGCTCCGGCTCAGCGGAGAACCCTACGCTTCGAAACGTGCTGATGCCTCGTACAGCAATACTCCGGGCACAGTTTGTGCCGTCATGACCGCCGACTGCCTGCCGGTGCTCTTCTGCAACCGTGCGGGCACCGAAGTTGCCGCAGCCCATGCTGGCTGGCGCGGATTGTGCGCTGGCGTACTGGAAGAGACTGTCGCCTGCTTCGCTGACAGTGCGGATAACATCATCGCCTGGCTTGGCCCGGCCATTGGGCCACAAGCCTTTGAGGTGGGCCCGGAAGTGCGCGAGGCCTTTATGGCGCACGACCCGCAGGCGGAAAATGCTTTTTGCGCGGCGGGAGATAAATACATGGCGGATATTTATCAGCTTGCCCGCCAGCGCCTGACGAACCTTGGCATCAGCCAGATCTATGGCGGCGATCGCTGCACCTTCACCGAAAAGGATGATTTCTTTTCCTATCGTCGCGACAAGACGACCGGGCGTATGGCAAGTTTCATTTGGCTGATATAACCTATAGAATCAAGACGATCCGGCACGCGCCGTTTTCTTTTCGCATAATTCAGGTCATTCACCTTGAATAATTGAGGGATGACCTCATTTAATCTCCAGTAGCAATTTTGACCTGTTATGGGAGGAGTTATGCGTCTGGATCGTCTTACTAATAAATTCCAGCTTGCTCTCGCCGATGCCCAGTCTCTCGCACTGGGGCACGACAATCAGTTTATTGAACCACTTCATTTAATGAGCGCCTTGCTGAATCAGGAAGGGGGATCGGTACGTCCTTTACTGACATCTGCCGGTGTTAATGCGGGGCAGTTACGCACAGCCATCGATCAGGCTCTGAGCCGTTTACCGCAGGTAGAGGGCACAGGCGGAGATATACAACCGTCTCAGGATCTGGTTCGCGTACTGAATCTTTGCGACAAACTGGCGCAAAAACGCGGCGACAACTTTATTTCGTCAGAACTCTTTGTTCTGGCGGCGCTTGAATCACGTGGCACCTTAACCGACCTGCTGAAAACGGCCGGCGCAACCACCGCCAACGTGACCCAGGCGATTGCACAGATGCGCGGAGGTGAGAGCGTGAACGATCAGGGTGCCGAAGACCAGCGTCAGGCATTGAAGAAATATACCGTCGACCTGACTGAGCGTGCCGAACAGGGCAAGCTTGACCCGGTCATCGGGCGTGATGAAGAGATCCGCCGTACGATTCAGGTCCTGCAGCGCCGTACCAAAAATAACCCGGTGCTTATTGGTGAACCGGGCGTCGGTAAAACCGCCATTGTCGAAGGGCTGGCCCAGCGTATCGTCAACGGTGAAGTCCCCGAAGGTCTGAAAGGCCGCCGTGTACTCGCGCTGGACATGGGCGCGCTGGTGGCAGGTGCTAAATATCGGGGTGAGTTTGAAGAACGCTTGAAAGGCGTGCTCAACGATCTGGCGAAACAGGAAGGCAACGTCATCCTGTTCATCGATGAACTGCACACGATGGTAGGCGCCGGTAAAGCCGACGGCGCTATGGATGCCGGGAACATGCTGAAGCCGGCGCTCGCACGTGGTGAACTGCACTGCGTCGGGGCCACCACGCTTGATGAATATCGTCAGTACATCGAAAAGGATGCCGCTCTTGAACGTCGCTTCCAGAAAGTGTTTGTGGCTGAGCCTTCAGTGGAAGATACCATCGCCATTCTGCGTGGTCTGAAAGAGCGCTATGAGCTGCACCACCATGTGCAGATCACCGACCCGGCCATCGTGGCGGCTGCAACTTTGTCGCATCGTTATATTGCCGATCGACAGCTGCCTGACAAAGCGATCGACCTGATCGATGAAGCAGCTTCCAGTATTCGTATGCAGATTGACTCCAAGCCGGAAGAGCTGGACCGACTCGATCGCCGTATCATCCAGCTTAAGCTTGAACAGCAGGCGCTGAAGAAAGAGTCTGATGAAGCGAGTAAAAAGCGCCTGGATATGCTTAATGAAGAGCTGGACGATAAAGAGCGCCAGTATTCAGTGTTAGAAGAAGAGTGGAAAGCCGAAAAAGCCTCCCTCTCCGGTACCCAGACCATTAAAGCCGAGCTGGAGCAGGCAAAGATCGCCATCGAGCAGGCACGTCGCGTGGGCGACCTGGCGCAAATGTCCGAGCTGCAGTACGGCAAAATTCCGGAACTGGAAAAACAGCTGGCAGCAGCAACTCAGGCTGAAGGTAAAACCATGCGTCTGTTACGCAATAAAGTGACGGATGCTGAAATCGCTGAAGTACTGGCGCGCTGGACAGGGATCCCGGTAGCCAGAATGATGGAGAGCGAGCGCGACAAATTACTGCGCATGGAAGAAGACCTTCATCATCGCGTGATTGGGCAGGATGAAGCGGTTGAAGCGGTATCGAACGCTATTCGCCGTAGCCGTGCGGGGTTGTCGGATCCTAACCGTCCGATTGGTTCCTTCCTGTTCCTGGGGCCGACCGGTGTGGGTAAAACAGAACTCTGTAAGGCGCTGGCGAACTTTATGTTCGACAGTGATGATGCGATGGTGCGTATCGACATGTCTGAGTTTATGGAGAAACACTCCGTGTCGCGTCTCGTGGGGGCACCTCCAGGATATGTCGGTTATGAAGAAGGTGGGTATCTGACAGAAGCGGTTCGCCGTCGCCCGTACTCCGTCATCCTGCTGGACGAAGTTGAAAAGGCCCATCCGGATGTTTTCAACATTCTGCTGCAGGTGCTGGATGATGGTCGCCTGACGGACGGGCAGGGCAGAACGGTCGATTTCCGTAACACAGTGGTTATTATGACCTCGAACCTGGGTTCCGATCTGATTCAGGAACGCTTCGGTGAACTGGATTACGGTCATATGAAGGATCTGGTGCTGGGTGTGGTAAGCCACAGCTTCCGTCCTGAGTTCATCAACCGTATCGATGAAGTCGTGGTCTTCCACCCGCTGGGTGAAAAACACATTGCTTCTATTGCTCGTATTCAGCTGCAGCGTTTGTATAAACGTCTGGAAGAGCGTGGATATGAAATGCAGATTGCGGATGATGCGCTGCAACTGCTGAGTGCGAATGGGTACGATCCTGTTTACGGGGCGCGTCCTTTAAAACGCGCCATCCAGCAGCAGATAGAAAACCCGCTGGCGCAGCAAATCCTTTCAGGGAAGCTGCTTCCGGGCAAAACCATTCAACTGGTGAAGAAAGACGACCAGATTGTGGCAGTGCAGTAAGTCACAAAACGACAAAAACGAGCTCTGCGGGGCTCGTTTTTGTTTAAAAACCAGGCAAAAATAGCAATCCAGATACGGATTTGCCTGGAAAGTGAGCGGTTGGAAAATAATTTTCACTTTGCACTTGCAAGCCAGGAATAACTG
>NZ_VCBB01000021.1:0-33408 GCF_005843915.1 Enterobacter sp. MF024 | reverse complement strand
AGGGGGTCGCGGGTTCGAGTCCCGTCCGTTCCGCCACTTATTTAAACTAAGCCTGCTACATTAGCAGGCTTAGTAGTAAGAAATTTAGGGGCGTAGCTCAGTTGGTAGAGCACCGGTCTCCAAAACCGGGTGTCGCGAGTTCGAGTCTCTCCGCCCCTGCCATATAAAGGATCCTTTGCTTCGGCGAAGGATTTTTTTTGCCTGCAATAAATCCCACTTTCTCCTCTCTAAGCCTTAATTGCGTCCCTGCAACCGGCTCAATTACTCCATCACACTGATTTTTAGCAGATCTTTGATTTGCACTTGCTTGTCACTGTTCTGAAGCCAGATGGCATAAAGCGGTCTCTGAAGCAGGGCTGAATCTGTCACCGTATACAAACCCTGTTTATTACTTGCCCAGCATTGCGGCAACCAGGTGCAACCTTTGAGTGCTGCGAGTTGTTGGCATGCTATTTCTGCAGAACTGGTAGTCAGCACCGGCACATCATCAGTCGCAATCAGACCTGCCTCGTGCGGCTGGAAATCGGGACCCCATTCAAGGCGCAGATAATTCAGATCGCTTTTGATAGCTGAGGGTTCAGCCGCATACAGCCCAAGGCTAAATTGCCCGAGGACCTGGCTACTGAATTCATCCATCTTCGGTGCTTCTGTCGTGATCAGCAGATCCAGTTGTCTTTCATGCAGCTGCTTAACCAGCGACTGCCGTTGCGCAATACGCGCCTCAAACTGTAAGTGGCCATAAGAGCGATACAATCGACTAAGCCATGGGCTGAGCATGCACTCCCATAGCGAGGCGCTGGCTCCGATAGAAAACTCATTATGCTTTGAGGTATGGGCAACCTCTTTGCGCGCGGCTTGCCAGGTGTTCATCAGCGTTTCTGCATAGGGCAGAAGTTTCTCTCCCGCTGGCGTTAAGCGTATGTTGTTGCGATGACGGGTAAAAAGGTTCACGCCGAGCTGATTTTCAAGCTGTCGAATACGAAAGCTCACTGCCGATTGCGTCAGATAAAGCGCTTCTGCGGCGCGCCCAAAGTGGCGAGTTCTGCTCACTTCGAGGAAAGTTTTTAGCAATTCCGTATCCACGGCTTTCTCCGCAAAATTATTTGTCGTAATGATTTAAATGTTTTGTTGGACGCTCTGTCAAGCGTAACTAATACTCCGCGCCATAAATAGCTCGGCCAAAGATATAGGAGCGTGTAGGATGGCGGAAAGCTTTACGACGACTAATCGTTTTTTCGACAATAAAAATTATCCACGCGGATTTTCTCGCCACGGTGATTTCACCATCAAAGAAGCACAACTGCTTGAGCGCCACGGTTATGCCTTCAATGAACTGGATTTGGGGAAACGTGAACCCTCCACTGAAGACGAAAAATCTTTTGTTGCCGTCTGCCGTGGTGAACGTGAGCCGGTAACGGAAGCGGAGCGCGTATGGATCAAGTATATGGCGCGTATTAAGCGTCCAAAGCGTTTCCATACTCTGTCTGGTGGTAAGCCACAGATGGAAGGTGCAGAAGACTACACCGATTCAGACGATTAAAAAGAAGGGGCTACGGCCCCTTTTTTTATGTCAGCATCTTCTGCAGATGCAACAGCAGACGGTCAATAGCCCGATAGCTCAGGGCCTCCTGCAGGTGCCTGCGTTCAATCTTCTCACACTCTTCAAGATCGGCAATCGTACGCGCAACCTTTAATAACCGCTGCCAGGCACGCACGGACAGGCCGAAGCGGGTCAGTGTCTCCTCCAGCCACAGCGCGTCATCTGCGGTTAGCTGGCAAAAGGTGCGGATCTCCGCGTTATCCAGATGTGCATTGCGTTTATTCTGTCGCGCCAGCTGTCTTTCCTGCGCAGCGATCACTCTGTTTCGTACGGTGAGGCTGGATTCTCCCGTTTTATGCGCCTGACTTAATAAGCCTGGCGGCGGGAGAGGGATCTCAAGCGATAAATCAAAACGATCGAGGAACGGGCCCGATAAGCGCCCAAGATAGCGAAGCGTCTGTTCGGGCGTGCAGCGATTATGATTGCCCTGATAGTGCCCTGTCGGACTGGGATTCATGGCGGCGATAAGCTGGAAGCGCGCCGGGTAGCTGATCTTGGCGCGCGTACGGGAGATATTGATTTGACCGGATTCGATGGGCTCGCGTAAAGCATCCAGCACGCGGCGTTCAAACTCGGGGAGCTCATCCAGAAAGAGGATACCATTATGCGCCAGCGAGATTTCTCCCGGGCCGGGGATAGCGCCTCCGCCCACCATCGCCACCAGCGAGGCGCTATGATGCGGTGCGCGAAAGGGGCGCTGGCGCCACTGCTTATACATGGATGTGGCGCTAACCAGACTCACGATCGCAGCGCTCTCCAGCGCCTCATGGTTGCTGAGCGGCGGAAGCAGGGTGTTAAGCCGGCTCGCGAGCATGGTCTTGCCGGTGCCGGGTGGACCAATAAGCAGCAGGTTATGCGCACCGGCAGCGGTGATCTCCAGCGCCCTTTTACCCTGTTCCTGACCGATGATATCGCTGATGTCACAATCGTTATGCTCTGCAACGAAAGGCTCACCAGCGGGCGCTGCCAGCTCATGACGCCCTTCCAGAAAGGCACAAACCTCCTGCAGATGTTCTGCCACCAGACAGCCTTTTTCTTCGATAAGGCTAACTTCGGCAGCATTATCTCTGGCAACTATAATCTCTCTACCAGCGCGTATAGCCGCCAGAGCACCAGATATCGCGCCAGGAACCCCTCTTAATGCTCCTGTAAGCGCCAGTTCCCCCACAAACTCATATGCACTTATCCTCGAGGAGGAGAGTTGCTCAGAGGCTGCGAGAAGCGCAATGGCGATAGGTAAGTCGTATCTTCCCCCTTCCTTGGGGAGATCGGCAGGTGCCAGATTAATAGTGATCTTTTTGGCCGGAAAGGTGTAGCCGCTATTGATGATCGCGCTGCGTACCCGGTCTCTGGCTTCCTTGACGGTGGTTTCGGGCAAGCCGACCAGCGTTAAGCCAGGCAGGCCATTACTGAGATGAACTTCAACGGAAATAAGCGGCGCTTTTACGCCTAACGCAGCGCGGGTATAGACAACCGACAATGACATATATGGCCTCCTTGATGAGTCACTATGTCATTTGTGTATCGCAATTTTTATCGGCAAATCGTGTTTTTACGCGGTATGTTCCTGAAAACTCACCTCAGATTGCAATATTTTCATTGTCATGGAATTCGGCTCGCAAAAGGTGATAAGGATGCCTTCTGACCGTTGCTGCGCATGAAAAAAATGAAAATAATTCATTTTCTATTTTTATCATAAAAAACAATGATTTTTATCTAAACTATTAGCCTCATAATAAAATCATTTATAAAAAAATGTTGTGTTTCATTCAGTATCTGTGATAACTCTTTAGGTATTCCTTCGAACAAGATGCAAAAAGAACAGCAAATGACAGCCCTTCTACTAGTGATTAGCCTGGTCGTGATTAGCGTGGTGGTGATTATTATCCCACCGTGCGGGGCTGCACTTGGACGAGGAAAGGCTTAATAATCAAGCCTTAACGAACTAAGACCCCCGCACCGAAAGGTCCGGGGGTTTTTTTATGACCTTAAAACATAAGCGAGGAGCAGACGATGAGTAGTAGCATAAAATTCTGTTTCTCCCGATTTACGACGGGGAACTAACTATGAATGGCGCACAGTGGGTAGTACATGCGTTGCGAGCGCAGGGAGTCGAGACAGTATTCGGTTACCCGGGTGGCGCAATTATGCCGATTTACGATGCTCTGTATGACGGCGGCGTGGAACATCTGTTGTGCCGACACGAGCAGGGTGCGGCGATGGCGGCCATTGGCTATGCGCGTGCTACGGGTAAAACGGGCGTCTGTATGGCGACCTCTGGCCCGGGCGCAACCAATCTGATCACCGGTCTGGCTGATGCACTGCTTGATTCTGTTCCCGTTGTAGCCATCACCGGTCAGGTGGCTTCTCCCTTCATCGGCACCGATGCTTTTCAGGAAGTGGACGTTCTCGGTTTGTCACTGGCGTGTACTAAACACAGCTTCCTCGTCCAGTCGCTGGAAGAGTTGCCCCGCGTAATGGCAGAGGCATTTGAGGTGGCAAACTCAGGCCGTCCTGGCCCGGTTCTGGTTGATATTCCAAAAGATATTCAGGTGGCGCTGGGTGAACTGGAGCCTCACTTCTCCACCGTTGAAGACGCAGATGACTTCCCACATGCCGAAGTACAAGAGGCATATCAGATGCTGGCCCATGCGCAAAAGCCCATTCTGTATGTTGGCGGCGGCGTGGGGATGGCGCAGGCCGTTCCGGCCCTGCGTGAATTTATCGCAGTAACCCAAATGCCTGCGACCTGCACGCTGAAAGGGCTGGGCGCAGTGGATGCCGATTACCCGTACTATCTGGGCATGCTGGGAATGCACGGCACCAAAGCCGCTAACCTCGCGGTGCAGGAGTGTGATCTGCTGATCGCTGTGGGCGCACGCTTCGACGATCGCGTTACCGGCAAGCTGAACACCTTCGCGCCGAATGCCAAAGTTATCCATATGGATATCGACCCGGCAGAAATGAACAAACTCCGTCAGGCGCACGTGGCTCTGCAGGGCGATCTCAATGCGCTGCTGCCTGCGTTACAGCAGCCATTAACTATCGACGCCTGGCGCCAGCATGCGGCAGAGATGCGCCGCGAACATGCCTGGCGCTACGACCATCCGGGCGACGCCATCTATGCGCCGTTGCTGCTGAAGCAGCTGTCAGATCGTAAACCTGCTGACAGCGTAGTAACCACCGATGTGGGCCAACACCAGATGTGGTCAGCCCAGCACATGACCTACACGCGTCCGGAAAACTTCATCACTTCCAGTGGCTTAGGCACGATGGGCTTTGGTCTGCCTGCCGCCGTTGGGGCACAGGTAGCGCGCCCGGACGATACGGTCATCTGTATCTCCGGTGACGGCTCTTTCATGATGAACGTGCAGGAGCTCGGCACCATCAAGCGTAAGCAGTTGCCGGTGAAGATCGTGCTGCTGGACAACCAACGTTTGGGCATGGTTCGCCAGTGGCAACAGCTCTTTTTCCAGGAGCGTTACAGCGAAACCACCCTGACCGATAACCCCGATTTCCTCGTTCTGGCCAGCGCCTTCGGCATTCCTGGCCAGCACATCACCCGTAAAGACCAGGTTGAAGCGGCACTTGATGAAATGCTGTCAAGCAAGGGGCCTTACCTGCTTCATGTCTCAATCGACGAGCTTGAGAATGTCTGGCCGTTGGTGCCGCCCGGCGCCAGTAACTCACAAATGCTGGAGAAATTATCATGATGCAACATCAGGTCGCCGTGCAGGCTCGCTTCAACCCGGAAACGTTAGAACGTGTATTGCGCGTGGTGCGCCATCGTGGGTTCCAGATCTGTTCAATGAACATGGAAACCGCCACCGATGCACAGAACATAAATATTGAATTGACCGTTGCCAGCCAGCGCCCCGTCGACTTACTGTTTAGCCAGTTGAGCAAACTTGTCGACGTCGCTCGGGTTGATATCCAGCAGCGTGCCGCTTCATCACAAACACAACAAATCCGCGCCTGAGCGCAAAGGAAGAAAAATGACGACGAAAAAAGCTGACTTCATTTGGTCCAATGGTGAGATGATTCGCTGGGAGGACGCTAAAGTCCACGTGATGTCCCACGCGCTTCACTACGGTACTTCTGTCTTTGAAGGTATCCGTTGCTACGACTCACACAAAGGCCCGGTGGTGTTCCGTCATCGTGAACACATGCAGCGTCTGCGTGATTCAGCCAAAATTTATCGTTTCCCGGTTTCTCAGAGCGTCGACGAGCTGATGGAAGCCTGTCGCGCGGTACTGCGCAAAAACAACCTGACCAGCGCCTATATTCGCCCGCTGGTGTTCGTGGGTGATGTGGGCATGGGCGTGAACCCGCCAGCCGGTTACACCACCGATGTGATCATCGCCGCGTTCCCGTGGGGGGCATACCTGGGCGCAGAAGCGCTGGAACAGGGGATCGACGCAATGGTCTCCTCCTGGAACCGTGTGGCGCCAAACACCATCCCAACCGCAGCCAAAGCGGGCGGTAACTACCTTTCCTCCCTGCTGGTTGGCAGCGAAGCACGTCGCCATGGCTATCAGGAAGGTATCGCCCTGGATGTGAACGGCTATATCTCTGAAGGTGCGGGTGAAAACCTGTTCGAAGTGAAAGACGGCATCCTGTTTACCCCACCGTTCACCTCTTCCGCCCTGCCGGGTATCACCCGTGACGCCATCATCAAGCTGGCGCAGGATCTGGGCATTGAAGTTCGTGAGCAGGTGCTGTCCCGTGAATCTCTGTATCTGGCCGATGAAGTATTCATGTCCGGCACGGCAGCTGAGATCACCCCGGTACGCAGCGTTGACGGTATCCAGGTAGGCGAAGGCCGCCGTGGTCCGGTCACCAAACGTATCCAGGAAGCTTTCTTTGGCCTCTTTACCGGTGAAACCGAAGATAAATGGGGTTGGTTGGATCAGGTTAATCCATAAGCATAAATATGGGACGGCACGTACCGTCCCATTTACCAGATAGACGGGAGTAAATAACGCATGCCTAAGTACCGTTCCGCCACCACCACTCACGGCCGCAATATGGCGGGTGCCCGCGCGCTGTGGCGCGCCACCGGAATGACCGACGCCGATTTCGGGAAACCGATTATTGCCGTGGTCAACTCTTTTACCCAGTTTGTGCCGGGCCACGTGCACCTGCGCGATCTCGGGAAGCTGGTTGCCGAGCAGATTGAAGCCTCCGGCGGCGTGGCGAAAGAGTTCAACACCATCGCCGTGGATGACGGGATCGCGATGGGGCACGGGGGCATGCTTTATTCATTGCCGTCGCGCGAGCTGATTGCCGACTCGGTGGAGTACATGGTCAATGCCCACTGCGCCGATGCCATGGTCTGTATCTCCAACTGCGACAAAATCACCCCGGGGATGCTGATGGCCTCCCTGCGCCTGAACATTCCGGTGATCTTCGTTTCCGGCGGCCCAATGGAAGCAGGTAAAACCAAGCTCTCCGACAAAATCATCAAGCTCGACCTGGTCGATGCGATGATTCAGGGCGCTGACCCGAAAGTTTCCGACGAGCAGAGCGATCAGGTTGAGCGTTCAGCCTGCCCGACCTGCGGCTCCTGTTCCGGTATGTTCACCGCCAACTCGATGAACTGCCTGACCGAAGCGCTGGGCCTGTCTCAGCCGGGCAACGGCTCGCTGCTGGCGACCCACGCCGATCGTAAACAGCTGTTCCTCAACGCCGGTAAACGCATCGTTGAGCTGACCAAGCGCTACTACGAGCAGGACGATGCCAGCGCACTGCCGCGCAATATTGCCAGCAAAGCGGCATTTGAGAACGCCATGACCCTGGATATCGCCATGGGCGGTTCCACTAACACCGTTCTGCACCTGCTGGCTGCTGCGCAAGAAGCAGAGATCGATTTCACCATGAGTGATATCGACAAGCTCTCCCGCAAAGTGCCGCAGCTGTGTAAGGTTGCGCCAAGCACGCAGAAATACCACATGGAAGATGTTCACCGCGCCGGTGGCGTGCTGGGGATCCTCGGCGAGCTGGACCGCGCCGGGCTAATGAACCGTGACGTGAAAAACGTGCTGGGCCTGACGCTGCCGCAGTCGCTGGATCAGTACGACGTGATGCTGACCAAAGACGAAGCCGTCAAAAAAATGTTCCGCGCGGGTCCTGCCGGTATCCGTACCACCCAGGCGTTCTCGCAGGATTGTCGCTGGGACACCCTGGATGACGATCGCGCTGAAGGCTGTATCCGCTCGCTGGAAAATGCCTACAGCAAAGATGGCGGCCTGGCGGTTCTGTATGGCAACTTCGCGGAAAACGGCTGTATCGTTAAAACCGCAGGCGTGGATGACAGCATCCTGAAATTTACCGGCCCGGCTAAAGTCTATGAAAGCCAGGACGACGCGGTAGAAGCGATCCTCGGCGGCAAAGTGGTTGAGGGCGACGTCGTGGTGATCCGCTACGAAGGGCCGAAAGGCGGGCCAGGCATGCAGGAGATGCTCTACCCGACCACCTTCCTGAAATCGATGGGTCTGGGTAAAGCCTGCGCGCTGATCACCGACGGTCGTTTCTCAGGCGGCACATCCGGTCTCTCTATCGGCCACGTTTCGCCGGAAGCGGCAAGCGGCGGCAACATCGCGATCATCGAAGACGGCGACCTGATCGAAATCGACATTCCGAATCGCGGTATTCAGCTGAAGCTGAGCGACCAGGAAATTGCAGCCCGCCGCGAAGCACAGGAAGCGCGTGGGGATAAAGCCTGGACGCCGAAAGATCGTCAGCGTGAAGTCTCCTTCGCCCTGCGCGCTTACGCTACCCTCGCCACCAGTGCAGATAAAGGCGCAGTGCGCGATAAATCTAAACTTGGGGGCTAATGATGGCCGAATCCCAACCCTTATCCGCCGCCCCCGAGGGGGCGGAATATCTCAGGGCGGTGCTACGAGCACCGGTCTATGAAGCGGTGCAGGTAACGCCGCTGCAAAAAATGGACAAGCTCTCCTCGCGCCTGGATAACGTCATCCTGGTCAAACGTGAAGATCGTCAGCCGGTGCACAGCTTCAAGCTGCGCGGTGCCTACGCGATGATGGCTGGCTTAACCGACGAGCAAAAAGCGCGTGGCGTGATCACCGCGTCGGCGGGGAATCATGCTCAGGGCGTGGCGTTCTCGTCTGCGCGTCTGGGGTTGAAAGCGCTGATCGTGATGCCGGTGGCCACGGCGGATATCAAAGTCGATGCCGTGCGCGGTTTTGGCGGCGAAGTGTTGCTCCACGGCGCCAATTTTGACGAAGCCAAAGCCAAAGCGATTGAGCTGGCGCAGCAGCAGGGCTTTACCTGGGTGCCACCGTTCGATCACCCGATGGTGATTGCGGGTCAGGGTACGCTGGCGCTGGAACTACTGCAGCAGGATGCCCATCTTGACCGGGTGTTTGTCCCGGTCGGCGGCGGCGGCCTTGCGGCAGGCGTGGCGGTACTCATCAAGCAGCTGATGCCGCAAATCAAAGTGATTGCCGTTGAAGCGGAAGATTCTGCCTGCCTGAAGGCGGCGCTGGATGCCGGACATCCGGTCGACCTGCCGCGCGTCGGACTGTTTGCCGAAGGGGTCGCGGTTAAACGCATCGGGGATGAAACCTTCCGCGTTTGCCAGGAGTATCTCGACGACATCATCACCGTCGACAGCGATGCGATCTGCGCGGCAATGAAAGATCTGTTCGAGGATGTGCGCGCGGTGGCAGAGCCGTCCGGCGCGCTGGCGCTGGCGGGAATGAAAAAATACATCGCCCAGCACAACATTCGCGGCGAACGTCTGGCCCATGTGCTTTCTGGCGCTAACGTGAACTTCCACGGCCTGCGCTACGTCTCTGAGCGTTGCGAGCTGGGCGAGCAGCGTGAAGCGCTGCTGGCGGTGACCATCCCGGAAGAGAAGGGCAGCTTCCTTAAGTTCTGCCAGCTGCTGGGCGGGCGGTCGGTGACGGAGTTTAACTACCGTTTTGCCGATGCCAAAGATGCCTGCATTTTTGTTGGCGTGCGCCTGAGCCGGGGTCTGGAAGAGCGTAAAGAGATCCTCAACCTGCTGCACGACGGCGGCTATAGCGTGGTGGATCTTTCCGACGATGAAATGGCGAAGCTGCACGTGCGTTACATGGTGGGCGGGCGTCCATCGAAGCCGTTACGGGAGCGTCTGTTCAGCTTTGAGTTCCCGGAATCACCCGGCGCGCTGTTGAAGTTCCTGCATACCCTGGGCACGCACTGGAACATCTCCCTGTTCCACTACCGTAGCCACGGTACCGACTACGGTCGGGTGCTGGCGGCGTTCGAACTGGGCGAGCATGAACCAGATTTCGAAACCCGGCTGAACGAACTGGGCTATGAGTGTCACGATGAGACCCATAACCCGGCATTCAGGTTCTTCCTGGCGGGTTAATGGTTAGGCAAAATTTGCCAGAATGCTTCAATAAGCGGCTCCTGTAGCCGCTTTTTTTGTGCGCACACGCCAAGCTCGAACGGCGTTTTCTCGTCGCTGCGTTCCAGAATCATCACGCGATTGCGAACCGGTTCCGGGCTGTTCTCCAGCACCACTTCCGGCAGCAGCGCCACGCCGCAGCCCAGCGCCACCATTGACACCATCGCCTCGTGGCCGCCGACCGTCGCGTAAATCGAAGGATTACTGATCTTCTGACGGCGAAACCACAGCTCAATGCGCCGACGCACCGGCCCCTGATCGGCCATGATAAACGGCACCGTCGACCAGTCGGGCTTCTCCACCGACACCTGATTACGCACCGGGCAGGGCAAGGCAGGTGCAATCAACACCACCGCCAGGTTTTCCAGCATCGAGAATGCCACCGCCCCTGGCAGCGTTTCCGGTTTGCCGGCAATCGCCAGATCCGCTTCACCCGTCACAACCTTTTCCATCGCATCGGCGGCATCGCCGGTGGTGAGTTTAATTTCGACCGAGGGATGTTCGGCGCGGAACCTGTCGAGGATCGGCGGCAGGTGGCTGTAGGCGGCGGTAACGGAACAGAAAATATGCAGCTCACCGGAAAGCGACGGCCCCTGCTGATCGATGGTGTGGCGCAGCTGCTGGTACTGCAACAGCGTCTGCTGGGCAAAGACGCGTAACTCTTCCCCGGCTTCGGTGAGCGTCACCGTGCGGTTATCACGCACAAACAGCGGCTGGCCGAGATCTTCTTCCAGGCGCTGGATCTGGCGGGAAAGCGTGGAGGGGCTGACGTGCATCGCCCGCGCGCTGCGGCCAAAATGGCGACTTTCCGCCAGATGCAGAAACATTTTGAGATCGCGTAAATCCACTGATTCCACTCCACCTTTTTACATTGCAAATATTGCAACGTGACGTTGTGAATATATCAATTTCCGCAATAAATTTCCTGTCATATAGTAAGTTCATTCTCGCATAAGCGAACCGAACAATAAGACGCACAACATCACGAGGTATCACCATGGCTAACTACTTCAACACACTGAACTTGCGCCAGCAGCTGGCGCAGCTGGGCAAATGCCGCTTCATGGCGCGCGATGAATTTGCCGATGGCGCAAGCTACCTTCAGGGTAAGAAAGTGGTCATTGTCGGCTGTGGCGCACAGGGCCTGAACCAGGGTCTGAACATGCGTGACTCCGGTCTGGATATCTCCTACGCCCTGCGTAAAGAAGCCATTGCTGAGAAGCGTGCTTCCTGGCGCAAAGCGACCGAAAACGGCTTCAAAGTAGGCACCTACGAAGAGCTGATCCCACAGGCGGATCTGGTTGTTAACCTGACGCCAGACAAGCAGCACTCTGACGTTGTGCGTTCCGTACAGCCGATGATGAAAGACGGTGCGGCGCTGGGTTACTCCCACGGCTTTAACATCGTTGAAGTGGGTGAGCAGATCCGTAAAGACATCACCGTTGTGATGGTGGCACCGAAGTGCCCAGGTACCGAAGTGCGTGAAGAGTACAAACGTGGTTTCGGCGTTCCAACCCTGATCGCGGTTCACCCGGAAAACGATCCGAAAGGCGAAGGCATGGCGATTGCCAAAGCATGGGCAGCGGCGACCGGCGGCCACCGTGCAGGCGTGCTGGAATCCTCCTTCGTTGCGGAAGTGAAATCTGACCTGATGGGCGAGCAGACTATCCTGTGCGGCATGCTGCAGGCCGGTTCTCTGCTGTGCTTCGACAAGCTGGTGGAAGAGGGTACCGACCCGGCATATGCTGAAAAACTGATTCAGTTCGGCTGGGAAACCATCACCGAAGCGCTGAAGCAGGGCGGCATCACCCTGATGATGGATCGCCTGTCTAACCCGGCGAAACTGCGTGCCTTCGCGCTGTCCGAGCAGCTGAAAACCATCATGGCACCGCTGTTCCAGAAACATATGGACGACATCATCTCCGGCGAGTTCTCTTCCGGCATGATGGCTGACTGGGCGAACGACGACAAAAACCTGCTGACCTGGCGTGAAGAGACCGGTAAAACCGCGTTCGAAACCGCCGCGCAGTTTGAAGGCAAAATCAGCGAGCAGGAGTACTTCGATAAAGGCGTTCTGATGATTGCGATGGTGAAAGCGGGCGTTGAGCTGGCGTTCGAAACCATGGTTGATTCCGGCATCATCGAAGAGTCTGCTTACTACGAATCACTGCACGAGCTGCCGCTGATCGCGAACACCATCGCCCGTAAGCGTCTGTATGAGATGAACGTGGTTATCTCCGATACCGCTGAGTACGGTAACTACCTGTTCTCTTACGCTTGCGTACCGCTGCTGAAAGAGTTCATGACCACCCTGCAGGCAGGCGATCTGGGCAAAGCCATCGCTGAAGGTGCAGTAGATAATGCCCAGCTGCGTGACGTGAACGAAGCGATTCGCAGCCACGAGATCGAGAAAGTGGGCCAGAAACTGCGTGGCTACATGACCGATATGAAACGTATTGCGGTTGCTGGCTAAATGCCAATGTCGGGTGGCGCTTCGCTTACCCGACCTACAAAATCGCATCAAGTAGGCCGGGTAAGGCGAAGCCGCCACCCGGCTTTTTATTTCCGGTACAGAACCTTGACGACGTGGTAACCGAACTGGGTGTGCAGTGGGCCGACAGGCTCCAGCTCAGGGCAGGAGAACACCAGTTTGTCGAACGCCGGAACCATCTGACCCTGGCGGAATTCACCTAAGTCACCGCCGCGTTTGCCTGACGGGCAAATAGAATGTTTTTTTGCCAGTTTGCCGAAGTCGGCGCCGTTTTTGAGCTGCTCCAGAAGATCCAGAGCCAGTTTCTCTTCTTTAACAAGAATATGCAGTGCTGCTGCTGTTTTTGCCATGATCGTGCCTTGAAGGGTTGAGTTAAATCGGGGCGCAATATACCACGCGTTAGCGGCGATACAGCACCTTAATGATGTGGTAGCCATACTTGGTTTTGACCGGGCCGCAGGGCTTCAGGAGCGGACAGCTAAAGACCGCTTCATCGAAAGGCCCTACCATCACACCCTGCTTAAATTCCCCTAAATCGCCGCCGTTACGCCCGGACGGGCATTTAGAATAGCGCTTTGCCAGATGATCAAAGCTGATGCCGCGCTCCAGTTTGGTGAGGATCTCCTGCGCCAGCTTCTCTTCTTTTACCAGAATGTGCAGGGCGGCTGCGGTCTTTTTCATGGTTTTGCTCTCGGGGTTAATCGCGTTTTCTTCACTTTATCATTAGCCGTTAAATCTGCGCCCGGCTTTCTGCTACAATCCCCACCCCGTTCGAAGATTGAGCAATATTCCCATGCGTTTAAACCCTGGACAACAACAAGCGGTCGAATTCGTTACTGGACCATGCCTGGTGCTGGCAGGGGCGGGTTCCGGTAAAACCCGCGTCATCACCAACAAAATCGCCCACCTGATCCGCGGCTGCGGCTATCAGGCACGCCATATCGCCGCGGTGACCTTTACTAACAAAGCGGCGCGCGAGATGAAAGAGCGTGTCGGTCAGACGTTAGGGCGCAAAGAGGCGCGCGGCCTGATGATCTCCACCTTCCATACCCTGGGGCTGGATATCATTAAGCGTGAATACGCTGCGTTGGGGATGAAAGCTAACTTCTCGCTGTTTGACGATACCGATCAGGTGGCGCTGCTCAAGGAGCTGACCGAAGGGCTGATCGAAGACGACAAAGTGGTGCTGCAGCAGCTGATCTCCACGATCTCAAACTGGAAAAACGATCTGATGAACCCGGCCCAGGCCGCGGCAAGCGCCAAAGGGGAGCGGGATCGGATCTTTGCCCACTGCTACAGCCTGTATAACGATCATCTCAAAGCCTGTAACGTGCTCGACTTCGACGACCTGATCCTGCTGCCCACGCTGCTGCTGCAGAGTAATGTAGAGGTGCGCGAGCGCTGGCAGAACAAGATCCGCTACCTGCTGGTGGATGAATATCAGGACACCAACACCAGCCAGTACGAGCTGGTGAAATTGCTGGTAGGCCAGCGGGCGCGTTTTACCGTGGTGGGCGACGACGATCAGTCGATCTACTCCTGGCGCGGCGCACGTCCGCAAAACCTGGTCCTGCTCAGCAAAGACTTCCCGGCGCTGCAGGTAATTAAACTGGAGCAGAACTACCGTTCATCCGGGCGCATTCTGAAGGCGGCCAACATCCTGATTGCCAATAACCCACATGTGTTTGAAAAACGCCTGTTCTCCGAACTCGGGTATGGCACGGAGCTGAAGGTGCTCAGCGCCAATAACGAAGATCACGAAGCCGAACGCGTCGCGGGTGAACTGATTGCTCACCACTTTGTGAATAAAACCAACTATAAAGACTACGCCATTCTCTATCGCGGGAATCACCAGTCGCGCGTCTTTGAAAAGATGCTGATGCAGAACCGCATCCCGTACAAAATTTCTGGCGGGACGTCGTTCTTCTCGCGTCCGGAAATCAAAGATCTGCTTGCCTACCTGCGGGTGCTGACCAATTCGGATGATGACAGCGCCTTTTTGCGGATCGTGAATACGCCGAAGCGTGAGATTGGCCCGGCGACGCTGCAAAAACTGGGCGAGTGGGCGATGACCCGCAACAAGAGCCTGCTTACGGCCAGTTTTGATATGGGCCTGAGCCATACGCTAACCGGGCGCGGCTATGAATCGCTGACCCGTTTTACCCACTGGCTGCGCGAGATCCAGCAGCTGAGCGAGCGGGAACCGATCAATGCGGTGCGGGATTTGATCCGCGGCATCGACTATGAATCCTGGCTGTATGAGACCTCCGCCAGCCCGAAAGCGGCCGAGATGCGTATGAAGAACGTCAACCAGCTCTTTACCTGGATGACCGAAATGCTGGAAGGTTCCGACATCGACGAGCCGATGACCCTGACCCAGGTCGTCACCCGCTTTACCCTGCGCGATATGATGGAACGCGGGGAAAGTGAAGAAGAGGCGGATCAGGTGCAGCTGATGACCCTACATGCCTCGAAGGGGCTGGAGTTCCCGTACGTCTATCTGGTGGGGATGGAAGAGGGCTTACTGCCGCACCAGAGCAGCATCGACGAAGACAACGTCGATGAAGAGCGTCGTTTGGCCTACGTGGGCATTACGCGAGCGCAGAAAGAGCTGACCTTTACGCTGTGTAAGGAGCGGCGTCAGTATGGTGAGCTGGTACGGCCGGAGCCGAGCCGCTTCCTGCTGGAGCTACCTCAGGATGATGTGCTCTGGGAGCAGGAGCGCAAAGTGATTACCGCCGAAGAGCGGATGCACAAAGGGCAGGCCAGTATCGCCAATATTCGTGCGATGATGGAAAAGGCTAAAAATCGTTAGTCTGAAGGCCCGGTAAGCGTAGCGCTGCCGGGCAGAGTGGTGGTTAGTGGACTTCAAGCACCCAGTGGACGTAGCTCTGCCACTGACACTCCTGCATCAGCATTTCGGCACCCAGCGGGTGCGTATCCAGCCAGTTTTCCGGCAGGGTTAGCGTCAGCGTTTCACCTTCCGCTATCAGCGTGATGGCCGGCAGTAAATCATCCCGGCGACGGCTGGCAAACAGGATCGCCAGACGCAGCAGGCGGCACAGATGTTCCGCCACGCGTGGCGGTACCGCGTTTTGCTGGTGGAGCGAAGAGAGATCGACAGGGTTGGTCTGGTTTAACAGCAGCGTGGCCAGGAGTTTCTTTTGCGCAGGGGTAAAACCCGGCAAATCGAGATTGCGAACCAGATACGCCGCGTGCAGCGGTGCCTGCTTGAAGTCGACGCTCAGGCCAATTTCATGCAGCTGACAGGCGCTAATCAGTAATTCGCGACAGATCGGCTCAATATGCCACTCGTTTTCGACCATATCGAGGAAATGGTCGGCAAGATTGGCAACCCGGTGTGCCTGAGCAATATCGACCATAAACCGACGCTGAATGTTGCGCAGGGTGTGGTCGCGAATATCCTGATCGACCGCCAGATGCAGCATGCCATAGACAAGACCTTCACGCAGCGCGCCGCCCGCAAGCGTCATGCACTGAATGTTCAGCTCGGTGAAAATGGCAATCAGGATCGCCAGTCCGCTGGGGAATACCAGGGCGCGCTCAAGGGTGAGGCCTTCAATTTCCAGCTCTTCCAGGCGGCCACAGAGGATCGCACGCTGTTTTAACTGCTGAAGTTTCGCCAGCGTGATGCGCTCATCCATCCCCTGCGCCATCATGATTTCCTGCAGCGCCTGAACGGTGCCGGAAGCACCTACGCAGACTTTCCAGCCGTGATAGCGCAGCTCATCCGCCACCGGACGCAGCACTTCGCGTGCGGCTTTTTCCGCCTCATCGAAGTTTTCCTGAGCCAGATTGCGATCGGTGAAGTAGCGTTCAAGCCAGGTGACGCAGCCCATGGATAAGCTGTTCAGGGATGTCGCCTGGGCGCCATTTCCGGTAACCAGTTCAGTGCTTGCGCCACCGATATCCACCACCAGACGACGCTCATCACCGCCCGTGGTATGCGCCACACCCTGATAAATCAGGCGGGCTTCTTCTTCACCGCTGATCACCTGTATCGGGCAACCGAGGATTTGCTGGGCGGTAGCAATAAACTCTCCGGCATTCACCGCCAGACGCAGGGTAGCGGTGGCGACAACGCGGATTTGCTGAGGTGGGATATCCTGCAGACGTTCGGCAAACAGGCGTAGGCATTGCCAGCCGCGCTCCATGGCCTCTGGCGAGAGCTGATTATCAGCACTCAGGCCCGCCGCGAGGCGGACCTTGCGCTTAATACGCGTCAGCGTTTGTACACTTCCCGCTACCTCGCGTACAACCAGCATATGAAAACTATTTGAACCTAAATCAATAGCTGCATAAAGCGAGGTAGACCGGAGCATATTATTTAGCCTGAACGACGACGATTACGCGGTGCGCTGTTACGGCGCGGGCCATTGCCGGAACGGGCGCGGGTCAGGCGCTTCGGCGGTGGAAGTTCGCTTAACAGCGCTTCCGGCTTGTACTTGCTCTGCGGAATTGAGTGCCCGATATAGGTCTCAATCGCTGGCAGGTTCAGCGCGTACTCTTCACAGGCCAGGCTGATGGAGTGACCGCTGGCGCCCGCACGACCGGTACGACCTATACGGTGAACGTAATCTTCGCAATCATCAGGCAGGTCATAGTTGAAGACGTGCGTTACCGCCGGGATGTGCAGACCACGTGCGGCGACGTCCGTTGCAACCAGAATATCCAGATCGCCACGGGTGAACTCTTCAAGAATGCGCAGACGTTTTTTCTGTGCGACATCGCCGGTCAACAGACCAACGCGGTGTCCATCCGCAGCCAGGTGGCCCCAGATATCTTCGCAACGGTGTTTGGTGTTGGCGAAAACGATCGCGCGATCTGGCCACTCTTCTTCAATAAGCGTTTGCAGTAAACGCATTTTCTCTTCGTTAGAAGGGTAGAAGAGCTCTTCTTTAATACGGTGGCCGGTTTTCTGTTCCGGTTCCACTTCAACGTATTCGGCGTTGTTCATCTGTTCGAACGCCAGTTCACGGACGCGGTAAGACAGCGTTGCCGAGAACAGCATGTTCAGACGCTGGTTAGCGGCAGGCATGCGGCGGAACAGCCAGCGGATATCTTTGATAAAGCCCAGATCGTACATACGATCGGCTTCGTCCAGTACCACAACCTGGATAGCGCCGAGGTTAATGTGGTTCTGTTTCGCGTAATCGATAAGACGGCCAGTGGTGCCGATCAGGATATCGACGCCGCTCTCCAGCACTTTCAGCTGTTTGTCATAACCGTCGCCGCCGTAGGCCAGGCCGAGCTTCAGGCCAGTAGCCTGCGCCAGCGGTTCTGCGTCAGCGTGGATCTGTACCGCCAGTTCTCGCGTCGGCGCCATAATCAGCGCGCGCGGTTGGTTAACTTTGCGGTCATCAATTGCCGGATGAGAAAGTAAATAATGAAACGTTGACGTCAGAAACGCCATCGTTTTGCCGGTACCGGTTTGCGCCTGCCCTGCAACATCGCGGCCCGCCAGCGTCAGCGGAAGGGCGAGAGCCTGAATGGGCGTGCAGTTATGAAACCCTTTATTTTCAAGGGCTTCGATGACTTTTGGGTGCAGGGCGAAGTCGGAAAACTTCTGTTCTGTTAAATGTGTTTTGCTCATAGTGTGGTAGAATATCAGCTATCTATTGCTTTACGAAAGCGTATCCGGTGAAATAAAGTCAACCTTTAGTTGGTTAATGCTACATCAACAGGTCGTTGATGAAAGCGAGATCAACGCACCAGGCTTATTCCTGTGGAGTTATATATGAGCGATAAAATTATTCACCTGACTGACGACAGTTTTGACACGGACGTACTTAAAGCTGACGGGCTGATCCTCGTCGATTTCTGGGCTGAATGGTGTGGTCCTTGCAAAATGATCGCCCCGATTCTGGATGAGATCGCCGACGAATATCAGGGCAAACTGACCGTGGCTAAGCTGAACATCGACCAGAACCCGGGCACCGCGCCAAAATATGGCATCCGCGGCATCCCGACTCTGCTGCTGTTTAAAAACGGTGAAGTGGCAGCGACCAAAGTGGGCGCACTGTCCAAAGGTCAGCTGAAAGAGTTCCTGGACGCCAACCTGGCGTAAGGTTCTCGTCTGTGCGTCCAGGGTTTCTAAATTGTTTGGATCTCTGGACGCCCGGCTAGAGTCGTGCTAAGTTACCTATGACTTCGTTTTAAACATACCTTGTTGTTTGAATCTTGTTTTACCCGATACTTCCCGTTGTTTCCTTTTAAACAGTGCGTGAAGTGGATAGATTCCGGGCTTGTCACTCAATCCGTCTTGTCGTTTCAGTTCTGTGCTTTCCCTGTGACCAGACAGCGAACAGACATGAGTTGATGGCCGTTAACAGGCATGGATGATCCTGCCATACCATTCACAAATTAAGTTCGAGTATCACCCCGAGTTTAAGAACCCACACCATTATGAATCTTACCGAATTAAAGAATACGCCGGTTTCTGAGCTGATCACTCTCGGCGAAAATATGGGACTGGAAAACCAGGCCCGTATGCGCAAGCAGGACATCATTTTTGCCATCCTGAAGCAGCACGCAAAGAGTGGCGAAGATATCTTTGGCGACGGTGTGCTGGAGATATTGCAGGACGGATTTGGTTTCCTCCGCTCTGCAGACAGCTCCTACCTCGCCGGTCCTGATGATATCTACGTTTCCCCCAGCCAAATCCGCCGTTTCAACCTCCGCACTGGTGACACCATTTCAGGTAAGATTCGTCCTCCTAAAGAGGGTGAACGCTACTTTGCGCTGTTGAAAGTTAACGAAGTTAACTACGACAAACCAGAAAACTCGCGCAATAAGATCCTGTTTGAAAACTTAACGCCGCTGCACGCGAACTCTCGCCTGCGCATGGAGCGTGGTAACGGGTCTACCGAAGACTTAACCGCTCGCGTTCTGGATCTGGCATCTCCAATTGGTCGTGGTCAGCGTGGTCTGATTGTTGCGCCGCCAAAAGCAGGTAAAACCATGCTGCTGCAGAACATTGCGCAGAGCATCGCTTACAACCACCCAGACTGCGTGCTGATGGTACTGCTGATTGACGAACGTCCGGAAGAAGTTACCGAGATGCAGCGTCTGGTGAAAGGTGAAGTGGTTGCGTCTACCTTTGACGAACCGGCTTCCCGTCACGTTCAGGTTGCTGAAATGGTTATCGAGAAGGCGAAGCGTCTGGTTGAGCACAAAAAAGACGTTATTATCCTGCTCGACTCCATTACCCGTCTGGCGCGTGCCTACAACACCGTGGTTCCGGCTTCCGGTAAAGTACTGACCGGTGGTGTGGATGCCAACGCCCTGCATCGTCCGAAGCGTTTCTTCGGTGCTGCGCGTAACGTGGAAGAGGGCGGTAGCCTGACCATCATCGCAACTGCGCTGATCGACACCGGTTCGAAGATGGATGAAGTTATTTACGAAGAGTTTAAAGGTACAGGCAACATGGAACTGCACCTCTCCCGTAAAATCGCTGAAAAACGCGTCTTCCCGGCTATCGATTACAACCGTTCCGGTACCCGTAAAGAAGAGCTGCTCACCACTCAGGAAGAGCTGCAGAAAATGTGGATCCTGCGCAAAATTATCCATCCAATGGGTGAAATCGACGCTATGGAGTTCCTCATTAACAAGCTGGCGATGACCAAAACTAACGATGATTTCTTCGATATGATGAAACGCTCGTAAAGTAAATAAAGCGCCGAAACGCCACGTTTTTACGTGGCGTTTTTCTTTTATGACTTATACGCTGTAAACGTAAGCTGTCAAATTATACTGCCGGGGACGAAAATCGGAATGTTCGTCAAAGCAGAAAAGTAATTGTCTGAAAAATAAACAAAGGGACTTGGGTGAGGCCTGCTTTTTCCTTCTGGAGCTGAGCCTTCAAGGTTATACTTCCGGGATTAACATTTGTTGAGAGCATCCATTGTGAATCTACTCACTGCGGTGACTGAGCTAATCAGTATTTTTCTTTTCACCACCTGCTTTTTATTCCTCGCCCGTAAGGTGGCGAAGAGAGTAGGACTGGTGGATAAGCCCAATTATCGTAAACGCCATCAAGGCTTGATTCCGCTGGTTGGTGGGATCTCTGTTTACGCGGGTATCTGCTTCACCTTCAGCATTGCGGATTATTATATCCCTCATGCGGCCCTCTATCTGGCCTGTGCCGGTGTGCTGGTGCTGGTCGGGGCGCTGGACGACCGATACGACATCAGCGTCAAATTCCGCGCTGCGGTTCAGGCGGCTATTGGCGTCATTATGATGGTGGTGGGGAAGCTGTACCTCAGCAGCCTCGGCTACATCTTTGGCACCTGGGAGATGGTACTGGGGCCATTCGGCTACTTCCTGACGCTGTTTGCCGTGTGGGCGGCGATTAACGCCTTTAACATGGTGGACGGCATCGACGGCCTGCTCGGCGGGCTCTCAAGCGTCTCGTTCGCGGCTATCGGTATCATCCTGTGGTTCGACGGCCAGTACAGCCTGTCGATGTGGTGCTTCGCGATGATCGCCGCCATTCTGCCTTATATCTGTCTTAACCTCGGTGTGCTGGGGCGTCGCTACAAAGTCTTTATGGGCGATGCCGGTAGTACGCTGATTGGTTTTACCGTTATCTGGATCCTGCTGGAAACCACCCAGGGTAACACCCATCCTATCAGTCCGGTGACGGCCCTGTGGATTATTGCCATTCCGCTGATGGATATGGTGGCGATTATGTACCGCCGTTTGCGCAAAGGGATGAGCCCGTTCTCCCCGGACCGCCAGCATATTCACCATCTTATTATGCGCGCGGGTTTCACCTCACGTCAGGCATTTGTCCTCATTACGCTGGCCGCTGCGCTGCTAGCCGGGATTGGCGTTGCCGCAGAATATGCGCATTTCATTCCTGAATGGGTAATGTTGGTATTATTCTTGCTTGCATTTTTCCTGTACGGCTACTGTATTAAACGTGCATGGAAAGTGGCGCGCTTTATCAAACGTGTAAAACGCCGTATGCGTAGAAATGGTAATAACCCAACTTTAACTAAGTAAATCGGGACTGTAATGACTCAACCGTTGGCGGGAGCAAAATCAGTGGTAACTGAGAATGAGCTGGATGTTCGTGGCTTGTTCCGCGTGTTATGGGCGGGCAAGTTTTGGATTGCAGGTATTGCGCTGGGCTTTGCACTTATCGCCCTGGCTTATACCTTTTTCGCCAGACAAGAGTGGAGCGCGACGGCAATTACCGACCGTCCTACGGTGAACATGCTCGGAGGCTTCTACTCTCAGCAACAGTTTCTGCGTAACCTGGATGTAAAAGCAAATCCGGCCTCCGCTGACCAGCCTTCGGTGATGGATGAGTCCTACAAAGAGTTCGTTATGCAGCTCGCCTCCTGGGATACGCGCCGCGATTTCTGGAACCAGACCGACTATTTCAAACAGCGGATGGTCGGCAACAGCAAAGCGGATGCGGCCCTGCTGGATGAACTGATCAACAACATTCAGTTTATGGCGGGCGACCCGCTGCGCAACATCAACGATAGCGTCAAGCTGATCGCTGAAACCGCGCCGGATGCGAATAACCTGCTGCGTCAGTACGTTGCTTTCGCCAGCCAGCGTGCGGCAAGCCATCTTAATGATGAGCTGAAAGGTGCCTGGTCGGCGCGTACCGTACAGACGAAAGCCCAGGTCAAACGTCAGGAAGAGGTGGCGAAAGCTATCTTTAATCGTCGGGTGCATAACATCGAGCAGGCGCTGAAGATTGCCGAAAAGAGCAATATCTCCCGCAGCGAAACCGACGTGCCTGCCGATGAACTGCCAGATTCTGAAATGTTCCTGCTGGGCCGTCCTATGCTCCAGGCGCGCCTGGAAAATCTGCAGGCCGTAGGGCCAGATTTTGATCTCGATTACGACCAGAACCGCGCCATGCTCACGACCCTCAACGTCGGTCCGACACTGGACCCACGTTTTCAGACCTATCGTTATTTGCGTACACCTGAAGAACCTGTAAAACGCGATAGTCCACGTCGCGCATTCCTGATGATTATGTGGGGGATTGTGGGTGCTTTAATTGGCGCAGGCGTGGCATTAACCCGTCGTCGCAAAATTTAAGAACGCCATCTACGATGAAGGCTTCTGGCCTTCATCGCTTAATCGAAGAGAATCGATGTGAAAGTACTCACCGTCTTTGGTACAAGGCCGGAAGCCATCAAGATGGCGCCTCTGGTTCATGCGCTCGCAAACGACCCTTATTTTGAGGCGAAAGTCTGTGTTACCGCGCAGCATCGGGAGATGCTGGATCAGGTCCTTAAACTCTTTTCCATTGTTCCCGACTACGACCTCAATATTATGAAGCCGGGGCAAGGGTTAACTGAAATCACCTGCCGAATTCTGGAAGGGTTAAAGCCTATTCTGGAGTCGTTCAGACCGGATGTCGTGCTGGTGCATGGCGATACCACCACCACCATCGCCACCAGTCTGGCGGCGTTCTATCAACGTATTCCGGTTGGTCATGTCGAAGCCGGCTTACGTACCGGGGATCTCTCCTCTCCGTGGCCTGAAGAGGCCAACCGGACCCTGACCGGCCATCTGGCGATGTATCATTTTGCGCCAACCGAGAATTCCCGGCAGAACCTGCTGCGTGAAAACGTCAACGACCAGCATATTTTTGTCACTGGCAACACGGTGATCGACGCGCTGATCTGGGTGCGCGACCGGGTGCTGGCGAACGAGAGCCTGCGCGGACACCTGGCCGAGCAGTATCCATTCCTCGCCAACGGTAAAAAGATGATTCTGGTCACCGGACACCGGCGGGAAAGCTTTGGTCAGGGCTTTGAGCAAATCTGCCATGCGCTGGCCGAAATCGCGGCGCAGAACGAAGATGTCCAGATCGTCTATCCGGTGCATCTGAACCCTAACGTCAGCGAGCCGGTTAATCGCATCCTGGGGCACGTCAAAAACGTCATACTTATTGAGCCGCAAGACTATCTGCCTTTCGTCTGGCTGATGAACCATGCCTGGCTGATCCTGACGGATTCAGGCGGTATTCAGGAAGAAGCCCCTTCACTCGGGAAACCGGTGCTGGTGATGCGTGAAACCACCGAGCGTCCTGAAGCGGTTAAAGCGGGAACGGTCAGACTGGTGGGGACCGATTCGCGAACCATCGTCGAAGAGGTGACGCGCCTGCTGCACAACAATGAAGAGTATCAGGCCATGAGCCGGGCCCATAATCCGTATGGTGATGGCCAGGCCTGTGACCGTATTTTGTTCGCACTCAAACACAATCGGGTATCGCTATGAGTTTTACTACCATTTCTGTCATTGGTCTTGGCTATATCGGGCTGCCAACGGCGGCGGCATTTGCCTCCCGTCAAAAACAGGTAGTGGGCGTTGATATCAACCAGCATGCGGTTGCGACCATCAACAAGGGTGAAATTCATATCGTTGAGCCGGACCTCGACAAGGTAGTAAAAACCGCCGTTGAAGGGGGATACCTGAAGGCCAGCACCACGCCGGTAGCCGCCGATGCCTATCTCATCGCCGTGCCGACGCCGTTTAAAGGCGATCACAAGCCGGATATGGTGTATGTCGAAGCGGCAGCGAAATCTATCGCCCCGGTGTTAAAGAAAGGCGCGCTGGTGATCCTCGAGTCCACTTCGCCGGTGGGTGCCACCGAGCAGATGGCCGAGTGGCTGGCGGAGGCCCGCCCGGACCTGACCTTCCCGCAGCAGGCGGGTGAGCAGGCCGATATCAACGTCGCCTACTGTCCGGAGCGCGTGCTGCCGGGGCAGGTGATGGTTGAGCTGATTAAAAACGATCGCGTGATTGGCGGCATGACCCCGGTCTGTTCCGCCCGCGCCAGCGAGCTGTACAACATCTTCCTGGAAGGCGAGTGTGTGGTAACCAACTCCCGCACCGCCGAGATGTGCAAACTGACCGAAAACAGCTTCCGCGACGTCAACATCGCGTTTGCCAATGAACTGTCGCTCATCTGTGCCGATCAGGGGATTAACGTCTGGGAACTGATTCGCCTCGCGAACCGCCACCCGCGCGTAAATATCCTGCAACCGGGACCGGGCGTGGGCGGTCACTGTATTGCGGTCGACCCGTGGTTTATCGTGGCGCAGAACCCGCAGCAGGCGCGTCTTATCCGTACCGCGCGCGAAGTGAACGACAGCAAACCTCACTGGGTGCTGAATCAGGTGAAAGCCACGCTGGCAGATTACCTGACCCAGAGCGGCAAGCGGGCCAGTGAAGTGACCATCGCCTGTTTCGGTCTGGCCTTTAAGCCGAACATTGACGATCTGCGTGAAAGTCCGGCGATGGAAATTGCCGAAATGATTGCCCAGTGGCACAGCGGCGAAACCCAGGTGGTTGAACCCAATATCCACGAGCTGCCAAAAAAACTGTCTGGCCACTGCACCCTGGTAAGCGTTGATGATGCGCTGACCACGGCCGATGTGCTGGTGCTGCTGGTGGATCACAGTGAGTTTAAAGCCATCAAGGGCGAGGCTGTGCGTCAGGATTATATCGTTGATACCAAAGGTGTCTGGCGTTGAGCCAGCTCTTCGGCGAATTACAGCCGCTGGCGTGGGAGAGTGAGTTTTTTGCCCTCCCCACGGCGATTGTGCGCCTCTCTGATGATGCGCCGTTGCTGGCGGTCTCCGGTTTAGACGCCTGGCAGCGGGTGCAGGCCAAAATTCCGGCCACCCGCGCCGACTGGCTGGATGCGCTGCAGCAGCTGGGGTTCAGGCTGGTAGAAGGCGAAGTCGATCTTGCCATTACCGTAACGCAGCATGCCTGCCCGGGTGCTGTACCCGCAACCGAACAGGATATTCCGGCGCTGCGCCAGCTGGCCGCGCAGGCCTTTGCCCAGAGCCGTTTTCGCGCGCCCTGGTACGCCCCGGACGACAGCGGCCGCTTCTATGCCCAATGGATCGAAAATGCGGTAAAAGGCACCTTCGACCATCTTTGCCTGGTGTTCCGTGCGCCGGATGGTGCCATCGAGGGCTTTGTATCCCTGCGTAAGCTCAGCGACGACGAGGCGCGTATCGGCCTGCTGGCCGGGCGCGGCATGGGCGAAAAGTTAATGCAGGCGGCGCTGCACTGGGCGCAGCAACAGCAGATTTCTACTTTGCGGGTGGCGACCCAGATGGGCAACACCGCCGCGCTTAAACGTTACATCGCAAGCGGCGGCAACATCGAATCGACCGCTTACTGGCTATACAGGTGACAAGATGATCCCATTTAATGCGCCTCCTGTGGTGGGCACCGAACTCGATTACATGCAGTCTGCGATGGGCAGCGGCAAACTTTGTGGCGATGGCGGTTATACACGTCGTTGCCAGCAGTGGATGGAGCAGCGTTTCCAGAGTCCTAAAGTTCTGCTGACCCCGTCCTGCACGGCGTCGCTGGAGATGGCGGCGCTGCTGCTTGATCTGGGTTCCGGTGATGAAGTGATCATGCCGAGCTATACCTTCGTCTCTACCGCCAACGCCTTCGTGCTGCGCGGAGCGAAAATCGTCTTTGTGGATATCCGCCCGGATACCATGAACATCGACGAAACGCTGATTGAAGCGGCGATCACCGACAAAACCCGCGCCATCGTGCCGGTTCACTATGCCGGTGTGGCGTGCGAGATGGACACCATCATGGCGATTGCCAAAAAGCATAACCTGTTCGTGGTGGAAGACGCTGCCCAGGGGGTGATGTCCACCTACAAAGGCCGCGCGCTGGGCACCATCGGGCACATTGGCTGCTTCAGCTTCCACGAAACCAAAAACTACACCGCGGGCGGTGAAGGCGGGGCGACGCTGATTAACGATCGTGCCCTGGTGGAGCGCGCAGAGATCATCCGTGAGAAAGGCACCAACCGCAGCCAGTTCTTCCGCGGGCAGGTGGATAAGTACACCTGGCGCGATATCGGCTCCAGCTACCTGATGGCGGATCTGCAGGCGGCGTACCTCTGGGCCCAACTGGAGGCGGCAGACCGCATCAACCAGCAGCGTCTGGCCCTGTGGCAGACCTATCACGATGCCCTGGCCCCGCTGGCGCGCAAAGGCCGTATCGAACTGCCGACCATCCCGGCGGACTGCGTGCACAACGCCCATATGTTCTACATCAAGCTGCGGGATAACGACGATCGCAGCGCGCTTATCGCGTATCTGAAAGAGGCTGAGATCCTGGCGGTGTTCCACTATATTCCGCTGCACTCCAGCCCGGCGGGCGAAGCCTTTGGCGAGTTCGTGGGTGAAGATCGCTTCACCACGAAAGAAAGTGAGCGGTTACTCCGCTTACCGCTGTTCTACAACCTCGCTGCGGTTAACCAGCGCACGGTGATTAATACCCTTCTGAGTTATTTCGGCTGATATGTCTCTGGCGAAAGCATCGGTGTGGACCGCCGCGTCCACACTCGTCAAGATCGGCGTGGGATTGCTGGTCGTAAAACTGCTGGCCGTCTCCTTTGGTCCTTCCGGTGTCGGGCAGGCGGGTAACTTCCGCCAGCTGGTTACCGTACTGGGCGTACTGGCCGGGGCGGGGATCTTCAACGGCGTGACCAAGTACGTCGCGCAGTATCATGACGATGCGGCGCAGCTGCGCACGGTTGTCGGCACCTCATCGGCGATGGTACTGGGCTTTTCCACCCTGCTGGCGGTCATCTTTTTACTGGCGGCGGCGCCCATCAGTCAGGGCCTGTTTGGTCATACAAATTATCAGGGCCTGGTGCGGCTGGTGGCGCTGGTTCAAATGGGCATCGCCTGGGCGAACCTGCTGCTGGCGCTGATGAAGGGCTTTCGCGATGCCGCGGGCAATGCGCTGGCGCTGATTATCGGCAGCGTAATTGGGGTCATTGCCTATTACTTCTGCTACTGGCTGGGCGGCTACGAAGGCGCGCTGCTGGGACTGGCGCTGGTGCCAGCGCTGGTGGTTGTTCCGGCGGCCTTTATGCTGATGCGCAGGGGCACCATTCCGCTGCACTATCTCAAGCCCAAATGGGACAACATCCTCGCGGGCCAACTGGGCAAATTTACCCTGATGGCGCTCATCACCTCCGTCACCCTGCCGGTGGCCTATGTGATGATGCGAAACCTGCTGGCGGCGCACTACAGCTGGGATGAAGTGGGGATCTGGCAGGGGGTCAGCAGTATCTCCGATGCCTACCTGCAGTTTATTACCGCCTCCTTTAGCGTCTACCTGCTGCCAACCCTGTCTCGCCTGACGGCGCGGCAGGAGATCACCCGCGAAATTCTCCGCTCGCTGCGCTTCGTCTTACCTGCGGTCGCGGTGGCCAGTTTTACCGTCTGGTTGCTGCGCGATGTCGCCATCTGGCTGCTGTTCTCTGACAAATTTACCGCGATGCGCGATCTGTTCGCCTGGCAGCTGGTGGGGGACGTGCTGAAAGTAGGCGCTTACGTCTTTGGCTATCTGGTGATCGCTAAGGCGTCGCTGCGACTCTATATCCTGGCGGAAATCAGCCAGTTTGCGTTGCTCACCGCATTCTCGCACTGGCTGATCCCTGCGCACGGCGCGCTGGGGGCGGCTCAGGCCTACATGGCCACCTACATTGTCTATTTTGCTGCCTGTTGCGGCGTCTTTTTACTTTGGCATAAACGCGCATGACTGCACTGATTCACGTCCTGGGATCGGATATCCCACATCATAACCAGACCGTACTGCGGTTCTTTAACGATGAACTGGCACCTGGCAGCGCGCTGGCGCGCGAATTTATGGTGGTGGGCAAGGACACCGGCCTTGGCGCCGCCTGCCCGGCACTGCAGCTGACCTTCTGGCCGGACAAAGCCTCGCTTGCAAAAGCGGTGATCGCCAAAGCCAAAGCGAATCGTCAGCAGCGCTTCTTTTTCCACGGGCAGTTTAATACCGGCCTGTGGCTGGCATTGCTGAACGGCGGGATCAAGCCCGCGCAGTTTAACTGGCATATCTGGGGCGCTGATCTGTATGAAGTCTCCCGGGGCTGGAAATTCCGTCTCTTCTATCCGCTGCGGCGCATGGCGCAGGGCCGGGTGGGTTGTATCTTTGCCACCCGCGGCGATCTGAACTATTTCGCGAAACAGCATCCGAACGTGCGCGGCGAGCTGCTCTATTTCCCGACCCGCATGGACCCGGCGCTGAACGGTTTAGCCAGTGACGTGAAACGCGAGGGCAAGCTGACGATTCTGGTGGGCAACTCCGGGGATCGCAGCAACGAGCACGTTGCGGCTCTGAAGGCGGTACATCAGCAATTTGGTGATACGGTCAACGTGATCGTGCCGATGGGCTATCCTGCTAATAACGCTGCGTACATCGATGAAGTCCGTCAGAGCGGGCTGGCGCTGTTCAGCCCTGACAACCTGCAGATCCTCAGCGATAAGCTGGCCTTTGACGACTACCTGGCGCTGCTGCGCCAGTGCGATCTGGGCTATTTCATCTTTGCGCGTCAGCAGGGGATTGGCACGCTGTGTCTGCTGATCCAGGCGGGTGTACCCTGCGTGCTTAATCGCGAAAACCCGTTCTGGCAGGATATGGCTGAGCAGCACATTCCGGTGCTGTTCACCACGGATGACCTGAGCGAAGAAGTGGTGCGTGAAGCTCAGCGACAGCTGGCGCAGGTGGATAAAAACGCCATCGACTTCTTCAGCCCGAACTATCTCACGCCGTGGCATCAGGCGCTGCGGATCGCCTCAGGAGAGAATGCATGAGCCAGTTGCAATTTAGCGGCCTGCTGGTCATCTGGCTTCTGAGCAGCTTGTTTATCGCCACCCTGACGTGGTTCGAGTTCCGCCGGGTGCGCTTCAACTTTAACGTCTTCTTCTCGCTGCTGTTTCTGCTGACCTTTTACTTCGGCTTCCCGCTGACCAGCATTCTGGTCTTCCGCTTCGATGTGGCCGTCGTCCCGCCGGAGATCCTGATGCAGGCGCTGCTGTCGGCCACCTGCTTCTATGGGGTCTATTACGTCGCCTATAAGACGCGGCTAAAACCGGCCAGCAGCAACGTGTCGCGACGGCCGCTGTTCACCATGAACCGGGTCGAGACGCACCTGGCCTGGATGATGCTGATGGGGATTGCCCTTGTCACCGTCGGTATCTTCTTCATGCACAACGGATTTTTGCTGTTTAAGCTGCACTCTTACAGCCAGATCTTCTCCAGCGAAGTCTCCGGCGTGGCGCTCAAGCGCTTCTTCTATTTCTTCATTCCGGCGATGCTGGTGGTCTATTTTCTGCGTCAGGATGCCCGGGCGTGGCTGTTCTTCCTGGTCAGCACCGTGGCGTTTGGCCTGCTGACCTACATGATTGTCGGCGGCACGCGCGCGAACATCATTATCGCCTTCGCCATCTTCCTGTTTATCGGCATCATTCGCGGCTGGATCTCGCTGTGGATGCTGGCTGCGGCGGGCGTGATGGGGATCGTGGGGATGTTCTGGCTGGCGCTGAAGCGGTATGGCATGGACGTCAGCGGCGACGAGGCGTTTTACACCTTCCTCTACCTCACCCGCGACACCTTCTCGCCGTGGGAAAACCTGGCCCTGCTGCTGCAGAACTACGACAAAATCGACTTCCAGGGGCTGGCGCCCATCGTGCGCGATTTTTATGTCTTTATCCCCACCTGGCTGTGGCCGGACAGGCCCGGCGTGGTGCTGAACACCGCGAACTACTTTACCTGGGAAGTGCTGAACAACCACTCCGGGCTGGCGATTTCACCGACGCTGATCGGCTCGCTGGTGGTGATGGGCGGCGGCTGGTTTATCCTGCCGGGCGCCATTGCCGTGGGGCTGATTATCAAGTGGTTTGACTGGCTCTATACCCTGGGCAATCAGGAGACCAACCGCTACAAGGCAGCGATTTTGCATAGTTTCTGTTTCGGTGCCATTTTCAATATGATCGTGCTGGCGCGAGAAGGACTGGATTCGTTCGTCTCCCGCGTGGTCTTTTTCATGGTGGTTTTTGGCGCCTGTCTGCTGCTGGCGAAGCTGCTGTACTGGCTGCTCGACAGCGCCGGGTTAGTGCATAAGCGCGAACCGGCTGGCGGCAGGGCGCTTTCGCGAGTCTGAGTAAGGATAATAATGACTGACAATACCTCTGCACCGCAGTATGACCTGCGGGGCCTGAAGCTGATCGGCTGGCGTGATATGCAGCATGCGCTGGACTATCTGTGCGCCGGGGATGGGATCAAAACCGGCACGCTGGTGGCCATCAATGCAGAAAAAATGCTTACCATTGAGGATAACGCCCAGGTGCGGGATCTTATCGAAGCGGCCGAGTTTAAATACGCTGACGGGATCAGCGTGGTTCGCTCCGTGCGTAAGAAATACCCGTCTGCCAATATCTCCCGCGTGGCAGGTGCCGATCTCTGGGAAGCGCTGATGGCGCGGGCGGGCGCAGACGGCACGCCGGTGTTTCTCGTCGGCGGCAAGCCTGAGGTGCTGGCGCAAACCGAGCAGAAACTGCGTGCGCAGTGGCAGGTGAATATTGTTGGTAGCCAGGACGGTTATTTCAGCGCGGACGATCAGCAGGCGCTGTTTGCCCGCATTCGTGACAGCGGAGCGAAGATCGTCACCGTCGCCATGGGGTCTCCGCGCCAGGAGATCCTGATGCGCGACTGCCGCCTGGTCTACCCGGACGCGCTCTATATGGGCGTGGGCGGCACCTATGATGTCTTTACCGGCCATGTGAAGCGTGCGCCAAAAGTGTGGCAGAACCTGGGGCTGGAGTGGCTGTATCGTCTGTTATCCCAGCCCAGCCGCATCACCCGCCAGCTACGTCTGCTGCGTTATCTCGGCTGGCACTACTCAGGACGGCTTTAATATCTTATTAGCAGCGCGATATGCTGTTCGCGCTGCAACTCACCTGCAAACATGCTGCTTTTATGTGCAATACATTCATTTTTTTAACGCATCGTTTGCCATTTCACAAAATTTAAGAAACCATTCCCCCCCGTCACTACCGTACCAGGCTGTTTTTGCATCAACCGTTAACATAAACGGTCCATTACGCACAGCCTGTGATAGCGCATCTGTACCTATAACAATAACCGGCTAAGGCCGGGAGAGTCGCAAGCACAACCGAGGATTTATGGCAGAGAAAAAACCGGAGCTTCAGCGTGGGCTGGAAGCTCGTCATATTGAACTTATCGCCCTTGGCGGGACGATTGGCGTGGGCCTGTTTATGGGCTCCGCCAGTACCCTGAAATGGGCCGGACCGTCGGTCCTGCTGGCGTATATCATCGCCGGGCTGTTCGTCTTCTTTATCATGCGCTCCATGGGCGAGATGTTGTTCCTTGAACCGGTCGCCGGTTCGTTTGCCGTCTATGCGCACCGCTACATGAGCCCGTTTTTTGGCTATCTCACGGCGTGGTCGTACTGGTTTATGTGGATGGCGGTGGGGATATCGGAGATCACCGCCATTGGGGTCTACGTGCAGTTCTGGTTCCCGGAGATGGCGCAATGGATACCCGCGCTGATTGCCGTGGGGCTGGTGGCGCTGGCGAACCTGGCCGCCGTGCGTCTGTACGGTGAGATCGAGTTCTGGTTCGCGATGATCAAAGTCACCACCATTATCGTGATGATTGTCATCGGCGTGGGGGTGATTTTCTTCGGTTTGGGTAACGGCGGCCAGGCGATTGGCTTTAGTAACCTGACTGAACACGGCGGCTTCTTTGCCGGCGGCTGGAAAGGCTTCCTGACCGCGCTATGCATCGTGGTGGCGTCCTATCAGGGCGTTGAGCTGATTGGTATTACTGCCGGTGAAGCGAAAAACCCGCAGGTGACCCTGCGCAGCGCGGTAGGTAAGGTGCTGTGGCGTATCCTGATCTTCTACGTGGGCGCGATTTTCGTCATCGTCACTATCTTCCCATGGAACGAGATTGGCAGTAACGGCAGCCCGTTCGTGCTGACCTTTGCCAAAATCGGCATTACCGCGGCGGCGGGCATTATCAACTTTGTGGTGCTGACGGCGGCGCTGTCCGGCTGTAACAGCGGCATGTACAGCTGCGGACGTATGCTCTATGCCCTGGCGAAAAACCGCCAGCTTCCGGCGGTGGTGGGCAAAGTCTCCCGCGCGGGCGTGCCGGTGGCGGGTGTAGCCATCTCTATTGTCATCCTGCTGGTGGGGTCATGCCTGAACTACATCATCCCGAACCCGCAGCGTGTCTTTGTTTACGTGTACAGCGCCAGCGTTCTGCCGGGCATGGTGCCGTGGTTTGTGATCCTGATTAGCCAGCTGCGTTTTCGCCAGGCACACAAAAAAGCGATCGCCAGCCATCCGTTCCGCTCCATTCTGTTCCCGTGGGCGAACTACGTAACGATGGCGTTCCTGATCTGCGTGCTGATCGGCATGTACTTCAACGAAGACACCCGCATGTCGCTGTATGTCGGGATGATCTTCCTGGCGGCCGTGAGCGCGGGATATAAGCTTTTTGGCCTGGGTCGACACATAGATCGGACAAAAACGCAGTAATATGCGGCAAAGTGCGCAAAGTCTAAGCAAACGCGCATTTATTTTTAAAAAAGCACTAGACAGCAGACCGAGACCTCCGTAATATCCAGCCCCGCAACGGCGCTAAGCGCCCGTAGCTCAGCTGGATAGAGCGCTGCCCTCCGGAGGCAGAGGTCTCAGGTTCGAATCCTGTCGGGCGCACCATTTACCCGGTGCTCGAGCTGCGGTGGTCTGTGAAGTAGGCAGAACCGCGTGAAAGAATACAGTGGTGGCTATAGCTCAGTTGGTAGAGCCCTGGATTGTGATTCCAGTTGTCGTGGGTTCGAATCCCATTAGCCACCCCATTATTTAAAGAGTTGTGAATTGCGAAGGTGGCGGAATTGGTAGACGCGCTAGCTTCAGGTGTTAGTGTCCTTAGGATGTGGGGGTTCGAGTCCCCCCCCTCGCACCACGACTTTTAATGAATTGAACTAAAAATTCAAAAAAGCAGTAT
>NZ_VCBB01000020.1:0-54025 GCF_005843915.1 Enterobacter sp. MF024 | reverse complement strand
TTTAATGAATTGAACTAAAAATTCAAAAAAGCAGTATTTCGGCGAGTAGCGCAGCTTGGTAGCGCAACTGGTTTGGGACCAGTGGGTCGGAGGTTCGAATCCTCTCTCGCCGACCAATTTTGAACCCCGCTTCGGCGGGGTTTTTTGTTTTCTATCATTCCTGCCACTGTTGTTTATTGCCGACAGCGATATGCTGGCCTGTCGTGAATAAGTGACACTTAAACATTTGAAATATATAAATATATTCATTTTGCGTTATGGGCGTCTCTCCCAGGAGACAGTTTCCCCCATTTGTCGAAGCATTCTGCTGCCTGTTTACCGCCTTACAGGGATAATTTCCTTTTATCTTAAAAAGTTGGGATACATACAACTTCGGGATGCAACTTTGGCACGTTGCGTGCAATAATATACCTGTAGATGCTCATTCCACCTCTTATGTTCGCCTTAGCGCCTCATAAACTCCGGAATGACGCAGAGCCATTTACGGTGCTTATCGTCCACTGACAGATGTCGCTTCGGCCTCATCAAACACCATGGGCACAACGTTGAGTGAAGCACCACAAGTTGTCAAACAGACCTGTTTAACGCCTGCTTTTTAGCAGGCGTTTTTTTATGCCTTATCTGCGGTATCGCATCATGATCCCCACCACAATCAGCAAGGCACCGCCTGAAACGCCGTACAGCGCTTCTACCGGTCCCAGCGCGTCAGCCGCCACGGCAGTGACGCAGGTAGAGAGGGCAGCGCTGATGGTTTGCCATCGCCATGCCTTACCGCTGGCAGCAGAGACTTGCGCTGCCTGAAAGCTACTCAATACGCTGTAGGTTCCGGCCGCAAAGACGATATTAGAGGCCAGATGGGCGATAAATACGACCCCCAGCGCCTGCATCCCGGGCAACAGCGGGATCGCGCCATACGAGAGTAAAAACAGCCCCAGGCAGGCCAGCAGACGGCGGTTTTGTCCGGCGTAGCGGGCCAGGCTTTCTCTTTTGAGCAGCAGCGGGCCGCACAGTTGCCCCATGCTGCGGGCAAACAGCAGAGGCAGAGCCAGACCGGTGGCATCATCCGGTTCAATGTGCTGCGCCAGGGCAGGCAACAGCGCCATGGCAGGCGATCCCACTGCGGCGAGTGCCGGGAGCAATAACAGGCTGCGCTTTTGCTGCGAAACCAGCGTCTGCCAGCGTACCGCCACCGGTTTTTCTGCTTCGGCTGCGTGCTCGGGTGCCAGAGAGGGTAACGCCTTGCCCGTGAGTACTAACATCAGCAGCGAGCCAGCAAAGGTGAGCGCGTCGATCCCCACCAAAGCCAGTGCAGGCAGATGGTGAAACAGCACGATGCCCAGCCCCGTCCCGACCAATACCTGAGAAGCAAAAATCATATTCTCCAGACAGGTGGCCGCAGGCAGTTCGGCTTCTGACAGGCCGCGTCTGAACAGCAGGGTCAGGGCTGGCCAGGTCATGCCCATCAGAAAGGCCTCGGTAGACTGTACCGCCAGCAGCGCCGTAACGCTGTGATACTGAATACCCAGCAGAGGGAACAGCAGGGCGAGCAGACCCAGCCCCTCCGTCAGCAGCAGCAGGTGGACAGGGGAATAGCGCATACAGAGCTTTTCCCCGACGAGGCTGCCGAGAAACCCCGGCAGGGTGGCAAACAGGTATGCCATTGTCAGTAAGGATGCGGGGGCCTGCCAGTCAAGCAGCAGGCCAAAGACCATCACCTGGGTTAAGCCATTGCCCAGCGAGGTAAAAAGAAAAGCGCAGGCCAGCAGGCGCAGCCAGCGATGGCAGCGCAGCGCGTGAAAAAGCGCATACAGAAGCGTGTTCATGAAACGATCCTTTCAAAAACGATATAGTCCACGCCGTAGAGGGCGTGTGCAGAAAATTGTTTAATGAAAGGAGTTCGTTACATTGGCGGAGTCGGTCTCTGAAGATGATGCAAAGAATGTAGCAAATAAAAAAGGAGGCCGTCAGGCCTCCTGTTAAATTATTGTTGCGGGGGATTATTCTGTAGCGTCAGCAGCAGGCCATCGCGTCGCATCGCGGCGGCCTCTTCCGGCAGATGCAGCTTATCCAGCGTATCCGCCAGCCAGGCGTAATCGAAGGCATCCGGGCGCTGTTTTAACGCGGCGCGGAAGGCGAGGCTGGCCTCTTTCCACTCGCCATGTCTTGCCAGCGACTGACCGAGGGTACTCCACAGCAGAGGGCGATCGCCCACGGCTTTGATCTGCTGGCGAAGCATTTTTTCGATCTGCTCCGGATTATTGGTTTTCAGACGCGGGATCACCATCACCAGACGATCATCATACTGACGCTTCAGGCCATCAACGATGATGCTCTGGGCGGTATCATGATCATCACACTCAATCAGATGCTCCGCCATGGCAACCTGCAGTGGCACCTGCTGACGGGTTTTGCGGCTCTGATTTTTCCACCACTCTTTCAGGCCATCGCTGCCCTGATCGGCACGCGCCTGGTCCATGAGACCGATCCAGGCCTGACGTTGCAGGCTGTCGCGCTGCTCTTCGTCTCCCACGTCGGCTTTCGCCATCGACGGGATGATATCCAGCAGCGAGCCCCAGGCGCCGGTGCGGATGTAGGCCTGCTCTGCCAGACGCAGCACTTCCGGATGACGGGGGGTGATCTCCAGCAGGCGATCAACGCCGTGACGGGCGGCATGATTCTCATTGCGTGCCAGCTGCAGGCGCACGCGGGTGATCTCAACCGGGATCGGGTCGTTTTCAGCAAGCTCAGCGGCGCGCTCCAGATGCTGATTGGCGCGCACTTCATCCCCGCGCTGCTGTGCAGCCTCTGCAGCCAGGAGATAGTTCACTACCGGTTGTTCAGCGTGATCGGCGTTCTTCGACATCAGCTTTTCAACCTGCTGATAGTCACCTTCAGCCAGCTTCAGCAGCGCCTGTTCGGTCTGCTTGCGGGCACGGCGGCGCTTGCGACCGACAAACCAGCTGCGGGTATGCGCGCCGGTACGGAAGATGCGGCGCAGGATCCATTCGATCGCCAGAAACGCCACCATCGCCAGGATCAGAATGATCACCAGGCCCGTGACGCTGGTTTCGATATTGTAGTTATCGGTCTGGATCAGCACGTAACCCTGATGACCTGCCAGGATAGGGCCGAGAACGATCCCTGCGATCAGCAGTGCGAAGAGTAACAGGACTTTTAACATAATTACTCTCCTTGCGGCGCGCTGTCAGGGGCCGGAGCCGGGGCAGGAGTCTGCGCCGCCGCTTCGCCCGGCTGTGCCAGCAGGTTACGCACGCGCGTCTGCATCAGCTTCTCCAGAATCGGCTGGCTCTCCAGCTTATCCGGTACGTTCATGGTGATGTTCTGCTGGCTCAGCTTATCCACGTCTTCGAGGAAGGCCGTGGTAGTGGCATCGTCGGTATCGTAGTAAGCGCGTACCCAGGTGGAGACGTTATCCAGCGCCTGTTTGTAGGTCTCTTCCTGATGACGCGGCACGGCCTGTGCGGCTACCAGCAGGCGTGAACGCAGGTTCTCGCGCAGGTAGACGTCCTGATTCGGGGCTAACAGCGGCACGGCGGTCTCATCGCGGCGGCGGACGGTGATAAAGCTGTCCATAAAGTTCTGCCAGCTTTTTTGCAGGTTGATACGCCACTCGCTCAGCGAGCTGGAGAGTTCGCTGCTGTCGGAATCCATTGGGGAGTCGTCGTCATTATTGTCTGCCAGACGCAGGTTATCGATCTGGTTCGACAGCTGGTTCACTTTCAGGATGATGCCGTCGTAATCCACCTGCGAAACGGTCGACAGGCTGGCGATATCCGCAGTGAGCGCGCGGCGGGCGGTAATCAGGCTCGGGTCGTTCATATCGCCCAGGCTGGCATCGGCGCTTTTCAGCAGCGCGGCAGCGGTGGTGACATCCTGATCGCTCCACAGCTTGCGTCCGGCCAGTTTAACCAGGAAATCAGCCTGCGCCAGCAGCCAGGTTTTGGCGTCGGTACCCGAAATAGCCGCCACTTTCTGCTGCATCTCATCCAGCTGTTTGACCAGCTCGTCCTGTTTGTGAGTGGCTGCAGCCAGCTGGTCGGCCTGCTGTTTGATGACGCCGTCCAGCTCGGTTTTCTGCGACTGCTGCGCCTGTTGTAAGGCGGTGATTTGCGTCACCAGCTCATCGTTCGTCGCAACCTGATTGGTCGCCTGTTTTTTCACCAGACCATACAGGCCCACGCCCGCGGCCAGCGCAATGGCGATGGCAATCGCGCTCAACGCCAGACTGGTTTTATTGCTGCCATGCTTTTTCTCTGTCGTTTCTGGCTGTGGCGTGGTGTCCACAGTCTCCCTGGTCTCTTCAACCACGGCGGAGGATTTTTCTTGTTCCGTCATTATGGCTTCCCATTATGAGAGTTATTGTAATGCGCGCAGCAGCGCATCGTTGTCGGCGTTATCAGCGATCCGAATATCTTGCCAGCCCAGTTCCCGGGCGAGGTTCGCCAGACGCTCACTGACGACCAGAAGCCGACAGCGGAGTAACCAGTTTTCACGATACCATTGTGGGATGAGTGTCCAGAGCTGTTGCAGCATCTCCCCGCTGGTTACCACCAGGGTGGTGATGCCGCGAGCCTGCCAGCGCATCGCCTCTTCCGCACCGTCATAGTGTTTATGGCTACGTTGATAACATTCACAAAATGTCACTTCTGCTCCACGCTCACGCAGCGTGTCGCCCAGCAATTCTCGCCCACCGTTGCCGCGCAAAATCAGCGCGCGCTTCCCCACAACAGTTTGTAATTCAGGTAATTGTAGCAACACTTCGCTGGTTTCCCGATCCAACGGATAGCGAATGTGCTGGCCGCTTTCGGTATGCAGCGCCAGGGCAGTGGTTCTGCCGATGGCGAAATAGCGCGGCGCATCAGGCCAGCGCTGGCTGTCCTGTTGCAGCCGGGCGTGGGCAAACTCCACGGCATGTTGTGACAGGGCAAACAGCAGATCGCCAGCCTGCAGCGCGCCAAGATGACCGGCGAGCTGGGGCAGCTCCCGGCCCGGAGAAAACTCAATCAGCGGAAAGCTCCACGCCACCTGCCCCAGTGCGCGCAGTCGGCTCACTAACTGATCTCCAGCGGGAGAAGGGCGGGTGACGAGAATACTCATGCCGGGGGTTCTCCATTATAGACGTCCGCGAGAATTTCACGGGCGCCGTTATTCAGCAGCTCTTCCGCCAGTGAAATCCCCAGCTGTTCTGCATCCTGTGGTTTACCGCGACGTTCGCCGCGCACCATCTGCGAACCGTCCGGCGCGCCAACCAGCGCGCGCAGCCACAGTTCGCCATCGGTTAATTCAGCATAGCTGCCAATCGGCACCTGACATCCCCCTTCAAGGCGGGTGTTCATGGCACGCTCTGCCTGAACGCGGATTGCGGTCTCGTCGTGATTGAGCGGCGCCAGCAGCGCATGGGTACGGGCGTCATCGAGTCGGCACTCAATGCCCACCGCGCCCTGACCGACGGCCGGCAGCGACTGTTCCGGGGAGAGCGCCGCCTTAATACGCGACTCCAGGCCCAGGCGTTTCAGGCCGGCAACCGCCAGAATAATGGCATCATATTCACCGTTATCCAGCTTGCCGAGACGGGTGCCGACGTTACCGCGCAGGGAGCGGATGATCAGGTCCGGGCGGTACTCGGCCAGCTGGCACTGGCGGCGTAAACTTGATGTGCCAACAATGCTCCCCTGAGGCAGGGCATCCAGCGAGTCGTAGTGACTGGAGACAAAGGCATCGCGCGGATCTTCACGCTCGCAAATGGTGACCAGCCCCAGCCCTTCAGGGAAATCAACCGGGACGTCCTTCATAGAGTGGACCGCGATATCAGCACGACCGTCAAGCAGTGCCAGCTCAAGCTCTTTCACGAACAGGCCTTTACCGCCCACTTTCGCCAGAGGCGTATCAAGAATGACATCACCGCGCGTCACCATGGGCACCAGCTCTACACGCAAATCGGCATGACAGGCCTCGAGGCGCTGCTTAACATAATGTGCCTGCCAGAGCGCAAGGGGGCTTTGGCGTGTGGCAATTCTTAAAACATTGTCTAACATGCTTGTTACCGTCTTAATCGTCTGTTGACCATCCTAACATTGTTGTCTCAGCACTGTCAGGTTTACGGACGTTGAGGGGGACAGGACAAGGCTGCGATAGAAGTTGCCTGCTGCCGTATTCAGGAATTTACACGTACAGAACGGTGCTACACTTGTATGTAGCGCATCTTTCTTTACGGTCAAACGGCAAGGTGTTAAATTGATCACGTTTTAGACCATTTTTTCGTCTCCATGACCATAAAGATAAGGGCGAAAAAAGGCGACGGCTACTTTCGAAATACTGTGAACGCCTAATCCTCAGTCTGACTGGCGATTAGAGCCTTCTGAACATCAGGCGATACGTCTTGTACCTCTATATTGAGACTCTGAAACAGCGACTGGATGCCATCAATCAACTGCGCGTCGATCGTGCGCTTGCTGCCATGGGACCTGCTTTTCAACAGGTTTACAGTCTACTGCCGACATTGCTGCACTATCACCATCCGCTGATGCCGGGTTACCTTGACGGTAACGTTCCCAAGGGCATCTGCCTTTTCACGCCTGATGAAACCCAACAGCACTATCTGAAAGAGCTGGAACTCTATCGTGGCATGCCGGCACAGGAGTCCCCGAAAGGCGAACTGCCGATCACCGGCGTCTACACCATGGGCAGCACCTCTTCGGTGGGGCAAAGCTGTTCGTCGGATCTCGATATCTGGGTTTGCCATCAATCCTGGCTCGATAACGAAGAGCGCCAGCTGCTGCAGCGTAAATGCAGCCTGCTTGAGAGCTGGGCGGCATCGCTCGGTGTGGAAGTGAGCTTCTTCCTGATTGATGAAAACCGTTTCCGCCATAATGAAAGCGGCAGTCTGGGTGGTGAAGACTGCGGCTCGACTCAGCACATCCTGTTGCTGGATGAGTTTTACCGTACCGCCGTGCGCCTGGCCGGGAAGCGTATCCTGTGGAGCATGGTGCCGTGCGATGAAGAAGAGCACTACGACGACTACGTCATGAAGCTCTACGCCCAGGGTGTCCTGACGCCAAACGAATGGCTGGATCTGGGCGGCCTGAGCTCGCTGTCTGCGGAAGAGTACTTCGGTGCCAGCCTGTGGCAGCTGTATAAAAGTATCGATTCCCCGTATAAAGCAGTGCTGAAAACCCTGCTGCTCGAAGCCTATTCCTGGGAATACCCGACGCCGCGCCTGCTGGCTAAAGACATCAAACAGCGCCTGCATGATGGCGAGATCGTCTCTTACGGTCTTGATGCCTACTGCATGATGCTCGAGCGCGTTACCGAATACCTGAAAGCCATCGACGATCCCACCCGTCTGGATCTGGTCCGTCGATGTTTCTATCTCAAAGTGTGTGAGAAGCTCAGCCGCGAACGCGCCTGCGTCGGCTGGCGTCGTGAAGTGGTCAGTCAGTTAGTCAAAGAGTGGGGATGGGACGAAGAGCGTCTGTCGATGCTCGATAACCGCGCCAACTGGAAGATCGATCAGGTGCGTGAGGCGCACAACGAGCTGCTCGATGCGATGATGCAGAGCTACCGTAACCTGATCCGCTTTGCCCGTCGTAACAACCTCAGCGTTTCCGCCAGCCCGCAGGACATCGGGGTCTTGACCCGTAAGCTGTACGCCGCGTTTGAAGCGCTGCCGGGTAAAGTGACGCTGGTGAACCCGCAGATTTCGCCTGACCTGTCTGAACCGAACCTGACCTTTATCTATGTGCCGCCGGGCCGCGCGAACCGTACCGGGTGGTATCTCTACAACCGTGCGCCAAGCATGGATTCGATCATCAGCCATCAGCCGCTGGAATATAACCGCTACCTGAACAAGCTGGTGGCCTGGGCCTGGTTTAACGGCCTGCTGACCTCCCGCACGCGCCTGTTTATCAAAGGCAACGAGATTGTCGATTTAGCCAAATTGCAGGAAATGGTCGCCGACGTTTCGCACCACTTCCCGCTGCGTCTGCCTGCGCCGACGCCAAAAGCGCTCTACAGTCCATGCGAAATTCGCCATCTGGCGATTATCGTCAACCTGGAATATGACCCGACGGCGGCCTTCCGCAATCAGGTGGTCCATTTCGATTTCCGTAAGCTGGATGTGTTCAGCTTTGGCGAGCAGCAAAACTGCCTGGTGGGCAGCGTCGATCTGCTGTACCGCAACTCGTGGAACGAAGTGCGTACCCTGCACTTCAACGGCGAGCAGGCGATGATCGAAGCGCTGAAAACAATCCTCGGCAAGATGCATCAGGATGCCGCACCGCCGGACAGCGTTGAGGTGTTCTGCTACAGCCAGCATCTGCGCGGCCTGATCCGCACCCGCGTGCAGCAGCTGGTTTCCGAATGCATCGATCTGCGCCTCTCCAGCACCCGTCAGGAAACCGGGCGCTTCAAAGCGCTGCGCGTCTCCGGCCAGACCTGGGGCCTGTTCTTTGAACGCCTGAACGTCTCGGTGCAGAAGCTGGAAAACGCCATCGAGTTCTACGGCGCTATTTCGCACAACAAGCTGCACGGTCTGTCGGTGCAGGTTGAGACCAACCACGTCAAACTGCCGCAGGTAGTGGACGGTTTTGCCAGCGAAGGGATTATTCAGTTCTTCTTTGAAGAGTCGGGGGATGACGCCGGGTTCAACATCTACATCCTCGATGAAACCAACCGCGCCGAGGTGTATCACCACTGTGAAGGCAGCAAAGAGGAGCTGGTGCGCGACGTCAGCCGCTTCTACTCCTCTTCACACGATCGCTTCACCTACGGCTCAAGTTTCATCAACTTCAACCTGCCGCAGTTCTATCAGATTGTGAAGGTGGATGGCCGTGCGCAGGTGATCCCGTTCCGCACCCAGGCGATTACGCCAGTCGTGCCTGACAGACAGGACGCCAGCACCCCGCTGTTGCAGCAGTATTTCTCCTGACGACCATTGCCCGGATGTACGGTTCGGGCCATTGTAGGCCCGGTAAGCGCAGCGCCACCGGGCAAAACAGCCCTAGCGGAAGCTAACCTCTTCCCCTGACTGCGCGGTCGCTGCCTGCTCCAGCAGATCCCAGAACGTCTCACCGCTACGATCGCAAACCCACTCTTCGCCCTTCAGGTCGAAATGGTAGCCGCCCTGTTTGGTGGCGAGCCAGACCTGGTGAAGCGGCTCCTGGCGGTTAATAATGATTTTGCTGCCGTTTTCAAAGCTGATGGTCAGCACCCCGCCGTTGATTTCACAATCGATGTCGCTATCGCCGTCCCAGTCATCAAGGCGTTCTTCGATGGTTTGCCACAGGTTATCGGCAAGGCGATGGAATTCACTGTCATTCATGGTTCTGTTCCTGTTTTTCGTGATGGCGGCAGTATAACGCTAAATAATTCCGGTTGCAGGTTAGCGGCTAACTCTTGCTTTTGTGCCTTCTCCTGCGATGATAGAACACATAAAGCACGAACTTACAGGCAACCAATAATGAAAAACGTTTTTCGAACGCTTGCCGTTCTCCTCACGCTGTTTAGCCTGACCGGTTGTGGTCTTAAAGGGCCGCTCTATTTCCCGCCAGCAGATAAAACCGCACCGCCGCCGACTAAAAAAGTGGAAAGTCCTGTTGAGTCCACCATGCCGGGTCGTAACGATCGTGGCGATAACAACGGTCCAAGCCAGGTCAATTACTGACAAGCGCTCCGATCCGCACAATGGAGTAAATAATGCAGTTCTCTAAGATGCATGGCCTTGGCAATGACTTTATGGTTGTCGACGCGGTAACGCAGAATGTCTTCTTTTCTCCGGAGCTGATCCGCCGTCTGGCCGATCGGCACCTTGGCGTCGGCTTTGATCAGCTGCTGGTGGTTGAGCCGCCTTACGATCCGGATCTCGATTTCCACTACCGGATATTCAATGCCGACGGCAGCGAAGTGTCCCAGTGTGGCAACGGCGCGCGCTGTTTTGCCCGTTTTGTCCGCCTGAAGGGGCTCACCAATAAGCGTGATATCCGCGTCAGCACCGCCAACGGACGGATGGTACTGAGCGTTACCGACGACGAACTGGTGCGGGTCAACATGGGCGAGCCGAACTTCGAGCCGTCCCAGGTGCCGTTCCGCGCCAACAAAGCGGAAAAGACCTATATCATGCGCGCCGCGGAACAGACAGTCTTGTGCGGCGTGGTCTCCATGGGCAATCCGCACTGCGTGATTCAGGTTGATGACGTGGCGACGGCGCCCGTCGAGACGCTCGGACCGGTGCTGGAAAGCCACGAACGTTTCCCGGAACGCGCCAATATTGGATTTATGCAGGTTCTCACTCGCGAACACATCCGCCTGCGCGTTTTTGAACGTGGGGCAGGCGAAACGCAGGCGTGCGGCAGCGGTGCCTGTGCGGCCGTCGCGGTGGGGATTACGCAGGGTTTACTGGCACAGGAGGTTCGCGTGGATTTGCCAGGCGGGCGTCTTGATATCGCTTGGAAAGGCCCGGGCCAGCCGCTGTATATGACGGGTCCGGCGACACAAGTTTACGACGGGTTTATCCATCTATGAAACAACCAGGAGAAGAACTGCAGGAGACGCTGACGGAGATGGACGACCGGGCGGTTGTTGATTATCTGCTGCGCAATCCTGACTTTTTCATTCGCAATGCACGTGTCGTGGAAGAGATGCGCGTCCCGCACCCGGTTCGCGGGACGGTCTCTCTGGTTGAATGGCATATGGCGCGCGCGCGCAACCATATCAACCATCTTGAAGAGAACATCTCGCTGCTGATGGAGCAGGCCAGCAGTAATGAAGGCCTGTTCTATCGCCTGCTGCACCTGCAGTCCCGGCTGGCCTCGGCCAGCAGCCTCGACGAGTTTCTTCTCCGCCTGCATCGCTGGGCGCGTGACATGGGGCTGGCAGGGGCAACCCTGCGCCTGTTCCCGGATCGCTGGCGCATTGGCGCACCGTCCAGTTTTACCCATCTGGCCTTATCGCGTCAGGCGTTTGAACCCCTGCGCATTCAGCGTATGGGGCAGGATAACCACTACCTTGGTCAGCTGAATGGCCCTGAGCTGCTGGTGGTGCTGCCGGAGGCCAAAGCGATCGGATCGGTCGCCATGTCCCTGATGGGGCGCGACGGCGAGCTTGGCGTGATGCTGTTTACCAGCCGCGATCCGCACCATTACCAGCAGGGACAAGGCACACAGCTGCTGCAGGAGATCGCGCAGATGCTGCCCGAGCTGCTGGAGCGCTGGATTGAGCGCGTATGACGGACGCTCTGCTGTCACCGGCCGTCACGCGTTTTCTGCGCTATCTGGGCGTTGAGCGCCAGCTCAGCCCGATCACCCTGTTGAACTATCAGCGTCAGCTTGATGCCATCATGCAGTTAGCCGACGAGATCGGCCTGACGAGCTGGCAACAATGTGATGCCGCCACGGTGCGGACCTTTGCCGTGCGTAGCCGCCGTAAAGGGCTTGGCCCGGCCAGCCTTGCGCTGCGTCTGTCGGCGCTGCGCAGCTTCTTCGACTGGCTGGTCAGCCAGGGCGAACTCAACGCCAACCCGGCGAAAGGGATTGCCGCGCCGAAAGCGCCGCGCCATCTGCCCAAAAATATCGACGTTGATGACGTTAACCGCCTGCTGGATATCGATCTTAACGATCCGCTGGCGGTGCGCGACCGCGCCATGCTGGAGGTGATGTACGGCGCGGGGTTACGTCTTTCCGAGCTGGTCAATCTGGATATCAAACATCTCGATCTGGAGTCCGGCGAAGTGTGGGTGATGGGCAAAGGCAGCAAAGAGCGCCGCCTGCCCATTGGCCGTAACGCCGTGGTATGGATTGAACACTGGCTCGATTTGCGCGGCCTGTTTGGCACCGAGGAAGAGGCGCTGTTCCTCTCGAAGCTGGGCAAGCGCATCTCGGCGCGTAACGTGCAAAAGCGGTTTGCCGAGTGGGGGATCAAGCAGGGACTGAACAGCCATGTTCATCCGCATAAACTGCGCCATTCGTTCGCCACGCACATGCTGGAGTCCAGCGGCGACCTGCGTGGCGTCCAGGAGCTGTTGGGCCACGCTAATCTCTCCACCACCCAAATCTATACCCATCTCGATTTTCAACACCTTGCCTCGGTGTACGACGCGGCGCATCCACGCGCCAAACGGGGGAAATAATGCGTTTTTATCGTCCATTAGGCCAAATCTCTGCCCTGACATTCGACCTTGATGACACCCTTTACGACAACCGTCAGGTGATCCTGCGTACCGAGCAGGAAGCGCTGACGTTTGTACAAAACTATCACCCGGCCTTAAAAACGCTGGAAAACAAAGAGTTCCACCGCCTGCGCCAGGCGTTACGCCAGACCGAGCCGGAAATCTATCACGACGTGACCGAATGGCGTCGCCGTGCCGTGGAGCTGGCGATGCTGAACGCGGGGCTGACCGCGGCCGAGGCTGCGCTGGGTGCCGAGGCCTCAATGGCGCACTTTGCCCAGTGGCGCAGCCGCATCGACGTCCCGCAGGAGACGCATGACACGCTGGCTGCGCTGGCCGAAAAGTGGCCGCTGGTAGCCATCACCAACGGTAACGCCCAGCCGGAGCTGTTCGGCCTTGGCGATTACTTCCAGTTTGTACTGCGCGCAGGCCCGCACGGGCGCTCCAAGCCGTTCAACGATATGTACCATCTGGCGGCGGAGAAGCTTAGCCTGCCGCTGGGGCAAATTCTTCACGTGGGCGATGACCTGACGACCGACGTCGCAGGGGCGATCCGCTGCGGGATGCAGGCCTGCTGGATCAAGCCGGAAAATGCCGATCTGATGCAGACCGCCGACAGCCGCCTGTTGCCGCACATCGAAATTTCACGGTTGGCATCCCTCACCACGCTGATATAATCACCAGCAGTTCTGTATAAATTAACAGTGTATCCGGCGGCTAAATGCCGCCGGATTACCTCTTTGCGGCGGTGCCCAATGGACGTTTCTTACCTGCTCGACAGCCTTAATGACAAACAGCGTGACGCGGTTGCCGCGACGCGCACCAATATGCTGGTGCTGGCAGGGGCGGGCAGTGGTAAGACACGCGTGCTGGTTCACCGTATCGCCTGGCTGCAGAGCGTGGAAAACTGCTCGCCGTACTCCATTATGGCGGTGACGTTCACCAACAAGGCGGCGGCTGAGATGCGCCACCGTATCGCCCAGCTGATGGGCACCAGCCAGGGCGGCATGTGGGTCGGCACCTTCCACGGGCTGGCGCACCGCCTGCTGCGTGCGCACCATATGGACGCCAACCTGCCGCAGGATTTTCAGATCCTCGACAGCGAAGACCAGTTGCGTCTGCTCAAGCGCCTGATCAAGGCGATGAACCTCGACGAGAAGCAGTGGCCGCCGCGTCAGGCGATGTGGTACATCAACAGCCAGAAAGACGAAGGGCTGCGTCCGCATCACATCCAGAGCTTTGGCAACCCGATTGAGCAGACCTGGCAGAAGGTCTATCAGGCCTATCAGGAAGCCTGCGATCGCGCCGGGCTGGTGGATTTTGCCGAGCTGCTGCTGCGCGCCCACGAGCTGTGGCTGAACAAGCCGCATATCCTGCAGCACTATCGCGAACGCTTTACCAATATCCTGGTCGACGAATTCCAGGATACCAACAACATTCAGTACGCCTGGATCCGCCTGCTGGCGGGCGACTCCAGCAAGGTGATGATCGTCGGCGACGACGACCAGTCGATCTACGGCTGGCGCGGCGCGCAGGTCGAGAACATCCAGCGTTTCCTGAAAGATTTCCCGGGCGCAGAGACCATTCGCCTGGAACAGAACTACCGCTCTACCAGCAACATTCTGAGCGCGGCCAACGCCCTGATTGAAAACAATAATGGGCGTCTGGGCAAAAAGCTGTGGACCGACGGCGTCGACGGTGAGCCGATCTCTCTCTACTGCGCGTTTAACGAGCTGGACGAAGCCCGCTTCGTGGTTAACCGGATCAAAACCTGGCAGGACAACGGCGGCGCGCTTGAGCAGTGCGCCATTCTCTATCGCAGCAACGCCCAGTCGCGTGTGCTGGAAGAGGCGTTGCTCCAGGTGGGGATGCCGTACCGCATCTATGGCGGCATGCGCTTCTTCGAACGCCAGGAGATTAAAGACGCGCTCTCGTATCTGCGCCTGATTGCCAACCGCAACGACGACGCGGCGTTTGAGCGCGTGGTCAACACGCCAACCCGCGGCATAGGCGATCGCACCCTCGACGTGGTGCGCCAGACCTCCCGCGACAGGCAGCTGACCCTGTGGCAGGCGTGTCGCGAGCTGTTGCAGGAGCGGGCGCTCGCCGGGCGTGCCGCCAGCGCGCTGCAGCGCTTCCTGGAGCTTATCGACGCGCTGGCCCAGGAAACCGCCGATATGCCGCTGCACGTTCAGACCGACCGGGTGATCAAAGATTCCGGCCTGCGCATGATGTACGAGCAGGAGAAGGGCGAGAAGGGCCAGACGCGTATTGAGAACTTAGAGGAACTGGTGACGGCTACGCGCCAGTTCAGCTACAACGAAGAAGACGAAGACCTGATGCCGCTGCAGGCGTTCCTGTCCCATGCCGCGCTGGAAGCGGGCGAAGGGCAGGCCGACACCTGGCAGGATGCGGTTCAGCTGATGACCCTGCACTCCGCCAAAGGTCTGGAGTTCCCGCAGGTGTTTATCGTCGGTATGGAAGAGGGGATGTTCCCAAGCCAGATGTCGCTGGATGAAGGCGGGCGTCTGGAAGAGGAGCGTCGTCTGGCCTACGTGGGCGTGACCCGCGCGATGCAAAAGCTGACCCTGACTTACGCTGAAACCCGCCGTCTGTACGGCAAAGAGGTGTATCACCGTCCGTCGCGCTTCGTTGGCGAACTGCCGGAGGAGTGCGTGGAAGAGGTGCGCCTGCGCGCCAGCATCAGCCGTCCGGTGAGCCATCAGCGTCTGGGTACGCCGGTGTCGGAAAGCGACAGCGGATTCAAGCTCGGCCAGCGCGTGCGTCACGCCAAATTTGGCGAAGGCACCATTGTGAATCTGGAAGGCAGCGGCGAGCACAGCCGCCTGCAGGTGGCGTTCCAGGGCCAGGGGATCAAATGGCTGGTTGCGGCTTACGCCAGGCTTGAAGCGGTTTAAGATTCAGAAAAATATCACTATTTTGTAATAATCTGCCAGGCTTATACGTTGAAGGGCATTTAATGTTCTTCAGCGTTTCGTTGCGAGTTGACGCCGCCGTTACTGCTGGCGTAACATGCGCGCACGATTACGCTAAGAGGACATTCGCCTTGGACACACCCAGTAAATACTGGCTCAATTCCCTGTCATCCAGGAACAACTCCTAAGGCTATCTCCTCTTGCTGATGGCCTTAGTGGTTGTCAGCGACCTGCATTATTCCCGTCGCGCTGAGTCAGGCTGTTTAATGGTCTGAAACCCAATATGTTTCTGTGTGCCCACCGAACTGTCCGATATTTTTTGCATTGGGAGTCCCGGTCATGCTGAGCGCATTTCAACTGGAAAAAAACCGACTGATTCGGCTTGAAGCTGAAGAGTCACAACCCCTCATTGATGCCGTATGGGTGGATCTGGTCGAGCCGGATGACGACGAACGCCTGCGCGTGCAATCTGAGCTCGGACAAAGCCTGGCAACCCGCCCGGAACTGGAAGACATCGAAGCATCCGCCCGTTTCTTCGAAGACGAAGACGGCCTGCACATTCACTCCTTTTTCTTCTTTGAAGACGCCGAAGATCACGCCGGTAACTCCACCGTCGCATTTACCATCCGCGATGGCCGCCTGTTTACCCTGCGCGAGCGTGAGCTGCCTGCGTTCCGTCTCTACCGTATGCGCGCCCGTAACCAGGCGATGGTGGACGGCAACGCCTACGAGCTGCTGCTCGACCTGTTTGAAACCAAAATCGAACAGCTGGCGGATGAGATTGAAAATATCTACAGCGATCTGGAAGAGCTGAGCCGGGTGATCATGGAAGGGCACCAGGGCGATGAGTACGACGAAGCGCTGTCAACGCTGGCAGAGCTGGAAGATATCGGCTGGAAAGTGCGTCTGTGCCTGATGGATACCCAGCGCGCGCTGAACTTCCTGGTGCGCAAGGCGCGTCTGCCGGGCGGTCAGCTGGAGCAGGCGCGCGAGATCCTGCGCGATATCGAATCCCTGCTGCCGCACAACGAATCCCTGTTCCAGAAGGTGAACTTCCTGATGCAGGCGGCGATGGGCTTTATCAACATCGAGCAGAACCGCATCATCAAGATCTTCTCGGTGGTTTCGGTAGTGTTCCTGCCGCCTACGCTGGTGGCGTCGAGCTACGGGATGAACTTCGAGTTTATGCCGGAGCTGAAATGGAGCTTTGGCTACCCCGGCGCGATTGTCTTTATGGTGCTCGCGGGACTGGCGCCGTATCTCTACTTCAAACGCCGTAACTGGCTGTGACGGTTATGCCGGGTGGCGCCTACGCCTTACCCGGCCTACGCCAAATGTAGGCCGGATAAGCGAAGCGCATCCGGCAAAAATCAAAGCCCTTTGCGCGTCCTGCGCTGGGTATAGATCGCATCCGTCACAAACACCGCCAGCGCGACCCAGATAAACCCAAAGGTCACCATCTTATCCGCCCCCGGAACTTCACCGTAGAACAGCACCGCCAGCAGGAACATCAGCGTCGGGCCGATGTACTGGAAGAAGCCCAGCGTTGACAGGCGCAGACGCGTCGCGGCCCCGGTAAAGCACAGCAGCGGGATGGTGGTGACCACACCGGCCGCCATCAGCATCAGGTTCAGCGTCCACGGGTTACTGCCCATATGGCTGGTGCTGCTGTCGGCGATGCCGAACAGGTAAATCGCAGCGACCGGCAGCAGCCACAGGGTCTCAAACAGCATCCCGGTTTGTGCTTCCACGGCGATTTTCTTGCGCACCAGGCCATAGAAGGCAAAACTGAACGCCAGCCCCAGGGCGATGATCGGCAGCGAGCCGAAGGTCCAGAGCTGAACCAGTACGCCGCAGAGGGCGAGGATCACCGCCAGCCACTGCATCCGGCGGAAGCGCTCGCCGAGGAACAGCATCCCCAGCACGATATTCACCAGCGGGTTAATGAAGTAGCCGAGGCTCGCCTCCAGCATGTGCTGGTTGTTCACCGCCCAGATGAACAGCAGCCAGTTGCCGCCAATCAGCACGGCGGACAGCGCCAGCAGGAAGATCTTTTTCGGCGTTTGCAGGAGCGTTTTAACCCCAGACCACTGACGGCTCACGCTCATCAGCGCCACCATGAAGAAAAACGACCAGATCACGCGGTGGGTAAGAATTTCGTCGGCAGGGACGTAGTGAATCAGCTTGAAGTACGCGGGCGCGATACCCCAAATAAAATAAGCGGCAAGAGCGAGTAAAACGCCCTGCCGCGTCTGTTTAGCATCCATCAGGAAAACCCGTTACAAAAAAGTAACGCAATTTTACCCGATTTTACCTTCTCAACCCACCATATAAGTGGCAGTTGCGCTGGCGATATAGACCTGCTCTTCGTTATGCAGCTCCACGCGGGCGACGGCGACTTTGTTGCCCGCGCGCAGCAGGCTGCTGCTGGCGGTAAAGCGGTTGCCGCGGCCAGGGCGCAGATAGTCTACGCGCAGGTCGATGGTGCCCATCCGCGACAGGCGCTGGCGCAGTTCATCTTCATTGATGGTGTCGTGGCGGGTCAGGGTGCTGCCGACGCAGACCAGGCCGGCGGCGACGTCGAGGGCAGAGGCGATCACGCCGCCGTGGAGAATGCTTTGCGCCCAGTTGCCGACCATCATCGGCTGGTTGTTAAAACTGAGCCGGGCGAAATCTTTCTCGTAGCGCTCCAGCTCCAGCCCCAGCGCGCGGTTGAACGGCATATGGTAGACGAAAATCTCGCCGACAAGCTTCAGCGCTTCTTCGGCAGTAAGCGTGGCAGACATAGCACGTCACATCCTTATTGTTAAAAGAATGTTGATTTTATTCCTCAGCAATATGAATTGCCAGATTCGGAGCGCAGGTGAAGCCACTAATAATTAAATATGTTAAAAGGGATCCAAATAATTCTTCATTAAAACGCTTTTGCAGGAGAGCATCACCGATGCGGACATATCTGGCCGGGCTAACGGCGGCGGCTGCGCTGCCCTTTACGGCATTTGCACAGGAAGCGACAACGCAGGAGGTGCCAGCCGTGCGGGGCAGCATCATCGCTAACCTGCTGGAGGAGCACGATAATCCTTTCACGCTCTATCCTTACGACAGCAATTATCTGATCTATACCGCCACCAGCGACCTCAACAAAGAGGCGATCAAAACCTACGACTGGGCCGACGATTCGCATAAAGATGAGGTGAAATTCCAGCTGAGTCTCGCCTTCCCGCTGTGGCGCGGCATTCTGGGGCCAAATTCCATTCTGGGTGGCTCCTACACGCAGAAATCCTGGTGGCAGTTATCCAACAGCGATGAATCCTCGCCGTTTCGTGAAACCAACTACGAGCCCCAGCTGTTCCTCGGCTTTGCCACCGATTACTCGCTGGCGGGCTGGACGTTGCGGGACGTGGAGTTTGGCTATAACCATCAATCCAACGGTCGCTCCGACCCGACGTCACGCAGCTGGAACCGTCTCTATACCCGCCTGATGGCGCAGAACGGTAACTGGCTGGTGGAGGTGAAGCCCTGGTACGTGGTGGGCAATACCGACGATAACCCGGATATCACCAAATACATGGGCTACTACCAGCTGCGGGTAGGGTATCAGCTGGGCGAGGCGGTGCTGAGCGTGAAGGGGCAGTACAACTGGAACACCGGCTATGGCGGCGCCGAAATGGGCGTCAGCTACCCGCTGACCAAACATGTTCGTCTCTATACGCAGGTCTACAGCGGCTATGGCGAATCCCTGATCGACTACAACTTCAGCCAGACCCGTGTCGGTGTGGGCGTGATGCTGAACGATCTTTTCTAGCCTCCTCGAATGTTTTTGTCTTAAACGTTGAAGTTTCTCTCGCAGGCGCTGAAAATAGCGCCTGTTTTTATTTCGGGCAAATGGGGTTGATGTGGTGCAGGCGGAAGTCGTTAATCAGGAGTCGCTGGCTAAACAGGTTTTGCATGAAACCTTTGGCTATCACCAGTTCCGCCCGGGCCAGGAAACCATCATCAACACCGCCCTTAAGGGCCGTGACTGTCTGGTGGTCATGCCGACCGGTGGCGGCAAATCGCTGTGCTATCAGGTTCCCGCGCTGGTTCTGAATGGCCTGACGGTGGTGGTTTCACCGCTGATCTCGCTGATGAAAGACCAGGTCGACCAGCTGCTGGCAAACGGCGTGGCGGCGGCCTGTCTAAACTCCACCCAGACCCGCGAGCAGCAGCAGGAGGTGATGGCCGGGTGCCGTACCGGGCAGGTTCGCCTGCTGTATATCGCCCCGGAACGCCTGATGCTGGATAACTTCCTTGACCATCTGGCCCACTGGAACCCGGTGCTGCTGGCGGTGGACGAAGCGCACTGTATCTCCCAGTGGGGGCACGATTTCCGCCCGGAATATGCCGCGCTCGGCCAGCTGCGTCAGCGTTTCCCCGAGCTGCCGTTTATGGCGCTCACCGCTACCGCCGACGACACCACCCGGCTGGATATCGTGCGCCTGCTGGGGCTCAACGATCCGCTGATTCAGGTCAGCAGCTTCGACCGTCCGAATATCCGCTATATGCTGATGGAGAAGTTCAAGCCGCTCGATCAGCTGCTGCGCTATGTCCAGGAGCAGCGCGGTAAGTCCGGCATCATCTACTGTAACAGCCGGGCGAAGGTCGAAGACACCGCCGCCCGTCTGCAAAGCCGCGGGTTCAGCGCCGCCGCCTATCATGCGGGGCTGGAAAACCACATTCGTGCCGACGTGCAGGAGAAATTCCAGCGCGACGACCTGCAGATCGTGGTGGCCACCGTCGCCTTCGGGATGGGCATCAACAAGCCGAACGTGCGCTTTGTGGTGCATTTCGACATCCCGCGCAATATCGAATCCTACTATCAGGAGACCGGCCGCGCCGGACGTGACGGCCTGCCCGCCGAGGCGATGCTGTTTTACGATCCGGCGGATATGGCCTGGCTGCGCCGCTGCCTGGAAGAGAAGCCCCAGGGGGCGCTGCAGGATATCGAACGCCACAAGCTCAACGCGATGGGCGCGTTTGCCGAAGCGCAAACCTGCCGTCGTCTGGTGCTGCTGAACTACTTTGGCGAGGGCCGACAGGAGTCCTGCGGCAACTGCGATATCTGCCTCGATCCGCCGAAGCAGTATGACGGCCTGATGGACGCGCGTAAGGCGCTCTCCACCATTGGTCGCGTCAATCAGCGCTTCGGGATGGGCTACGTGGTGGAAGTGCTGCGCGGGGCTAATAACCAGCGTATCCGCGAGATGGGGCATGACAAGCTGCCGGTCTACGGCATTGGCCGCGAGCAGAGCCACGAGCACTGGGTCAGCGTGATCCGCCAGCTTATCCACCTCGGCTTTGCCACCCAGAATATTGCCCAGCATTCGGCGCTGCAGCTCACCGAAGCCGCCCGTCCGGTGCTGCGCGGTGAGGTCGAATTACAGCTCGCCGTGCCGCGCGTGGTGGCGCTGAAACCGCGGGTGATGCAGAAATCCTACGGCGGCAACTACGACCGTAAGCTGTTCGCCAAGCTTCGTAAGCTGCGCAAAGCCATCGCCGACGAAGAGAATATCCCGCCGTATGTGGTGTTCAACGATGCCACGCTGATTGAGATGGCCGAGCAGATGCCGCTCAGCGCCAGCGAAATGCTCAGCGTCAACGGCGTCGGAACGCGTAAGCTGGAGCGCTTTGGCAAAGAGTTTATGGCGCTTATTCGCTCTCATGCCGATGGTGATGATGAGGAGTAGTCAGCCCGGCAAAAAAGTGCCAGGATGATTGCTCCCTGAACTATTCCCCCGCGAGTTAATTATGTTAACCCTGTTTCTGACCGTGGCGCTGGTGCATATTGTGGCGCTGATGAGCCCTGGCCCCGACTTTTTCTTCGTTTCACAAACGGCGGTGAGCCGTTCGCGCAAAGAGGCGATGATGGGCGTGCTGGGCATTACCCTTGGCGTAATGGTCTGGGCTGCCCTGGCACTGCTGGGCCTGAACCTGATCCTCGCTAAGATGGCCTGGCTGCATAACATCATTATGGTCGGCGGCGGTCTGTATCTGTGCTGGATGGGTTACCAGATGCTGCGTGGGGCGTTTAAGAAAGACGATCGCGAAGCGCCAGAGCCAAAAATGGAGCTGGCGGCTGGCGGACGCAGCTTCGTGAAAGGGCTGCTGACCAACCTCGCCAATCCGAAAGCGATTATCTATTTCGGGTCGGTATTTTCACTGTTCGTGGGCGAAGACGTCGGCGCCGGTGCGCGCTGGGGCATTTTCCTGCTGATCGTAGTGGAGACCTTCGCCTGGTTCACCGTGGTGGCAAGCCTGTTTGCGCTGCCGTCGATGCGTCGTGGCTATCAGCGTCTGGCGAAGTGGATTGACGGCGTTGCCGGCGCGCTGTTCGCCGGCTTCGGTATTCACCTGATCCTGTCGCGCTAAGCGTGCCTTGCTGATGCCAGCAGCGCGCCCACCAGCATAAACAGCGAACCAAACACTACATTCAGGGCCTTCATCTGGCGAGGCCCTTTAATCCATACCGCAATCCGCGTCGCCAGCGTCGCATAGCCAATCATCACAATGATATCCACCACGATGGTTGTTACGCCGAGCACCACGTACTGCATGATCTGCGGCTGGTGCGGCACGATGAACTGCGGAAACAGGGCAGCCAGAAAGACGATGCTTTTCGGGTTGGTCAGATTCACAAACACCGCCCGTTTAAACAGCTTGCCCCGGCTTTGCGTGTGGGCGAGCGTGTTCAGATCGAGAGCTCCCGCGGCGCGCCACTGCTGAATACCCAGCCAGATAAGATAGGCGGCCCCGGCCCATTTCAGCACTTCGAAGGCCAGCACCGAACGGGAGAACAGCGTGCCGAGCCCCACGCCCACCAGCACAATGTGAATGCCCAGCCCGGTCTGCAACCCGGCAATCGACGCCGCTGCGCCGCGATAGCCGTGGTTCATGGCGGTGGTCATGGTATTGATCGCCCCGGAGCCCGGCGAAAGGCTGAGGATAATGGATGTCAGCAGGTAAGCGAACCACCACTCGAAGGACATTTGAAACTCCCGAATCGTCTATTTTTATGCCACAATACGCTAATGTTACGTCATTATGCGGCCTGTCCCGAAAAAACGATATTCCTTGGCTTACAGGGGCGTAAACCCGATGTTTCAGCAGAATAAAGACTGGGAAACGCGAGAAAAGGCATTCGCTGCTTTCTCCATGGGGCCATTGACCGATTTCTGGCGTCAGCGTGAGGAAGATGCGTTTACGGGCGTCGGGGATATTCCGGTACGCTTCGTTCGTTTCCGTGATGAAAAAAATGACCGGGTGATTGTAGTCTGCCCCGGGCGTATCGAAAGTTACGTCAAATATGCCGAGCTGGCGTACGATCTGTTCCATCTGGGTTTTGATGTGTTAATTATCGACCATCGCGGACAGGGGCTTTCCGGTCGGATGTTGCCGGATACCCATCGTGGTCACGTGGATAACTTCAGTGATTACGTCGACGATCTGGCCGCATTCTGGCAACAGGAAGTGCAGCCCGGCCCGTGGCGCAAGCGCTATATTCTTGCGCACTCCATGGGCGGTGCTATTTCTACGCTCTTTTTGCAGCGCTACGATCACCAGTGCGATGCCATTGCGCTTACCGCGCCAATGTATGGCATTGTGATACGTTTTCCGGAATGGATGGTGCGCCATCTTCTCGACTGGGCTGAGGGCCATCAGCGCATTCGTGAAAGCTACGCCATCGGAACAGGGCGCTGGCGGGCTTTGCCTTTTGCCATCAACGTCTTAACCCACAGCCAGCAGCGTTATCGCCGTAACCTGCGTTTCTATGCCGATGAACCGCGCTTGCGCGTTGGCGGCCCCACCTGGCACTGGGTTCGCGAAGGCATACTGGCAGGGGAACAGGCGCTGGCAGGTGCAGGTCAGGACGACACGCCAACGCTCATTCTTCAGGCTGAAGAGGAGCGGGTGGTGGATAACCGCATGCACGACCGCTTTTGTGAACTGCGAGCCGCAGCCGGACACCCTTGTGAAGGGGGTAAACCGCTGGTCATAAACGGCGCGTACCATGAGATCCTTTTCGAAAAGGACGCCATGCGCTCAGTCGCACTCCACGCCATCGTCGACTTTTTCGGCAGGCATAACTGATATTCACCAGAGGTTAAATTTTTCTATGTACCAGGTTGTCGCGTCTGATTTAGATGGCACGCTGCTCTCTCCCGACCACACTTTATCGCCTTACGCGAAAGAGACCTTAAAACTCCTGACCGCCCGTGGCGTGAACTTTGTCTTCGCTACCGGCCGCCACCATGTCGATGTGGGGCAGATCCGCGATAATCTGGAGATCAAATCTTACATGATCACCTCCAACGGTGCCCGCGTGCACGATCTGGACGGGAATCTGATCTTCACCCATAACCTCGATCGCGACATTGCCACCGATCTGTTCGGTATCATGCATAACAGCCCCGACATCATCACTAACGTGTATCGCGATGATGAGTGGTTTATGAACCGTCACCGCCCGGACGAGATGCGTTTCTTCAAAGAGGCGGTCTTTAACTATTCGTTGTACGAACCGGGCCTGCTGGATCCGGAAGGCATCAGCAAAGTGTTCTTCACCTCCGACAGCCACGAAGCGCTGCTTCCGCTGGAGCAGGCGATTAATGCCCGCTGGGGCGACCGGGTGAACGTCAGCTTCTCCACGCTGACCTGTCTGGAAGTGATGGCGGGCGGTGTCTCCAAGGGGCATGCCCTGGAAGCGGTGGCTAAACGTCTGGGCTTTGATCTGCGGGACTGCATCGCCTTTGGCGACGGCATGAACGACGCCGAGATGCTGTCGATGGCGGGTAAGGGCTGCATCATGGAAAACGCTCACCAGCGCCTGAAAGATCTCCACCCGGAGCTGGAAGTGATCGGCACCAACGCTGACAACGCGGTGCCAAAATACCTGCGTAAGCTGTTTCTTGAATAATCTTCACCTGGTTATTTAACGTTCAGTTGTCAACCGAAGAGTTCGCTACAATGCCTGTCCATCTTTTCAAGAGACAAGCATTGTGGCGCTACTCATTATCACCACTATCCTGTGGGCCTTCTCTTTTAGCCTGATCGGCGAATACCTTGCCGGCCATGTCGACAGCTACTTCTCGGTGCTGATGCGCGTGGGGCTGGCGGCGCTGGTGTTCCTGCCGTTCCTGCGTACGCGCGGGCAAACGTTGAAAACTATTCTGCTCTACATGCTGGTGGGGGCGATGCAGCTCGGCATCATGTACCTGTTCAGCTTCCGGGCTTACGTCTACCTGTCGGTATCGGAATTCCTGCTGTTCACCGTTCTCACCCCGCTCTATATCACCCTGATTTACGATCTGCTCAGCAAACGCCGCCTGCGCTGGGGCTATCTGCTGAGCGCAGCGCTGGCGGTGGTGGGCGCGGCGATCATTCGCTACGACAAAGTAAGCGACCATTTCTGGACCGGGCTGATGTTCGTCCAGCTCGCCAATATCAGCTTTGCCATCGGCATGGTGGGCTACAAACGTCTGATGGAAACCCGTCCGATGCCGCAGCATAACGCCTTTGCCTGGTTCTATACGGGAGCGGCAATCGTTGCGGTTGCGGCGTGGTTCATGCTGGGGAATCCACAGAAGCTGCCGACCACCACGCTGCAGTGGAGCGTGCTGGTGTGGCTGGGCGTGGTGGCATCGGGGCTGGGTTACTTCATGTGGAACTATGGCGCCACGCAGGTGGACGCCGGGACGCTCGGGATTATGAACAACGTTCACGTCCCTGCGGGCCTGCTGGTGAACCTCGCCATCTGGCAGGAACAGCCGCACTGGCCAAGTTTCATTATTGGGGGGACGGTGATCCTGGCTTCACTGTGGGTACATCGCCGTTGGGTCGCTCCGCGCTCCGGACAAATGGCAGATGATCGCAAGCGTGATTCCGCGCTGAGCGAATAAAGGCTTCGGTAATCGGTTGTCGCTGCTCGCCGTCGCGCACGGCGGCGTACAGCCGGCTCCACAATCCCTCGCCCAGGGTTTTGGTCACCACCAGACCCTGGCGTTCAAAGCTCTCCACCACCCAGTGCGGCAGCGCCGCGATGCCCATTCTGGCCGCCACCATCTGAATCAGCAGCAGGGTGTTATCCACGCTTTTCAGCTGCGGGCTGATGCCGGCCGGCTGCAGGAAGTGACGCCAGATATCCAGACGACTGCGCTGAACCGGGTAGATCAGCAGCGTTTCGGTCGCCAGATCTTCCGGCGTAATACGCGTTCTGGAGGCCAGCGGGTGATCCGGGGCCAGCACCAGGCGCACTTCAAAATCAAACATTGGCGAATAGTGCAGGCCACTGCGCGGCAGAATATCCGAGGTCATGACCAGATCCAGCTCGCCCTGCTGGAGGGAGGGCTGTGGATCAAAGGTCACCCCGGATTTAAAGTCCATCTCCACCTGCGGCCAACGCTGGCGGAAGTTCTCAAGCGCGGGGGTCAGCCACTGGATACAGCTGTGACACTCGATGGCGATGCGCAGTCGGGTCTGCTGCGGCTCATGGCAGGCCTGCAACGCGCTGGCGATCTGCGGCAACACCTGATTCGCCAGCTGCAGCAGGATCTCACCCTGCGGCGTAAAGCGTAGTGGCTGACTCTTACGCACAAACAGACGAAAGCCAAGGCGCTGTTCCAGATCGCTGAACTGGTGGGAAAGGGCGGACTGGGTCTGATGCAGCGTGGCCGCCGCCGCCGCAAGAGAACCGCAGTTCCGCAACGCCTGGAGCGTTTTCAGGTGTTTAATCTCGATCATGAATGTCCTTCACTTCGCCATGAGCAATTTGCGCTTGAGGAATATACAGTACCTTCACATTATGGAAGTGTAAACATCTGGACGGCTAAATCCTAAAAATTCACAGGGGACATATCATGACAATCATTAATCACACCCTCGGTTTCCCGCGCGTCGGTCTTCGTCGCGAGCTGAAAAAAGCGCAAGAGAGCTACTGGGCGGGCAACGCCACCCGTGACGAGCTGCTGGCCGTCGGCCGCGAGCTGCGCGCCCGTCACTGGGATCAGCAAAAACAGGCAGGCGTGGATCTGCTGCCGGTGGGCGATTTCGCCTGGTACGACCATGTTCTGACTACCAGCCTGCTGCTTGGCAACGTGCCGGCTCGTCATCAGAACAAAGATGGATCGGTCGATCTCGACACCCTGTTCCGCATTGGCCGTGGCCGCGCCCCCACCGGTGAACCGGCAGCCGCAGCGGAAATGACCAAATGGTTCAACACCAACTACCACTACATGGTGCCGGAATTTGTGAAGGGTCAGCAGTTCAGACTGACCTGGACCCAACTGCTGGACGAAGTGGACGAAGCGCTGGCCCTGGGCCACAAGGTAAAACCTGTTCTGCTGGGGCCGGTCACTTATCTCTGGCTGGGCAAGGTGAAGGGCGAGCAGTTTGACCGCCTGAGCCTGCTGAATGACATCCTCCCGGTGTACCAGCAGGTGCTGGGCGAGCTGGCAAAACGCGGCGTGGAATGGGTGCAGATCGACGAGCCGGCCCTGGTGCTGGAGCTGCCGCAGGCGTGGCTGGATGCCTTCAAACCGGCTTACGACGCCCTCGCGGGTCAGGTGAAGCTGCTGCTCACCACCTATTTTGAAGGCGTCACGCCGAACCTCGACACCATCACCGCGCTGCCGGTGCAGGGCCTGCACGTTGACCTGGTGCAGGGTAAAGATGATGTTGCGGAACTGAATGCCCGCCTGCCGTCCGACTGGCTGCTCTCTGCGGGTCTGGTAAATGGTCGTAACGTCTGGCGTGCCGATCTGACCGAAAAATATGCTCAGATTAAAGACATCGCAGGCGTTCGTGATCTGTGGGTGGCCTCATCCTGCTCTCTGCTGCACAGCCCGATCGATCTGAGCGTCGAAACCCGGCTGGATGAGGAAGTGAAGAGCTGGTTTGCCTTCGCCCTGCAAAAGTGTGAAGAGCTGGCCCTGCTGCGCGATGCGCTGAACAGCGGCGATACCACGGCGATTACCGCGTGGAGCGCGCCAATCCAGGCCCGTCGCCACTCGACCCGCGTGCACAATGCGGCGGTGGCGAAGCGTCTGGCCGCTATCACCGCTCAGGACAGCCAGCGCCAGAGCGCCTATGAAGTGCGTGCTGAAGCCCAGCGCGCGCGCTTTAAGCTTCCGGCATGGCCGACCACCACTATCGGCTCCTTCCCGCAGACCACCGAGATCCGCGGCCTGCGGCTGGACTTCAAAAAGGGCAACCTGGATGCGGGCAACTACCGCACCGGCATCGCTGAACACATCAAACAGGCGATTGTGGAGCAGGAGCGCCTGGGTCTGGACGTGCTGGTTCACGGCGAAGCCGAGCGTAACGACATGGTTGAATACTTCGGTGAACACCTGGACGGCTTCGTCTTTACCCAGAACGGCTGGGTGCAGAGCTACGGCTCCCGCTGCGTGAAGCCGCCGGTGGTGATCGGCGACGTCAGCCGCCCGGAAGCGATCACCGTGGAGTGGGCGAAGTATGCCCAGTCCCTGACCGACAAGCCGGTGAAGGGCATGCTGACCGGTCCGGTGACCATCCTCTGCTGGTCCTTCCCGCGTGAAGACGTGACCCGTGAAACCATCGCCAAGCAAATCGCCCTGGCGCTGCGCGATGAAGTGGCGGATCTGGAAGCGGCGGGCATCGGCATTATCCAGATTGACGAACCGGCGCTGCGCGAAGGTCTGCCGCTGCGTCGCAGCGACTGGGATGCCTATCTGGCATGGGGCGTGGAGGCCTTCCGCATTAACGCCGCGGTGGCCAAGGATGATACCCAGATCCACACCCACATGTGTTACTGCGAGTTCAACGACATCATGGATTCCATCGCCGCGCTGGATGCCGACGTGATCACCATCGAAACCTCACGGTCCGATATGGAGCTGCTGGAGTCGTTTGAAGAGTTCAACTACCCGAACGAAATCGGGCCGGGCGTATACGACATTCACTCCCCGAACGTGCCCAGCGTAGAGTGGATCGAAGCCCTGCTGCAGAAAGCGGCCCAGCGTATCCCGGCCGGGCGCCTGTGGGTGAACCCGGACTGCGGCCTCAAAACCCGCGGCTGGCCAGAAACCCGCGCCGCGCTGGCGAACATGGTTAAAGCAGCGCAGAATTTGCGCCAGGGTTAATCCCGGCGGCACGATTGCCGGGCGGCGCATTCGCTTGCCCGGCCTACGATTCGCTGCCGTTGTAGGTCCGGTAGGGCCTTTCAGAGAGATTAAAATTCTCTTGATAGCACAATATAACCATTAAACCTGACAGAACATTCGTCTTTATTTATAAGGCTGGAAGCAATAAAGACATCTTTCTTCATTTCTTTATTAATGTATGAATATTTTGCTGTAAGTGATTGGGTGTTGTTTTCGTAATAGCTATCAAGATAAGCACTCTGAGGTATATTCGCTTTACCCTGTGTCATAGCACTTTCATAATCAAATCTGGCAAGTGTTGCAGCATACAGCCTGGATACGGGAGAAATATCGATAATATCAACGACTGTTTTGTTTCGATGAATAGTCGAAGTGTCAATCTGTAAATCACGAGATAGCGCATTGAATAAAGTTGTTTCCATTGTCGCTCCGACAATAGCACATCTATTACTTTGCGCTTGTGAGAACAGAGGAATAATGATTATCATACACAAGAGTATTTTATTAAGCATTTAATCCTCCACGACTAATATTTTATCACTGCTTGCAGCGATAATTTTACGACCAGAAATATTCAGAATGATACAACCATCGGATGCTTCCCCCGGATGCAATGAACTTTCTCCATGTATCATGAAACTATCCCTGCCGCACATGTCATTCCCGTCATAAGGTGTTAGCCTCATTGTCCATGCTTTAGTTTTAGGGTGATAGAAGGCAGCCCCAATGGTATAGGTTCCTCTTGGCAACGGGCCTTTATTTTTTACACACTCATATTCAGAATTATTCTTAAAGCCAGGCCTACCCGCATACTGGCCATCAAATTGATAGGTGCCATCCAGATAAAAAGAATGTGAACTAACTTTATAAACCCAGGTCATACTCTGGCCTCCTGCTTGGCATCCCAGCTATCTGAATGAATAATATTTCCATCCAGGTAATGCCATGTGATTTTTTCATAAGCCAAATAAAAAGCTTCAAGATGATTATGTCTTTCAAAGGTGGCGTTTTTGATGTCGAACATTAATGGCTCTATTCCATTCACTCTGACATCCATCATCGTTATCCGGAAGTACTCTTCTTCCTGACCATTATGGTTTATATGATAAAATTTAAGTTCTGCTTGCTTGAATTTACTACCGGTAGATACGCCTTTATAAAGGTAAGGTGAAGAACTATCTATTTCTTTAATTAAAGCAAAATCACCATGAATTCGTTTGCCAGTAATTTTACCGGTAAGGTTGTCTATGGGAAGATCGACAGAATGCATAAACTCTACAATTTCAATGCTTCCTTCTCTTCCTCGTATATCAACGGAACCTTTAATCTGATTGCCTGCGTAATCTGTTAACCAAAGATAGACTGGAATAGCCATCTTATAACCTCCTGTTTTAAGAGTAGATATTAAAATCAGCGTACGCCTGACATGCCGAATAGAGAACCCTAAAAGTCTGGTTAATTTCTTAAAGCGTTTGTATTTGGTGATGGCTCACAAAATCAGGCGGCGAACATGGTGAAGGCGGCGCAGAATTTGCGCCAGGGTTAATCCCGGCGGCACGATTGCCGGGCGGCGCGTTCGCTTGCCCGGCCTACGGTTCGCTGTCGTTGTAGGCCCGGTAAGGCGTAGCCGCCACCGGGCATTTTACGCCTGCCCGTCCATCAGGCGGCTGATATGAATGCTTAACCACGTCAGCTCATCTTTCGGCAGGGTGAGCTGATATTTATCCTGCACGTAATCGCGGATCGCCCATGCCACGGTCATCGCGTCCGGGCGGTGGCGCATCAGCTCCTGATAAAAATCTTCGGTCTCGCTGAGGGCGATTTTCCCGGCCAGTACCCGCTCCGCAAAGTAACGCAGATGGGTGATAAAGCGCATGTAGTTAACCGACCGGGTATCGACGGCTTTGCCCAGTTTATAGCGCACGATATCGGCGATGCGGTTGACCAGTTCAACCTGCTGATGAGCGGTGCTGTCGTCGTCCTGGCTGCTGGCGTTGATCAGATGAAAGGCGATGTTTACCGCCTCGTCTTCAGGTAACGCAACGTCAAACTTCTCATTGACCTGCGCGCGCGCCTGCAACCCCACGCTGTACTCCTGCGGATAGTAGCGCTTCACTTCCCAGCTCAGCTTATTCAGGATCGTCTGCCCGCTCCGGCTGCGCTCAACCGCAAAATGCAGATGCTCCGCCAGGGTAAACAGCAAGACGGAATTGAGCTTATCCCCGCACAGGCTGCGCGCGAGGGTAAGAATGTCATGGCTAATGTCGAAGAAGGCCGCAGGAATAGTGTCCGTCAGGGATAAAAAATGGCGGGATTTAAGATCGCTCAGCGGCAGGAACACTTTCTCCACCTGCGTCAGGTCGATATTGGTACCGGGTTTCGCTCCAAAGCCGATCCCCTTGCCGAACAAAATCATCTCCCGCTGGTCGTTGTCGACCAGCAGCATACTGTTATTAAGCGACTTTTTTATCGTTATCACGGTTATTCCTGCGGCATGGCCGGTTAGCTCATGTCTGCGCCATTGCTGGCGATCACTTTTTTGTACCACCAGAAGGAGTCTTTTTTCAGGCGTTTTAGCGTGCCGTTGCCTTCATCATCCTGATCGACATAGATAAAACCGTAGCGCTTGGACATCTGCGAGGTGCCCGCACTGATAATGTCGATGCATCCCCAGGTGGTGAATCCCATCACATCCACCCCTTCATTAATAGCTGCCAAAGTTTGCTCGAAGTGGGCGCGGAAATAGTCGATACGGTAGCTGTCGTGGATCTCGCCGTTTTCGACCACATCCTTCGCGCCCAGACCGTTCTCAACGATAAACAGCGGCTTCTGGTAACGGTCGTATAGCTCCAGCAGGGAGATTTTCAGCCCGACAGGATCGATCTGCCAACCCCATTCGGACGCGGGCAGGTAGGGGTTTTTCACCCCGAGAACGGTATTGCCCGGGATGCGCTCAACGTCCGGCTGGGTCGATTCGGTCATCGACATGTAGTAACTAAAGGAGACGAAGTCGACGGTATGATCCTTTAAAATACGCCGATCGTCGGCCTGCATCTGGATCTGGATATCCCGACGCGCAAGATCGCGCAGGATCAACGGCGGATATTCGCCAAATACCTGAACGTCGGCGTAGAAGTAGTTCTCCAGATTCTTTTTCAGCGTCGCTTCCACATCTTCGGGACGACAACTGTGGGGATAGGTCGTGAGCTTGGTCAGCATGCACCCGACCTGGCTACCCGGGATTTTGGCATGGCAGTCGCGTGTCACCAGCGCAGAGGCGACAAACTGGTGATGCAGCCCCTGGTAGATATCCTGCTGCGCTTTGCCGGGGGCGCTTTTCTCTTCGCGGATGCCCGCGGTGGTAAACGGGTGGCGGTGGATACTGTCGATCTCATTGAACGTCAGCCAGTAGCGCACCAGCTCTTTGTAGCGGTCAAAACAGACGTTGCTGAAGCGCACGAAAGCATCCACCACGTTGCGGTGCACCCAGCCGTTATATTTTTCGCTCAGGGCCAGCGGCATCTCGTAGTGAGAGAGCGTCACCAGCGGCTCAATGTTATGGCGACGCAGCTCGCGGAACATATCCTCATAAAACTGCAGCCCCGCCTCATTGGGCGCGCTGTCTTCGCCGGTGGGGAAGATACGTGACCAGGCGATGGACACGCGCAGCACCTTATAGCCCATCTCGGCAAACAGGGCGATATCATCCTTATAGTGGTGATAAAAATCGATGCCGCGGCGTTTGGGATAGCGCGCGTCGTTTTTACCTTCAAACGCGTCGCGGATATTCTCGTCCGTCAGCGCCATATGGCCACTGTAATCCTTCACGGACAGGTTGGGCTTCCAGGTGATGGCGTCAGCGACGGACGGCCCTTTGCCATCCACATTCCATGCCCCTTCGGCCTGATTGGCGGCTATCGCGCCGCCCCATAAAAAACCTTGCGGAAACGGGAGGGATTTTTCCATTACACGGACTCCTTAAGCGTCATGATGATATGCGGGTCTGGATTCTTATCGTCGGTATTACCTGGTGTCAGCGAAAAGCGTTCGCCGTTAGTGACCACCATCATCACCACCGGATCGAGCCCGGCGGCCGTGATGGTATCAAGAGAAAATTCAATGAGCGTGTCGCCGCTCTTTACGTGCTGGCCTTCCACCACCCGTGGGGAAAAGCCTTCGCCCTGCAGCCTGATGGTGTCGATACCGATGTGGAAAATCAGCTCGACGCCCGCATCGGTGAGCAGGCTCAGCGCATGGCCGCTTTCAAATACGTTCACGATGGTTCCATTCGCCGGGGCACGCAGCACCCCCTGAGAAGGGATAATGGCGATCCCATCGCCCATGATCTTGCGGGAGAAAACGTCGTCGTTTACCTTCTCAAGCGGGATGATTTGCCCCTCGACCGGACGGGTGAAACTCAGCGCGTCGCTTTTTTCAGGCGCTTTATCGCGCCAGAGCAGCAGAGCGCTGATAAACGCCACGGCAAAAGATAACCCTGCCCCGGCAAAGGCCCAGACGATATTCATGGCGTTATCCGGCGAGACAAACATCGAGATGCTGGCAAGCCCAGGGCCGACGAGCGCAAAGGCCTCAATCGCCATCCAGCCGATAAATGCCCCGCCCACGATGCTGCCGAGGATCACGCTGTAGAGCGCTTTTTTATTCAGCAAAGTGACGCCATAGAGTGCCGGTTCGGTAATGCCGAACAGCGCGGAGATCCCGGCGGAGAAGGCGGTGGATTTCAGCACCTTATCTTTGCTTTTGAGCGCAATCGCCAGACAAGCCCCGGACTCGGCAATGTTGTGCGCCAGAGAGGCCGGAAGATAGAGCATCTCGCGCCCGAACTGGCTCATGGAGGCCACGGCGTACGGCAGCATCGGCTTGTGCATCCCGGCGGCGACCATAAAGGGCAGGGCGGCGGCCAGCAGCCCGGTTGCCACAAAGCCAAGTTTGCCGTACAGCCACAAAATCACCGTTGCCAGGCCTGCACCCAGCTCGTAACCCAGCGGCCCCAGGATCAGCAGCGTGACCGGGACCGTCACCAGAAGAGAGAGCATCGGCGAGAGGAAAATGCGCAGCGCGCCGGGGGAATAGCGGTTAAACAGCTTTTCCGTCTGGGCGTAAAAGAGTACGCACAGAATGGCGGGGAAGACCTGCGAGGCATAGGCCACGTTGCGCAGATCAAACGACATGAACGCCGTGCCGTCTGCCAGCTGTTTGGTCATTGCCGGCAGCACCATGACGGAGACCGCCGAGACGGCAACCAGTACGTTCACCTTCAGCTTCATCGCCGTGGTGATCGCCACCAGAATGGGCAGGAAGTAGAGTGGCGCAGAGCCGATGTTATCCAGCACCTTGTAGGTTGAACTGTCGCGGCTGAGCCAGCCCATGACGTCCAGCAACAGCAGCAGCGACTTCAGCACGCCGCCACCGGCAATGGCAGGCACCAGCGGCTGAAAAACGCTGATGACGAAATCGACAATCTGCGCGCCACGCGAGGTTTTAGCCGCCGCGTGTTGGCCTGCGGACTGAGGCGACCCCACCAGCGAGCGCACCGCTTCAAAGACCTGCACCACGTCATGACCGATAATCACCTGACACTGCACGTTCACCCGCACGCCCAGGACGCCGTCGACCTTTGCCAGTGCCGTCTCATTGACCTTGTTATTGTCATACAGGCTCAGCCGCAAACGGGTAGAGCAGTGTTCGATATGTTCGATATTCTCAGCACCGCCGACCTGGGCGATGATTTCCAGCGCTGTTTGCAAGTGGTTCATTCTGGCCCCTGTCTCCAGAGCAAAAAAAAAAGACCTGAACCCCCTCTGCGCTCGAAAACGGAGAGGGGGTTCAGGTCTTGCCTACGGATCGTAGTTACACGCCTGTGGTTTTTATATCGTCCGGATTGTGATTAAAAGTCAAACGGTCACGTCTCTTTGCGTATTGAAATGTGAGCCGCTTAACTTTTTTTACCGCCGTACTGGCGGAACCACGCCAGCATTCGCTGCCAGCCATCTTTCGCTGACTCTTCGTGATAGCTCGGACGATAATCGGCATTAAACGCGTGTCCCGCGCCCGGATAGACCACAATCTCCGCCGTTGCGTTTGCCGCCCGCAGGGCATGACGCATCGTCTCGACGGTATCCAGCGGAATGCCGGTGTCTTCGGCACCATAGAGCCCAAGCACGGGGGCGTTTAAATCGGTGGCAATATCAACCGGATGCTTCGGTGAATTCAGGGTCTTCTCACCGACCAGCTTGCCATACCACGCCACGGCCGCTTTCAGCTGCGGGTTATGCGCGGCATACAGCCAGCTGATACGCCCGCCCCAGCAGAAGCCGGTCGCCAGCAGGCGATGGGGATCGCCGCCATTGCGCGCTGCCCAGTTGGCGACGTGATCGAGATCCGCCAGCACCTGTGCGTCCGGCACTTTGCTCACCAGGTTGCTGAACAGGGTGGGGATGTCGCTGTACTCGTTCGGATCGCCCTGACGGAAATAGAGCTCCGGTGCGACCGCCAGATACCCTTCCAGCGCCAGACGACGGCAGAGGTCGCGAATATGTTCATGCACGCCGAAAATTTCCTGAATCACAATGACGATCGGCAGCGGCCCTTCCGCCTCTTTTGGCCGGGCATGATAAGCGGGCATATTGTCGCCCTGGGTCGGAATGGAGGTCTCTCCGGCGGAAATCGCATCGCCGGCGGTGGTGACTACGGTTGACGTTTGTAGGTCAGCAGCAGGTGCAAATCCAGTTTTTCCAGTCATGGCATTCTCCGTACCAATTAGCGCAAAGGTAAATATAGTCCGCAGGTTATCAATCCACAGTGCCCGAAACAGGCTATCTTTTGTGCAAGCGTGATCGATATAACTTGTTAATGTGATGTTAGTCACCTTTTTATGGTAATTAACTGCAATCAATTTCATTCCCGGTGATGTCTGTCACGAAAATAAGCTGTTTGCTTCGGTAAAGTACCGCTTTGCTTCTGCTGACAAACTGACCCACAGAGGAGTTTTCTATGTCTAAGTCTGATGTTTTTCATCTCGGCCTCACTAAAAACGATTTACAAGGGGCTACGCTCGCTATCGTCCCTGGCGATCCAGAGCGTGTGGAAAAGATCGCCGCGCTGATGGATAAGCCGGTTAAGCTGGCATCTCATCGTGAATTCACCACCTGGCGCGCAGAGCTGGACGGAAAACCGGTGATCGTCTGTTCAACCGGTATCGGTGGTCCGTCTACCTCTATCGCTGTTGAAGAGCTGGCGCAGCTGGGCATCCGTACTTTCCTGCGTATCGGTACCACCGGCGCAATTCAGCCGCATATCAACGTTGGCGACGTGCTGGTCACCACGGCGTCCGTTCGTCTGGATGGCGCAAGCCTGCACTTTGCGCCGATGGAGTTCCCGGCAGTGGCCGATTTCGAGTGCACCACCGCGCTGGTGGAAGCGGCGAAATCCGTTGGCGCAACCACCCACATTGGCGTAACCGCCTCGTCTGACACCTTCTACCCGGGCCAGGAGCGCTACGACACCTTCTCCGGTCGCGTGGTTAGCCGCTTCAAAGGCTCAATGGAAGAGTGGCAGTCCATGGGCGTGATGAACTATGAAATGGAATCCGCCACGCTGCTGACCATGTGCGCAAGCCAGGGTCTGCGTGCCGGTATGGTTGCAGGTGTCATTGTTAACCGGACTCAGCAAGAGATCCCGAACGCCGAGACCATGAAGCAGACCGAAAGCCACGCGGTGAAAATCGTGGTGGAAGCGGCCCGCCGCCTGCTGTAATTCTCCCCTTTTCTACGCTAAAGGCCGACCCGTTCGGCCTTTTTCTTTGCGTAACGCCTCGCAGAAAACTCTTTTCAAACTGGACGTTTATACAGCACAATTCTATTTTGTGCGGGTCATACCTTGATGCAGGGGGCGTCGTGGATATCTCTGTCCTTTTTTATGCCGTTATTGCGCTGGTTAGCGTCGGCGTGGGCTGGCTGTTCGCCAGCTACCAGCATGCGCAGCAAAAAGCCGATCAGCTGGCCGAACGTGAAGAGATGGTGGCCGATCTCAGCGCATTGCGACAGAACATTGCCCAAAGCGGGCACTGGCGCGACGAGTGCGAGCTGCTCAATAACGAACTGCGCAATCTGCGGGATATCAACACCTCGCTGGAAGCCGACCTGCGCGAAGTCACCACCCGCCTGGAATCGACCCAGCTGCATGCGGAAGACAAAATCCGCCAGATGATCAACAGCGAACAGCGCCTGAGCGAGCAGTTCGAAAACCTGGCGAACCGCATCTTTGAGCAAAGCAACCGCCGTGTCGATGAACAAAACCGCCAGAGCCTGAACGGCCTGCTGACGCCTCTGCGTGAACAGCTGGACGGTTTTCGTCGCCAGGTGCAGGACAGCTTTGGCCAGGAGGCGCGGGAGCGGCACACTCTGGCCCATGAGATCCGCAATCTCCAGCAGCTGAATGCCCAGATGGCGCAGGAGGCAATCAACCTCACCAAAGCGCTGAAAGGCGACAATAAAACCCAGGGCAACTGGGGGGAAGTGGTGCTGACTCGCGTGCTGGAAGCCTCCGGTCTGCGTGAAGGGCATGAATACCAGACCCAGGTCAGCATTGAAACGGAGAATCGCGCGCGAATGCAGCCCGACGTCATCGTCCGTCTGCCGCAGGAAAAAGACGTGGTCATCGACGCCAAAATGACGCTGGTGGCCTATGAGCGCTACTTCAACGCCGAGGACGACTACACCCGCGAGGCGGCGCTGCAGGAGCATATTGCCTCGGTGCGTAACCATATCCGTCTGCTGGGGCGCAAAGATTATCAGCAGCTTCCCGGCCTGCGTTCGCTGGACTACGTGCTGATGTTTATCCCGGTTGAGCCAGCCTTCTTACTGGCGCTGGACCGTCAGCCGGAGCTGATCTCCGAGGCGCTGAAAAACAACATTATGCTGGTGAGTCCGACCACGCTGCTGGTGGCGCTGCGCACCATCGCCAACCTCTGGCGCTACGAGCACCAGAGCCGCAATGCCCAGCAGATTGCCGATCGCGCCAGCCGCCTGTACGACAAAATGCGCCTGTTCGTCGATGACATGTCTTCGGTCGGGCAGAGCCTGGATCGCGCCCAGGAGAACTATCGCCAGGCGATGAAAAAGCTGGCGTCCGGGCGCGGAAACCTGCTGGCACAGGCCGAATCCTTCCGCAGCCTTGGCGTGGAAGTTAAACGCGAGATTAATCCGGAATTGGTCGAGCAGGCCACCGCGCAGGATGAAGAGTACCGGCTGCGCAGTGACGGGGCTGTTCAAAAGACAAACAACACCTTAGCGGATGCTCACGCACCGGCAGACCCCCTGGAGCGTTATTCCCGGGGAGGTTGAATCGTAGGGCAAATGCGCCCAATCTGTTACACTTCTCGTACATTTGACTGATAAGCAGGCTCTGAGATGGTTGAAGATTCACAAGACACAACGCACTTTGGCTTTCAGACTGTCGCTAAAGCGCAGAAAGCTGACATGGTGGCCCACGTATTCCATTCCGTGGCGGCGAAGTACGATGTAATGAATGACCTGATGTCATTTGGCATTCATCGCTTGTGGAAACGCTTCACTATTGACTGTAGCGGCGTACGTCGTGGGCAAACCGTGCTGGATCTGGCGGGCGGTACCGGCGACCTGACGGCGAAATTCTCGCGTCTGGTGGGTGAAACCGGCCGCGTTGTGCTGGCTGACATCAACGACTCCATGCTGAAAATGGGTCGTGAAAAACTGCGCAATATCGGCGTGGTCGGCAACGTTGAATATGTCCAGGCTAACGCCGAGGCGCTGCCTTTCCCGGATAATACCTTTGACTGCATCACCATCTCGTTCGGTCTGCGTAACGTCACCGATAAAGAGAAAGCGCTGCGTTCCATGTACCGTGTCCTGAAACCGGGTGGACGTCTGCTGGTGCTGGAGTTCTCCAAACCGATTATTGAGCCGCTGAGCAAAGCGTACGATGCCTATTCGTTCCACATTCTGCCGCGCATTGGCGAAGTGGTGGCTAACGACGCCGACAGCTATCGCTACCTGGCTGAATCTATCCGTATGCACCCCAACCAGGACACCCTGAAAGCCATGATGCAGGACGCAGGCTTCGACAATGTTAATTACTTCAACATGACGGCGGGCGTTGTGGCGCTGCATCGCGGTTACAAGTTCTGAGTGGAGGTGGCGAATGCCGTTTAAACCCTTGATCACAGCGGGCGTTGAGAACGTACTCAATACTTTTCTGTATCGCTCACCTGCGCTGAAAACGGCGCGTCAGCGGCTGAACGGCAAGGTGCTGCGGGTGGTGGTAAAAGAGTTTTCGACCCCTCTGGTGCTGGTTTTCAGCGAGCGCCAACTCGACGTGCTGGGCGAGTGGGAAGGCGAGGCGGACTGCTCCGTTATCACCCATATGAGCACGCTGCCTAAACTGCGCGATCGCCAGCAGCTCACTGCTCTGATCCGCAGCGGTGAGCTGGAGGTCGAAGGCGACATTCAGGTGGTGCAGAACTTCGTTGCGCTGGCCGATCTGGCGGAATTCGATCCGGCCGAGCTGCTGGCCCCCTGGACGGGCGATATTGCCGCAGAGGGGATCGGTAAAGTGCTGCGCGGCGGCGCCTCTTTTCTGAAGAAAGGTTTTCAGCGTCAGCAGCGCTATGCTGCGGAAGTGCTTACCGAAGAGTGGCGCATGGCGCCCGGGCCGCTGGAAGCGGCATGGTTTGCAGAAGAAACCGCCGCGGTTGAGCGTTCGGTTGACGCACTGACAAAACGGCTTGAAAAGCTGGAGGGCAAATGACGCCAGGTGAAATTCGGCGCCTCTATTTTATCATCCGCACCTTTTTGAGCTACGGGCTCGATGAGTTGATCCCTCGAATGCGCATCACGTTGCCGCTGCGCCTCTGGCGGCAAACGCTTTTCTGGATGCCAAATCGTCATAAAGACAAGCTGCTTGGTGAGCGGCTGCGTCTGGCGCTGCAGGAGCTGGGTCCGGTGTGGATCAAGTTCGGCCAGATGCTCTCGACCCGCCGCGATCTCTTCCCACCCCTGATTGCCGATCAACTGGCCCTGCTGCAGGACAAAGTCGCCCCGTTCGACGGTCGGCTGGCAAAGCAGCAGATCGAAAAAGCGATGGGCGATATCCCGGTAGAGAGCTGGTTTGATGATTTTGACATTCAACCGCTGGCCTCGGCCTCCATTGCCCAGGTGCATACCGCACGGCTGAAAGAGAATGGCAAAGAGGTGGTCATCAAGGTGATCCGCCCGGATATTCTGCCAATCATCAGAGCCGACATGAAGCTTATCTACCGTCTCGCCCGCTGGGTGCCGCGCCTGCTGCCGGATGGCCGCCGCCTGCGCCCGTTGGAAGTGGTGCGCGAATATGAAAAGACGCTGATTGATGAGCTGAACCTGCTGCGTGAATCGGCAAACGCCATTCAGCTGCGCCGTAACTTTGAAAACAGCCCGATGCTGTATGTGCCGGAAGTCTATTCCGACTACTGCAGTCAGGACATGATGGTGATGGAGCGCATCTACGGGATCCCGGTCTCTGATGTCGCGACCCTGGAAAAGCAGGGCACCAACATGAAGCTGTTGGCAGAGCGTGGCGTGCAGGTCTTCTTCACCCAGGTGTTCCGCGACAGCTTCTTCCATGCCGACATGCACCCGGGCAACATCTTCGTCAGCTACGAACATCCTGAAGATCCGCAATACATCGGCATCGACTGCGGTATCGTCGGCTCGCTGAACAAAGAAGATAAGCGCTACCTGGCAGAGAACTTTATCGCCTTCTTTAATCGCGATTACCGCAAAGTGGCCGAACTGCACGTCGACTCCGGCTGGGTTCCGCCGGATACCAACGTCGAAGAGTTTGAGTTCGCCATTCGTACGGTGTGCGAGCCGATCTTCGAGAAGCCGCTGGCTGAGATCTCGTTTGGCCATGTGCTGCTGAACCTGTTCAACACCGCCCGCCGCTTTAATATGGAAGTGCAGCCGCAGTTAGTTTTACTTCAGAAAACATTACTTTACGTTGAAGGGGTGGGGAGACAGCTCTATCCTCAGTTAGACTTATGGAAAACGGCAAAACCTTTCCTTGAGTCATGGATCAAAGATCAGGTGGGTCTGCCTGCCCTGTTCCGCTCCCTGAAAGAGAAAGCGCCGTTCTGGATTGAAAAAATGCCAGAATTGCCGGAACTGGTGTATGACAGTTTGCGTCAGAGCAAGAACCTGGAACACAGCGTGGATAAAATTGCTCGCGAACTGCAAACCAACCATGTGCGTCAGGGCCAGTCCCGGTATCTGTTTGGCATTGGCGCCACGCTGCTGTTAAGCGGCACGCTGTTGCTGATAAACCGCCCTGACTGGGAGTTAATGCCCGCCTGGCTGATGGCCGGCGGCGTGGTGGTCTGGCTGGCGGGATGGCGTAAAACGCGCTGAATTGCATCGCTATCGCAGGGCCGCATAACGTATAATGCGGCCTGATTAATTTATCATCTACAACTGAGGAAGATGTATGGGTGGTATCAGTATCTGGCAATTAGTGATCATTGCCGTCATCGTCGTGCTGCTGTTCGGTACCAAAAAGCTTGGCTCTATCGGTTCCGATCTGGGCGCGTCCATTAAAGGCTTCAAGAAAGCGATCAAAGATGATGACGAGAAGCAGGATAAATCCAGCCAGGATGCGGATTTCACTGCTAAATCCATCGCCGATAAACAAGACGATGTCAAAAAGGAAAATGCTAAACGCCACGATAACGAGCAGGTGTAATACGTGTTTGATATCGGTTTTAGCGAACTGCTGCTGGTATTCGTGATTGGCCTCATCGTTCTGGGGCCTCAGCGTCTGCCGGTGGCAGTCAAAACAATTGCAGGCTGGGTGCGCGCGCTACGATCGCTGGCGACAACGGTTCAGAATGAGCTGGCGCAGGAGCTTAAGCTGCAGGAGTTTCAGGATAGCCTGAAAAAAGTAGAGAAGGCGAGCATGGATAACCTGACGCCGGAACTCAAAGCCTCTATGGACGAACTGCGCGAAGCGGCGGAATCCATGAAGCGCTCCTACAGCGTCAACGATCCGGAAAAATCGAGTGATGAAGCCAATACCATTCGCAATCCGCTGGTCAAAGATAACGAAGCGCAGCACGAAGGCGTGACGCCTGCCACTGCTGAACACCAGGCCAGTGCGCCCGAACAGACGCCTTCAGAGCCGGTGATCAAAAAACAAGAACCGACGCCAGCGCCTGCAGAGAAGAAACCTGCACCCGCCGCTGAGCCGTCCTCCTCGTCGAGTGATAAATCGTAAACATGGCAGTAGATGAAACTCAACCGCTGATTACGCACCTGATCGAGCTGCGTAAGCGCCTGATGAACTGCATTATTGCGGTTTGCCTCATTTTTTTAGGCCTGGTCTATTTCGCCAACGACATCTATCAGGTGGTCTCTGCGCCGCTGATTAAGCAGATGCCGCTCGGCGCGACCATGATTGCGACCGACGTCGCCTCGCCGTTCTTCACGCCGATCAAGCTGACCTTCTGGGTATCGCTGATTGCCTCTGCGCCGGTGATCCTTTATCAGGTCTGGGCCTTTATCGCCCCGGCGCTGTATAAGCATGAACGCCGTCTGGTGATCCCGCTGCTGGTCTCCAGCTCGCTGCTGTTCTATATCGGCATGGCCTTTGCCTACTTCGTGGTCTTCCCGCTGGCGTTTGGCTTCCTGGCAAATACCGCGCCGGTAGGGGTGCAGGTTTCAACCGATATCGCCAGCTATCTGAGCTTCGTCATGGCGCTGTTTATGGCGTTTGGCGTGGCGTTTGAGGTGCCGGTTGCCATCGTGCTGCTCTGCTGGGTAGGGGTCACCACCCCGGAAGATTTACGTAAAAAACGCCCGTACATTCTGGTGGGCGCCTTTGTGGTTGGCATGCTGTTAACGCCGCCGGATGTTTTCTCGCAAACCCTGCTGGCGATCCCGATGTATTGCCTGTTTGAGGTGGGTGTCTTCTTCTCGCGCTTCTATACCGGCAAGCGACGTGAAGATCACGAGGAAGAGTCAGAAGAGTAATATCAACCGCCCGCCAGGGCGGTTGTCATATGGAGGCGAGCATGTTTGATATCGGTCTGAACCTGACCAGCCCGCAGTTTGCCCAGGATCGCGATGAGATCGTCGCCCGGGCCTTCGCCGCAGGCGTAAACGGATTACTGCTGACGGGCACCAACCTGCATGAAAGTGAGCAGGCGCACCAGCTGGCGCAGCGTTACGACCGTTGCTGGTCAACGGCGGGCGTCCATCCTCATGACAGCAGTCAATGGACGGCCGAAAGCGCAAACAGGCTGCGGGCACTGGCCGCCTCGCCGGAAGTGGTGGCTATCGGCGAGTGTGGCCTCGACTTTAACCGCAACTTCTCGACCCCCGCCGAGCAGGAACATGCCTTCAGCGCCCAGCTTGCGCTGGCAGCGGAGCTGGGGATGCCGGTGTTTATGCACTGTCGCGACGCCCATGAGCGTTTTCTGGCACTGCTGGAGCCATGGCTGGATAAGCTGCCCGGTGCGGTGCTGCACTGTTTTACCGGCACGCGACAGGAGGCGACAGACTGTCTGGATCGCGGTCTGTATCTGGGGATAACCGGATGGGTCTGCGATGAACGACGCGGGCTGGAGTTACGCGAGCTGCTGCCGGTTATTCCTGCCGATCGTCTGCTGATTGAGACCGATGCGCCATACCTGCTGCCGCGCGATCTCAGCCCCAAACCGGCATCACGCCGCAACGAACCGGCGTATTTAGGGCATATCCTTGAGCGGGTTGCGCACTGGCGCACAGAGGATGCGCAGTGGCTGGCGGCGCAGACGGATGACAACGTGCGCCGTCTGTTCGGTATCGAATTTTAAACTTTGCGGAAGCTGGTGTTTTTCACGCTCTGCTTCACTTCTTTATTCAGTAAGTTCAGCAGCAGCATGGAGCGGGCTTCACCGTCCGGCTCAGCGAAAATCGCCACCAGCCCTTCGAACGCTCCTTCGGTGATCACCACATCATCGCCGGAGAAGGGCGTATCAGGATCGGTAATGTCTTCTGGCTGTTTATAGACCGAGAGCTGGTGGATGACGGAAGAGGGCACCGTAGCCGGATGCACGCCAAAGCGCACGAAGTGGCTGACACCGCGCGTCGCATTGATGGTGGTGGTGTGGATCACTTCGGGGTCGAATTCAACAAACAGATAGTTCGGGAACAGCGGCTCGCTGACCGTTGTGCGTCTACCGCGGACCATTTTTTCAAGCGTGATCATGGGCGTCAGGCAGTTCACCGCCTGGCGTTCCAGATGTTCCTGAGCACGCTGAAGTTGCCCGCGCTTGCAATACAGTAAATACCAGGCCTGCATAATGACTCTTTTCCGCTTGTTATGCCGGCAAGCATATCAAAACCCTGGCGGGATCGCTAAGCTGATTATAATGGCAGTACGCAGAAGAAGGCATGAATCTTCACGCTAATTTAACAAAAATACAGCATCACGCAGTCTTACGCCGTATAATGAAACGCTTACAGAGAGAGCTTGACTAACTGCATGAAATACAACGATCTACGCGACTTCCTGGAACTGCTGGAAAAGCAGGGCGAACTCAAACGCATTACCCTTCCTGTCGATCCTTATCTGGAGATGACAGAGATTGCCGACCGCACCCTCCGTGCCGGTGGGCCCGCGCTCCTGTTTGAAAACCCGAAAGGCTACACCATGCCGGTGCTTTGTAACCTGTTTGGCACACCAAAGCGTGTGGCGATGGGCATGGGCCAGGAGGATGTCAGCGCGTTGCGTGAAGTGGGTAAGCTGCTGGCTTTTCTGAAAGAGCCTGAGCCGCCAAAAGGTTTTCGCGATCTCTTTGATAAGCTGCCGCAGTTTAAGCAGGTGCTGAACATGCCGACCAAACGTCTGCGCGGCGCGCCCTGCCAGCAGAAAATTGTGGAAGGCGACGCGGTCGATCTGACGCGTATTCCGATCATGCAGTGCTGGCCCGAAGACGCCGCCCCGCTGATCACCTGGGGTCTGACCGTGACGCGCGGTCCGCATAAAGAGCGCCAGAATCTCGGGATCTACCGTCAGCAGCTGATCGGCAAGAATAAACTCATTATGCGCTGGCTGTCGCATCGCGGCGGCGCGCTTGATTTCCAGGAGTGGTGTGCGGCGCATCCGGGCGAACGCTTCCCGGTATCCGTAGCGCTGGGTGCCGATCCGGCCACCATCCTCGGCGCGGTGACGCCGGTGCCGGACACGCTGTCCGAATACGCCTTTGCCGGGTTACTGCGCGGCACCAAAACCGAAGTGGTGAAGTGCATTTCTAACGATCTGGAAGTGCCCGCCAGCGCTGAAATTGTCCTCGAAGGCTACATCGAGGCGGGTGAGATGGCACCGGAAGGGCCGTATGGCGACCACACCGGCTATTACAATGAAATTGACAACTTCCCGGTGTTTACCGTGACGCACATTACCCAGCGGGAAGATGCAATTTACCACTCCACCTACACCGGACGTCCGCCGGATGAACCTGCCGTACTTGGCGTGGCGCTCAACGAAGTGTTTGTGCCTATTTTGCAAAAGCAGTTCCCGGAAATTGTTGATTTTTATCTGCCTCCGGAAGGATGCTCTTATCGCCTGGCGGTGGTGACCATTAAGAAGCAGTACGCGGGTCACGCAAAACGGGTGATGATGGGCGTATGGTCTTTCCTGCGCCAGTTTATGTATACCAAGTTTGTGATCGTTTGCGATGATGACGTCAATGCCCGTGACTGGAATGACGTTATCTGGGCCATCACCACCCGTATGGACCCGGCACGCGATACCGTGTTAGTTGAAAACACGCCGATAGATTACCTGGATTTTGCCTCGCCGGTTTCCGGTCTTGGCTCAAAAATGGGACTGGATGCCACCAATAAATGGCCCGGCGAAACCCAACGTGAATGGGGTCGACCGATCAAAAAGGATCCTGAGGTGACTGCGCGAATTGACGCGATCTGGGATGAACTGGCCATAATGAATAACGGTACGCCGGATTCCGACCGTTAAGCCTTATAGACTTACCGACTGACAGAGAGAGCGAATGACAACCTTAAGCTGTAAAGTGACCTCGGTAGACGCTATCACCGACACTGTATATCGCGTCCGTTTAGTACCTGAATCGGCGTTCTCCTTCCGCGCTGGCCAGTATCTGATGGTGGTGATGGATGAGCGGGATAAGCGCCCTTTCTCAATGGCCTCCACGCCGGACGAGCAAGAGTTTATCGAGCTGCACATTGGGGCGTCAGAGCTCAACCTGTATGCGATGGCGGTGATGGATCGCATTCTGAAAGAGAACGAGATCGAGATTGATATCCCTCATGGCGAAGCCTGGCTGCGCGATGATGAAGAGCGTCCGCTGATCCTGATTGCCGGCGGCACCGGTTTCTCCTACGCGCGCTCCATTCTGCTGACGGCGCTGGCGCGTAATCCGGACCGCGATATCACCATCTACTGGGGTGGCCGTGAGTCGAAGCACCTTTACGATCTCTCCGAGCTGGAAGCGCTGAGCGTGACCCATCCTAACCTGCGCGTTGAGCCAGTGGTGGAGCAGCCGGAAGAGGGCTGGCGCGGTCGCAGCGGCACCGTGTTAACGGCGGTACTGCAGGATCATGGCACTCTGGTAAACCACGATATCTATATTGCCGGTCGTTTCGAGATGGCGAAAATTGCCCGCGACCTGTTCTGCAACGAGCGTGGCGCGCGTGAAGATCGTCTGTTTGGCGACGCGTTTGCGTTTATCTGAGACGAAAAAAACCCGCCCCTGACAGGCGGGAAAACGGCAACTAAACTGTCTCTCTTCGCCAATGACGCCATAACTGCGTTGGCTGCGCTCGCTCACCCGAATCACTTACTTCAGTAAGCTCATCGGGATTCGTTCGCTTGCCGCCTTGTTCTGACGCCATTGGCTTTGAGATACCTTTCTCGGTGTTACACCCTCTCAAATACCGTCGCGATCCCCTGACCCAACCCGATACACATGGTCGCCAGACCAAACTGGGCATCTTTGCGTTCCATCAGGTTGATAAGCGTGGTGCTGATACGCGCCCCGGAACAGCCCAGCGGATGACCCAGAGCGATGGCACCGCCGTTGAGGTTAATCTTCTCGTCGATCTGATCCATCAGTCCCAGATCCTTAATGCACGGCAGGATCTGCGCGGCGAAGGCTTCGTTCATCTCGAAAACGTCGATATCGCTGGTGGTAAGCCCGGCTTTTTTCAGCGCCAGCTTCGACGCCGGTACCGGGCCGTAACCCATAATTGACGGATCGCAGCCGACCACCGCCATCGAGCGGATGCGCGCCCGCGGCGTCAGTCCCAGTTCGCGGGCGCGGCTTTCGCTCATCACCAGCATGGCGGCAGCACCGTCGGATAGGGCGGAAGAGCTGCCCGCCGTCACTGTACCGGTCACCGGATCAAAGGCCGGTTTCAGCGTCGAGAGCGCTTCGACGGTGGTTTCCGGGCGGATCACTTCGTCGAAGTAGAACTGCTTGAGCACGCCATCGGCGTCGTGACCGCCGGTTGGCAGAATTTCATTTTTGAAGGCGCCGGACTGCGTCGCAGCCCAGGCGCGGGCGTGCGAGCGGGCGGCAAAGCTGTCCTGCATTTCGCGGCTGATACCGTGCAGGCGGGAGAGCATCTCCGCCGTCAGCCCCATCATGCCCGCGGCTTTTGCCACGTTGCGGCTCATGCCGGGATGGAAATCGACGCCGTGGCTCATCGGCACGTGGCCCATGTGCTCTACGCCGCCAATCATGCACACCTGCGCGTCGCCGGTCATGATCATGCGTGCCGCATCGTGCAGGGCCTGCATCGACGAACCGCACAGGCGGTTGACGGTAACAGCCGGTACCGAGTGCGGAATTTCCGCCAGCAGCGCGGCGTTACGGGCGATGTTGAAGCCCTGTTCCAGGGTCTGCTGCACGCAGCCCCAGTAGATATCGTCCAGCGCGGTAGCCTCCAGCGCCGGGTTGCGCGCCAGCAGGCTACGCATTAAATGTGCGGAGAGATCTTCCGCGCGCACGTGACGAAATGCGCCGCCCTTCGAACGGCCCATCGGGGTGCGAATTGCATCGACAATGACAACCTGTTCCATTGTGACTCCTTAAGCCGTTTTCAGTGCGCCAACCGGACGGGCAGGCTCAACCGGGGGATAGTACGCTTCGTTGTGACGCGCTTTATTACGCAGACCTTCCGGAGCCTGATACAGCGGGCCGAGATGCTCGTACTGCTGCGTCATATCCAGATAGCGGGCGCTGCCGAGCGTATCCAGCCAGCGGAACGCGCCGCCGTGGAAAGGAGGGAAGCCCAGGCCGTATACCAGCGCCATATCAGCTTCCGCCGGGCTGGCGATAATGCCCTCTTCGAGACAGCGCACCACTTCGTTGACCATCGGGATCATCATGCGGGCAACGATCTCTTCGTCGCTGAAATCGCGCTTCGCGTTGCTGACGTCTGCCAGCAGGCTATCCACGGTGGCGTCTTCCTCTTTCTTCGGCTTGCCTTTGCTGTCTTCTTTATAACGCCAGAAGCCGAGGCCGTTTTTCTGACCGTAGCGACTGGATTCGAAGAGCGCGTCGATAGCATCGCGATAATCTTTCTGCATCCGCTCCGGGAAACCTGCCGCCATCACCGCCTGGGCGTGATGGGCAGTATCAATGCCGACGACGTCCAGCAGATAGGCCGGGCCCATTGGCCAGCCAAACTGTTTTTCCATCACTTTATCGATCTTGCGGAAGTCAGCCCCGTCGCGCAGCAGCTGGCTGAAACCGGCAAAGTACGGGAACAGCACGCGGTTGACGAAGAAGCCCGGGCAGTCGTTAACCACAATCGGGGTTTTGCCCATCTTGCTGGCCCACGCCACCACTTTGGCGATGGTTTCATCGGAGGTTTTCTCTCCGCGGATCACTTCAACCAGCGGCATGCGGTGCACCGGGTTAAAGAAGTGCATCCCGCAGAAGTTTTCCGGGCGCTTCAGGACGCTGGCCAGTTCGCCGATGGGAATCGTCGAGGTGTTGGACGCCAGCACGGTATCCGGGCGCACCTTCTCTTCTGTTTCCGCCAGCACCGCTTTTTTCACTTTCGGGTTTTCGACGACCGCTTCAACAACCACGTCCACGCGATCGAACCCGCTGTATTCCAGGGTCGGGTGGATGGTGGAGATCACCCCGGAGAGCTTCAGGCCGTCAATCTTGCCGCGTTCCAGCTGTTTATTCAGCAGCTTGGCCGCTTCGGTCATGCCCAGGGTCAGCGATTTGTCGTTGATATCTTTCATGACCACCGGCACGCCTTTCCAGGCGGACTGATATGCAATGCCGCCGCCCATAATGCCTGCGCCCAGCACTGCAGCCTGTTTTGGCGTCTCGACATTTTTGGTGAGCTGCTTCGCTCTGCCCTTCACGAACTGGTCGTTGAGGAAAATACCCACCAGAGCACGCGCTTCGTTAGTGTGAGCCAGCGGGACGAAACTTTGGTTTTCTAATTTCAGTGCTTCGTCACGGCCCAGTTTTGCAGCAGCTTCAATGGTTTTCACCGCAGTGATGGGGGCTGGATAGTGTTTACCCGCCGTCTGCATCACCATGCCTTTGGCAATGGTGAAGCTCATGGTGGCTTCAATCTTACTTAAGTGCAGCGGCTCCAGTTTCGGCTGGCGTTTCGCTTTCCAGTCGAGATCGCCGTTAATCGCCTGGCGCAGGATCGCCACTGCCCCTTCGCGCAGTTTTTCAGGCTTCACCACGCCATCAACCAGACCGAGCTTCAGCGCCTGATCGGCACCGACATCTTTACCTGCGGCGATGATCTCAAGGGCGCTGTCGGCACCCAGCAGGCGCGGCAGACGGACCGAGCCGCCAAAGCCCGGCATAATGCCCAGTTTGGTTTCCGGCAGGCCGATGCGCAGATCCGGCGTCGCCAGACGGTAATCGGTGGCCAGTACGCATTCGCAGCCGCCGCCCAGCGCATAGCCATTGACTGCGGAAATCGTCGGGACCGGGAGATCTTCCAGACGGTTAAAGACGCTGTTGGCGAAATGCAGCCACTGGCTCAGCTGCTCCTGAGGCACCAGGAACAGCGAGAGGAATTCGGTAATGTCCGCGCCGACGATAAATGCCGCTTTTTCGGAACGCAGCAGCAGACCTTTTAAATCGGTTTGTTTTTCAAGAACGTCCAGAGCATGGCCAAGGCTGGCCACGGTTGCGGTGTCCAGCTTATTCACTGAGCCGGGGGCGTCGAATACCAGTTCGGCAATGCCACCTTCCAGCCAGTCTACGTACAGGGTGTCGCCTTTGTAGAGCATGTCAGTCTCCTGAATCCAGCAATTGGATCTGGTCATACCAGATGAATCGGAGTGTGGGTTTTGTGTTAATGAAATGCAAATTAGTCATTAAATAATTGTAGGCCCGATCACGCTCGGCGAAGATCACGCAGCCTTTCTGAGGTGTGCTAAGATGCGGAGACTTGAGGTCAAAACGAAAGGAATAATGATGGACTCACTGGCCGCGCTCTACAAAAATCATATTGTTACCTTACAGGAACGTACCCGCGACGTACTGGCTCGCTTTAAGCTGGATGCCCTGCTTATCCACTCCGGCGAGCTGTTCAATGTCTTCCTCGACGATCATGCTTATCCTTTCAAGGTGAATCCGCAATTTAAAGCCTGGGTGCCGGTTACGCAGGTTCCCAACTGCTGGTTGCTGGTGGATGGCGTGAACAAGCCGAAACTGTGGTTCTACCTGCCGGTGGATTACTGGCACAACGTGGAACCGCTGCCGACCTCCTTCTGGACGGACGAAGTCGAGGTGATTGCCCTGCCGAAAGCTGACGGCATTGGCAGCCAGTTACCTGCAGTACGCGGCAACATCGCCTATATCGGCCCGGTGCCTGAACGCGCGCGCGGTCTGGAGATCGCTGCGGATAACATCAACCCGAAAGGCGTTATCGACTATCTGCATTACTACCGCTCTTATAAGACCGACTATGAACTGGCGTGCATGCGTGAAGCGCAAAAAACCGCGGTCAACGGTCATCGTGCGGCGCATGAAGCCTTCCTGTCCGGCATGAGCGAGTTTGATATTAACCAGGCCTACCTGACGGCCACCGGCCATCGTGATACCGACGTTCCTTACAGCAACATCGTGGCGCTGAACGAGCACGCGGCGGTGCTGCACTACACCAAACTCGATCACCGCGCGCCGTCCGAAATGCGCAGCTTCCTGCTGGATGCCGGTGCGGAATATAACGGCTATGCCGCTGACCTCACCCGTACCTGGGCCGGGAACAGCGACACCGAGTTCGCTGCGCTTATCAAAGACGTGAACGACGAGCAGTTGGCCCTGATCGCCACCATGAAGGCGGGCGTAAGCTACGTGGATTACCATGTCCAGTTCCATCAACGCATTGCGAAGCTGCTGCGTAAGCACCAGATCGTCAGCGATATGAGCGAAGAGGCGATGGTGGAAAACGACCTGACCGGGCCATTTATGCCGCACGGCATCGGTCACCCGTTGGGTTTGCAGGTACACGACACCGCAGGCTTTATGCAGGATGACACCGGTACGCATCTGGCAGCGCCGTCCAAATATCCGTACCTGCGCTGTACGCGCATCCTGCAGCCGCGCATGGTGCTGACCATCGAGCCGGGCATCTATTTTATTGAGTCGCTGCTGGCACCGTGGCGTGAAGGGCAGTTCAGCAAACACTTCAACTGGCAGAAAATTGAAGCGCTGAAGCCGTTTGGCGGGATCCGTATCGAAGATAACGTGGTGATCCACGAAAACGGTACTGAAAACATGACGCGAGACCTGAAGCTGGCGTAATGGAAAGCTGGCTCATACCGGCAGCGCCGGTCACCTTTACGGAAGAGATCAAGAAAAGCCGTTTTATCACGCTGTTGGCACATACCGACGGCGTGGAGGCGGCAAAAGCCTTTGTTGAGTCGGTACGTGCGGAACATCCTGACGCCCGCCACCACTGTGTGGCATGGGTGGCCGGGCCGCCTGACGACTCGCAAAAACTCGGCTTCTCGGATGATGGTGAACCGGCGGGCACGGCGGGCAAACCCATGCTCTCTCAGCTAATGGGCAGCGGCGTTGGCGAAATCACCGCCGTCGTGGTGCGATACTACGGCGGCGTACTGTTAGGAACGGGCGGGCTGGTCAAGGCCTATGGCGGTGGTGTCCAGCAGGCGCTTAATCATCTGACTACCCTCCGCAAAACACCACTTACCGAATATACTTTATTGTGCGATTACGCCCAGTTATCCGGCATCGAAGCGTTGCTGAAGCAGTATCAGGGCCTGATCGTACACAGTGATTACCAGGCGATAGTGCAATTGCGGGTAGCGCTACCCCAGGCGTCGCTTCCGGCATTCTCAGCAAAACTGGCTGATTTTAGTCGTGGTTCGTTGCAATTACGGCCGATTGAAGAATAATCCCCACCTTACTTTTTGAATACCTAAGGAAGCGGCAGAGATGCATTTTCGTGCCATAACCCGAATCGTTGGATTGCTGGTCATACTCTTTTCCGGGACGATGATCCTCCCTGGACTGGTGGCGCTTATTTATCGGGATGGTGCGGGCCGCGCCTTTACGCAGACCTTTTTCGTCGCGCTGATGATTGGCTCCCTGCTGTGGTGGCCTAACCGTCGTCAGAAAGGGGAGCTGAAATCCCGTGAAGGCTTCCTTATCGTGGTGCTGTTCTGGACAGTGCTGGGAAGCGTCGGTTCGCTGCCCTTTATCTTTTCTGAACAACCCAACCTGAGCATTACGGATGCGTTTTTTGAATCCTTCTCTGGCCTGACGACGACCGGGGCCACGACGCTGGTGGGGCTGGACTCGTTACCCCATGCCATCCTCTTTTACCGGCAGATGCTGCAGTGGTTCGGCGGTATGGGGATCATCGTATTAGCCGTGGCTATCCTGCCAATACTGGGCGTCGGGGGGATGCAGCTCTATCGTGCCGAGATGCCGGGGCCGCTGAAAGATAATAAAATGCGCCCGCGTATTGCCGAGACGGCGAAAACGTTATGGCTTATCTATGTATTGCTGACGGTGGCCTGCGCGCTGGCGCTGTGGTTCGCCGGGATGCCCGCCTTTGATGCTATCGGCCATAGCTTTGCCACCATCGCTATTGGCGGGTTCTCTACCCATGACGCCAGCGTTGGCTACTTTGACAGCCCGACGATCAACACCATTATTGCGGTCTTCCTGCTGATCTCCGGCTGTAACTATGGCCTGCACTTCTCTTTATTAAGCGGCCGTAACCTGAAGGTGTACTGGCGCGACCCGGAATTCCGCATGTTTATCGGCGTGCAGCTGACGCTGGTGGCTATCTGTACCCTGGTGCTGTGGCTACACGATGTCTATAACTCGGCGCTCACTACTCTTAACCAGGCTTTCTTCCAGGTCGTGTCGATGGCGACCACGGCAGGGTTTACCACCGACAGTATTGCGCGCTGGCCGCTCTTCCTGCCTGTCCTGCTGCTCTGTTCGGCTTTCATCGGCGGCTGCGCCGGTTCGACGGGTGGTGGCCTGAAGGTGATCCGCATCCTGCTGCTGTTTAAACAGGGGAACCGCGAGCTGAAACGTCTGGTCCACCCGAATGCGGTTTACAGCATCAAGCTGGGTAACCGCGCGCTGCCGGAACGTATTCTGGAAGCGGTATGGGGCTTCTTCTCCGCCTACGCGCTGGTCTTTATTGTCAGCATGCTGGCGATTATCGCGACCGGCGTCGATGACTTCTCGGCGTTTGCCTCCGTTGTCGCCACACTGAACAACCTGGGGCCAGGCCTTGGCGTGGTTGCAGATAACTTTGCCAGCATGAATCCAGTCGCGAAGTGGATCCTGATTGCTAACATGCTGTTCGGACGTCTTGAGGTCTTTACGCTGTTGGTCCTCTTTACACCAACATTCTGGCGCGAATAAGGGAACCGTTATGAAAACATTAATTCTATTTTCAACGCGCGACGGGCAGACGCGGGAGATTGCCGCCTTTCTGGCTTCGGAGTTAAAAGAGCAGGGTATCTATTCAGATGTCATCAATCTGAACCGCACCGAAGAGATTGCGTGGCAGGAGTATGACCGCGTGGTGATCGGCGCCTCCATTCGTTATGGCCATTTCCATCCGGCGGTGGATCGCTTTGTGAAAAAACATACGGCAACGCTGAACAGCCTGCCGGGCGCTTTCTACTCGGTGAACCTGGTGGCACGTAAAGCGGAAAAACGTACGCCGCAGACCAATAGCTATACGCGCAAGTTTTTGCTGAGCTCCCCCTGGAAGCCAGCTGCCTGCGCTGTCTTTGCCGGTGCCCTGCGTTACCCACGCTATCGCTGGTACGATCGCTTTATGATCCGTCTTATTATGAAGATGACGGGCGGCGAAACGGATACCCGCAAAGAAGTGGTCTACACAGACTGGTCGCAGGTCGCCAGTTTCGCCCGGGAAATTGCGCAATTAACCCGCACATCGCGGCTTTAATAAACGTAAAGGACGAAAAATAAGCGAACGGAAAACTTTTTAAGATTTATGCTTGTCACCGTCAGATAACTCCCTATAATGCGCCTCCACTGACACGGAACAACGGCAAACAAGCCGCCGGGTCAGCGGGGTTCGATAAGAACCTCACGGAGAAAAGCAAAAATAATTGCTTGACTCTGAGGCGGGAAAGCGTAATATGCACACCCCGCGCCGCAGCGAAAA
>NZ_VCBB01000002.1:0-273478 GCF_005843915.1 Enterobacter sp. MF024 | reverse complement strand
GGCTCTTCTGTTCTGGCCCAGGCCAACCAGGTTCCACAGACCATGCTGTCCCTGCTGCGTTAATTTTCAAAACGCGCATAAAAGGCATCTTCGGATGCCTTTTTTTATGCCCAATCGCCAGATTTGACCCCGTTTCGTTCCCCTCCTTTTCCTCTCAACTTTTCCGTTTCAGCGCAAAATATCGTATTAGCGAAAATAGGCCTGGAAGCGTCTCTTCCCTGACGTTGAGGACAAAAAATGCCTGGAATTTTGATTAGCGTTGACAAGTTTGACGCCTGGACTCCTGCTACCACGGAAATCATCGACATTACCGACGCGCTGCTGGCAAAAGAGTGGCACGTTACGTTATGCACCTCCTCAGCGGGCAAACTGCTGCAGCCCGAACTGGATCGATTAGCGGGCGATCCGCATTTTCAGGCGATCACTGACGCCAGCGGCGATCCGGGATCCCATTACGATCTGATCTGGATCGTGAAAGGCTTTTTCAGTGAAAAATTACTGACCGCGCTCATGGCGCAACGCACGACCGGGGCGTTTATTTTTCGTCACTACACCGATTACAACGACGTTTATATCCCCTGGGGTGCAGAGCTTGAAAACAGGCTGGCGAGCGAGGTACTGGGACTGTGCGAACTGAGCCATCCTGTGCTTGTGCAAACGGGCATTGAGGAGAGCAAGTTGCGCATCGTACCCTGGATGATCCCGTCTCATTTTGCGGAGGTTGCGCGAGCCACGCCTGCACGTCCCCTGCAAAAAATGCTCTATATTGCCGAAACGATGTCTGCGGAGATGTATGAAGTCCAGCAGCACGCAGCCCGGGCAAATATTCAGTTTGAGTGGCTTGATATGTCGCAGCAGTCGCAGCGTATTGAACCTGATTGGCTCGCGGGGTATGACGTGGTTATCGCCACGGACCAACATGCGGCCAGGGCGCTGACGCTCGGCATACCGGTGTTTCTGGCGCTGGATGGTTACGTTGAAGGCTATCTGAATGATGACAATCTGCCTCGCTACGAACGCAATGCATTTTCCGGTGCTTCGCTGCGTTTTTGCCCGGGTGCGGAAGAGTGGATTGAGCTATTAACCACGGGTTATGAGCGGGCAGCGGAGTGGGCGCAAAGCCATCGTCAGACATTTTTAAATCGCTGGGTTCTCGATCTGCACCTCTCAAGACTGCTCACCGATTTGCCTGAGGCGACAGAGCACAGGCTGACGGAAAAGGAGCGCTACGCCTTTTCTTTCCACAGTAAGGCGTTGCTGGCCCAGCAGGACAGGCAGTACTCCATACCTCGCTGGCTTGCCGATCGTAAAATCACCTCTGCGCGCCGCGAAGCGCTGCAATCCTTTGCTCAGGCTCTGCCCGGGCAGGCCAGCATAGGTGCGGTGGTGATTGCTCGAGACGAGCAGAGCGAAGCGTGCCAGCGCACGCTGGCGTCCCTTGCTGCTCAGACACTTGCGGTGCAGTCGCTTGATGTGGTTCCGTCATACGCCGACGTCAATTTACTGCTTGAGCATCGTGATGCTCGTATGTTGCTGCTTATCCCTGAGGGATTCACCCTGTTGGATGATGCGCTGCTGCGCTTTATGGAGCAGGCCATCAATAAGCCTGATGCCAGTGCATTTTATTGTGATGAAATGACACACCAGGAGAGCAGCGAGCCGCTGGTGGTGCTGCGTCCGGGAGTCAATATTGACCTGCTGCGAGGCCAGCCTTACATCGGCCAGGTGATACTATTTAACCGGGAACATGCGAAAGAAGCGGGTGGCATTGACATGCGCTATCCCGATGCCGCAACAATCGATCTGATCTGGCGGTTGATTGAGAGACAGGGCGTGCCGGCGCTGGCGCATGTTCCTGAAGTGCTGGTGGAAAATCCGCAACCAGCGACGGCCTGGAGTGAGGCACCTGAGGTTGTAGCGCAGTGTCAGGCGAGCGTGCTTGGGCATCTGGCGCGACTGGGTATCTCGGCCTCCTTAGAAGCGGGGCTGGCAGAGCATCTTCCTCGTTTGCGCTACCCACTGAACGCTACGCCACTGGTTTCGATCGTGATCCCGACCCGCGATCGCTTTGCGCTGATCCAGCGCTGTATTGAAAGCCTGATGGAAAAAACGCGCTACACGCGTTATGAGCTGTTGATAGTCGATAACCAGTCAGTTGACGACGATGCCTGTCGCTTTCTGAACGATCTTGCCGGACTGGGGCTCGAGCAGATTCGTGTCCTGCATTACGATGCCCCCTTTAACTTTGCTGAAATGGGGAATGCGGCGGCACAACAGGCCCGCGGCGATGTGCTGGTCTTTTTAGACAATGACTGCGAAATTATTGACGGCGACTGGCTTGAGGCTTTGCTGGAGCAGGCACTGCGCCCGGAAGTCGGGGTGGTTGGGGCACGACTGGAGTACCAGGATGGCCGGATCCAGCATGGCGGCTATCTGCTGGGCGTGCAGAATGGCGTGGAAGTGGCTTTTGATGGCGCGGATCCCCTGAGCAATGGTTTCCAGAACTACTTGAAAACGCCGCACAACGTGGCTGCCGTCAGCGGATCTTGTCTGACGATCCGTAAAGAGACCTTCTTCGCGATCAACGGCTTTACCCAGGAACGTTACCCCATCTATTTCGCCGATGTGGATTTGGGGTTACGACTGCAGCAGCAGGGTTATATCAACGTCTGGACGCCATTCGCCCGCGTAAAGCATATGGGGGGCGCAACGCGCCTGCTGGCGGGTAAATATCAGGTGCCAGAACGCCCGATGCTGGAACACTACGTGCAACTTCGCAACGAGTGGAAAACCGGTCTGCTGAACGATCCGTCGTACCATCCATTGATGCAAAAAACGGGGTCCCCGTTCACGCTGAGCGAAAACAGCGCGCGGATTCATGCCCCGCTGCCCGGTCGTCCTCTTCCGGTGGTACTGGCGCATCACGTGGACTGGAACGGGTGCGGCAACTACCGCATCATGCAGCCGTTCAGGGCGATGGAAAGCCATCTGATGATGGAAGGCGGGCTGATCAATTCTATACCCGGTGTAATGGAAGCCGCATTGCAGCAGCCAGATGTCATCGTGCTGGAGTCGCTCACCGGGAGCCGCTTCCCTGACATTATTACTCAACTGCGCAATGTTTGTGACGCCAAAATTATTGTTGAATACGATGATTTCCTGCTTAACGTGCCGTTGAAAAACGGCAACCGCAGCCATTATCCGCAACACATTGTGAAAAGCTTCCGCAAAATTCTTGAAAGCGTCGATCGTGTCGTGGTCTCCACCGCGCCGCTTGCTGAGGCCTATAGCCGTTTTCATCAGGATATCCGTATCGCGCAGAACCGCCTGGCGCCCGAACTGTGGGGGCATCTGCAAAGCCAACGCGGCAGCGGTAAAAAGCTGCGCGTGGGCTGGGCGGGGGGGAGTACGCACACCGGTGATCTGCAGATCATCGAGCCGCTCATCAAAGCGCTGGAACACCAGGTTGAGTGGGTGTTCATGGGGATGAAGCCGCGCAACGTCCAGTGCGAATTCCACCCTGGCGTGCCTTTTGAAATGTATCCCGAGAAGCTGGCGAGTCTGAACCTCGATCTGGCACTGGTTCCATTGGATATCAACCAGTTTAACGAGTGCAAAAGTAATTTGCGTCTGCTGGAGATTGGCACCTGCGGCATACCTGTTATCGCGACGGATATTGCACCTTACCGTTGTGGCCTGCCGGTGACGCTGGTAGAGAACCGCTACAAGGACTGGATGAACGCCATTCAGCTTCATTTAAATGATGCTGAATACCGCACCCAACAGGGTGATGCGCTGCGTGAAGCGGTTCAACGCGACTGGTATTTGCGCGACGGCGGGCTTGATGACTGGCGCCACGGCTGGCTGGATTTTTGATATGAAACAGGATTACTCATGATGTTTACGGCACATTACCCCTACCTGATTGCGGCTCCGGATTACCGGGAATCATCGCTGGGTATTCAGGTACTACATCGCCTTTGTCATCTCATTAACGAACGGGGCGGCAATGCCTGGATGGTGGGCTGTAAAGTTAATGATGAATGGAATGCCCCGGCGCTGACGGAAGAGGCCTATAGCCAGGTGATGTCCGGCGGGACTCCCTGGATTGCCGTCTATCCGGAGGTGACAACCGGTAACCCATTTTCTGCTCCCGTTGTTGTTCGCTATATGTTGAACCGGGAAGGGGTGATCATGGGGAATGGGATCGAGGCGGGACCGGAGGATCTCTTTTTCTGGTACAGGGCCGAATTTGCGGATAAAGAGCCTGATCCCATTATCCTGGGGATTGAGAGTTATGACCTGTCGCTTTTCGAAGATGACAATCCGGTAAAAGATAAAGATTTTCTTTATCTGAACCGTATTCCGCAATCAGTAATAGATTTTTCATTGTTACCTGAAAACATCACCATCCTTTCAATGCAAAACCCCTTGTCGCTACGTGACCTGGCCTCGCTATTGAAGCGGGGAAGGGTGCTTTATACGTATGAATCGTCAGGCACCTGTTTACTGGCAAACCTCTGTGGCTGCCCAGTGGTGGCGTTAAGCGCCCCTGGTTATGAGCAGTATGCACTGAATGAGCAGACGCTAAAGGATATCGGCGGGGCTGGATTTGGATACTCGGATTCACCGGAGTCCCTGGAGAACATACGTGCCAGCCTGCATATCGCACGTGAATTTCTGCTGAAAAAACGGCGAGCAATGGAGACACAACTCGATAACTTCCTCGCGCTGACCCAGGCGAAAGCGCAGCAGCAACATGAGGAGCAGCACCGGGCCTCTTTCGGGGGCTGGCTGGCGCATCGCACGCTCCCGCAGGCGTTGACGGCGCAGACGGTGCTACTGCACATGATCCTCTGCCAGGATGCGCAGGAGAATGAGATTGCCGCTTCGCTCGCCTCTCTCGCGCAGCAGGGTGTTGATACGCAGTCCGTGTTGCTGGTTGCCCCCGCGTCACATATCGACGTCAGCCGCTTTAACGCCTGCTCTGTTGGGGTGAGTGAGTGGATAACGTGCATCACCCGGCTTGCCGAAGCTCAGGCGTTTGACTGGCTGCACTGCATTGACGCCGGGGCTGAATATACGCCTGCGAGCATCGGGCTGATGCGCCAGATGTTGGCAGAGGCGGGGGAGTGTCAGGCGATATTTTCCGACGAAGCCATTCGTCATGTGAACGGTGAAGTCACCCCGCTACGTAAGCCCGATTTCAATCTGGATCTGTTCCTCGCTTCGCCGCACCGCTATCTGCGCCGGGTCTGGTTCCGGCGCGAGGGCTGGCTGGCGGCGGGCGGGTTTAATCCTGACCTTCGTCACGCGTTCGAATCAGAGCTGGTCATCCACTATCTGCTGGAGTGGGGCACCGGGACTATCGGCCATATCGCCGATGTGGTGACGCTTACGCCAGAAGCGATCTTCTCCCGGCACAGTCCGGAAGAAGAACAGCAGATCCTCAGCGCTTACCTGCAACGGCGTGGCTATCCTGAGGCGCAGCTGGAAAGGCAAAACAACGCCGCCTGGCGTCTGATTTATCATCCGCCACAGAACGAAACTGTCAGTATTTTACTGGATGCCGGAGACGATCCCGCGCTGCTGGTGCGCTGTATTGAAAGCCTGATGAATAACACCGACTGGCCGCACAAAGAGGTTCTGCTGGCGGTGAGTGAAAACGCCAGCGAGCCGATGCGTGACGTCATCCGTCAGATACAGGCCGTAATGCCGCTTAAGGTTCTGGTGTGTGAGGCGCAGCAGAATTACCCCAGCCGGATAAATCATCTCGAAAAAAATGCGACCGGTGACTATCTGTTATTGCTGGATCTTCATACGCTGTTTGTCCTTAAAAACTGGCTTAAGACGCTGCTGAGCCATGCGGTACGAGCCGAAGTGGGCTGCGTCGGGCCTAAAATCATCACCACCGATCAGCGTCTGTTAAGCGCTGGGGTGATTGTGGGGGCCAGGGGATGGGCAGGGCACGCAGGGCAGGGCGAGCCGTGGCAGTCAGAGGGGTATATGTCCCGCTACCAGTGCGATCAAAACTATTCGGCGTTAAGCGGCAACTGCCTGCTTATCCGACGCGATGCCTGGCAACGTATTGAGGGCCTGCCCACCGGTTATGACGATGAACATGCCATCGATATTGTGGCTTCACTGACTCTGAGTGCGTCAGGCTATCTCGCCGTCTGGACGCCATATAGCGTGGTGGCCTCCGATAATGCCCTCCTCTGTGAAGCGGTCTGCGTGAGCGAAAATCCGCAGCGTCAGCTCCTGATGGCGTCAGCTCCGCGTTATTTCACCGACGATCCGGCCTATAACCGCAATTGTGCGCTCCAGGATCCGCTCTTTGTTACTGACATCGCCCCCGCGAACTGGCTGACAGGTTTATCTCCGGCGCACTCCTGCGTGCTGCTCATAAACAATGGCGGAACGGCTGAGTACTTGCAACGTATCACTCATCTGTTTCAAATGATGGCGGCAGAGGGAGAGATCGTTCTGAAACAGGGCAGCCCGTCTCTGACCGTTCCCGATATCCTGCGCGCGGCTCCTGGCACCGTGGTGCTGACAGATGCCCCGAACGCGGCATTATCCGCGCGGCTCGTGGCAGCGAACGCAGTCGCTCCGCTGCGCGTTCTCGCCCTGGCCGACAGCGGAGGCCCGGTAAATAATGTTCCGGCACCTGATGCTGCGGTCAACCAGTGGCTTACCTGGTCGGGTGAACGTGAAATTCTGCTCGCTAAACGTAAAATGGCCGCGGTACGTCTGCCGGTACTGCTGTCGCGTGAAGATATTGCAATGCCTGACCGCGAACCCTCAGCCCGTCGACGCGTCTTGTGTATTCCTGGCTCGTTATCAGACAAAGAGCGGGAGTTTGTGGGGCGGATAATTGCGGCGACACGAGAACACCTGGACTGGGTGCTGCTGGGAAACTGGCCAAAAGCCTGGATCCCGCTGGTGGCGGAAACGGTTCGCTGGCAGGGGGAAAGGCTCTCTGGTGAACAACTGCAACGACTCCGCATTCACTCAGCCGTTCTGTTCAGGCAGAACAGCGACCATAATCGTTTTAAGGATGACTATCTCGCCGTTCAGCTTGCTGCAGGGGGCTGCCGGGTGATCGTCAGTGACGTGCCTTCGCTACGCAATGCTCTGCCGATCCTGCGTCTGAAAGCCGATCCGCAACAGTGGCAGCAGGCACTGATCAATACTGAACGAAACCCTGTTAGCGCCGACGAACTTCGCCCTTACATCTGGGATCCGCAAAACATACCGACTGCAATTCGTACGTTGTTCATGTAAAAAAAGGCGCTCTTCGGAGCGCCTGTCATTCTTTTTGCGTCGTTCCGTATAATTACACCTCGAAAGACGCCTTGTTTTACCGATAGCTCAGCAGATGATCTCGTTATGATTGGTGATAATCCCCTCATTCCACAGGTTCTCTTATGAGTGATAACGTGTATGTCACCAGTCCGTTGCTCCCCCCTCTGGAGGAGTTTATCCCTTACCTGGAGCAAATCTGGCAAAACAAAGTGCTGACCAACGGTGGGGAATTTCATCAGCAGCTGGAAGCGGCGCTGGCGGACTACCTTGGAGTGAAACACATTTGCCTGTTTGCCAACGGTACGCTTGCTCTTTTAACCGCCCTGCAGGCGCTGCGCGTGACGGGTGAGGTGATTACCACGCCGTACTCCTTCGTTGCCACCTCGCACACGTTGTTATGGAATGGCCTGACGCCGGTCTTTGCGGACATCGATCCCGATACCTTTAATATCGATCCCCGTCGTATAGAAGAGCTCATCACCCCCAATACTACGGCCATTATGCCGGTCCACTGTTACGGTATCCCGAGTGAAATGGACAAAATTCAGCAGATTGCTGACGCCTACGGTCTGAAGGTGATCTATGACGCGGCCCATGCGTTTGGCGTGCGCCAGGACGGCGTCAGCATTCTCAATCAAGGGGATCTCTCTGTTCTGAGTTTCCATGCAACAAAAGTGTTTAATACTTTCGAAGGCGGCGCCATTGTTTGCCATGATGCCGCGACCAAGCAGCGCATTGATTATCTGAAGAACTTCGGTTTTGCCGGTGAAACCCGGGTCGTCGCACCGGGCATCAACGCCAAAATGAATGAGGTTGAGGCCGCATTCGGGCTGCTTCAGCTCAAACATATCGATACTGCATTAAACGAAAGAGCATCGATCTATCAGCGCTATTCCGCGATGCTGGCAGACATTGATGACATCGAGTTAATTCAGATTCCTGAGGACGTGAGCTGGAACTATGCCTACTTCCCGATTTTGATCAAGAACGCCTTCCCTCTGACGCGGGATGAAGTGTACGACTTGCTCAAAACGGAGAACATTTATACGCGGCGTTATTTCTTCCCACTGATCAGTTCCTTCGCGATGTACCGTGGATTACCTACCTCCTCGCCAGAGAATCTGCCTTGCGCCAATAAGATTGCGCAAGAGGTACTGTGCTTACCGATTTATCCGGGGCTTTCGGTACAAGACCAACTTCGCATCGTCGAGACCATTAAACGGGCCGCCAGTCTGTGCGACGAGAGTCACGACGTGGAACTTATTCTTGAGAGGTGCGCGGGATGAAACAGTTACCTCAGGCTTTAATGCTGGATGCAGGATTTGCCTCTCTGCCGCTGCAGCATGCCGTGAAAGCGGCTGGTTTTCGCACGCTGATATGCAGCGGAAAAGCGGGCGACGCGGGGATGAAATATGCTGATACGTCACGCCTGCAAAACTATGCGCATACCGACGCCGTGCTGGCGATTGCGCGGGAAGAGAATATCGCGGCGCTGCTTCCGGGCGTAACTGACATTTCCTACCTGAGCGGCTGCCGGGTTGCACATGCGCTGGGACTGCCCGGTTTCGATACACCTGATGTCAGCGACACGATTTTCCTGAAAGATAAATTTCGTGCCTGGGCGCATAATAAAGGTCTGCCCGTGCCGCAGGCCGCCTGGAATGCAGAACAAGCGCGGCGCTTAACGTTACCACTGCTGGTTAAGCCGGTTGATGCCTACAGCGGTAACGGCATTACCAAAGTGACCGACTGGGTAATGCTGGAGGGGGCGATCGAAACCGCACGCGAGGCCTCGCCGGGTAAACAGTACGTGGTGGAAAATTTTTGCGAAGGCGATCTTTACAGCCACTCTGCATTTATCCGCAACGGTGAAATCGTCTGCGAGTTTTTTGTTGATGAATACTGCACGGTTTATCCCTGGCAGGTAAACAGCAGCAGCCTCAGTCAGAAACTGTCACCGGCGCTGCGCGACAGGGTCAGCGAGTGCATGCAAAGCATTGTCAGCGATCTGCGACTGGTCGATGGCCTGCTGCATACCCAGTTTATCGCCAGTGAAGGGCAATTCTGGCTCATCGAATTAACCCGACGCTGTCCGGGCGATCTTTATTCCCGCCTGATTGAACTTTCCACCGGTGTGGCCTATGCCGACTGGTTTGTCGCGCCGTTTCTTGGCAAATCAACACCCGTTGCGCCACGCCGACCGGTGCAGATCAGATCTATTGCGCGCCATACCGTCTCTGTCGATCGTCCGATGCGATTTATGGGCTTCGCGTTTAAATCCTTACCGGCTGATGTGATTGAAATGATCCCGTTGACCAGCCCCGGCACCCTTGTAGGGCCGGCGCCGGGTGACAGAGCGGGACTAATTTTTGCTGAGTTCAGGGATGACGCGACCTTGCTACAGATGACGCCGCAACTAAAAGATTATTTTTTGCTCAATGCTTATGAAGGATATGTTGATGTTTAAGCCACTTTCTCTGGGGTTTATTGGTGGCGGCATAAATTCCGCAATAGGTCAGACTCATAAAATTGCCAGCCAGATGGATGGACACTTCAAATTAATCGCCGGTTGTTTTAGTCGTGACCAGGCTATTAATTTTCAGACCGGGCAGCAGTGGGGCCTCGAGCCAGAAAAGATCTACCGCGACGCGATGGTGCTACTGGAAGAGTGTCATCAGGATTTAGACGCGCTGGTCATTCTGACGCCGACGCCTGCCCACCGGGAAATCATCCTGGCCTGTCTGGAGTACCGTCTGCCGGTTATTTGCGAGAAAGCGTTAGTCGCAACCGTGGAAGAGGCGAAAGAGATTGCTGATGAAGTTGAACGCTTATCGGGCAAGCTTTTTGTGACCTATAACTACAGCGGATATCCGATGATCCGCGAGTTGCGGGAGCGTTTGCTGAGCGGAGAACTCGGTAAGATCCAGCAGGTTATGGTCGAAATGCCTCAGGAAGGATTTGCCAGAGTCAGGGCCGATGGATCGCCAGCAATACCGCAATCATGGCGCTGTAGCGATGGCCCGATCCCGACCGTATCCCTCGATCTGGGGGTTCATGTCCACCACATGGTCGAATTTCTCACCAACAAACAGGCGCTGGACGTATATGCGGTAAACAGCACTTTCGCACGCATTCCGAATGTTGTGGATACCGTACATATTGTCTCGCGTTATACCGACGATTTGGTCTGTAACTACTGGTACGGTAAAGCGGCCATGGGTTATCGCAACGGGTTACGCCTTCGTGTTTATGGTTCGGAAGGTAGCGCAGAATGGGTGCAGATGGATCCGGAAGTGCTGCGTATGAGCGACAGTGCAGGCCGGATCTCGCTGGTGGATCGCACTTCAGGCGATAACCGCGTGGCTCACCATGATCGCTATTGCCGGTTCAAAGCTGGTCACCCGGCAGGTTTTATTGAAGCTTTCGCCAACTATTATGCCGACATTGCAGCGAGTTTGCGGGGTGAAGAGTCCGCTTATTCTGCAGGCGCTGATACGGCGCAGCGTGGTCTGGACTTTTTGCAAAAGACGCAACAAAGTGCGCACTCAGCAAGCCGTGTATGTATTAACAATCCAGCTATCTCTTAAAATGAGGATTCAATGAGCTTATTAAATTTGCTGACAGAGAAAAATAATTACTTTTTCGATACTCTGCAGCGCATGCAAAATAATGGTAACCCTCTGGTGCTATACGGTGCTGGCTGCCTGGGCGAGATGACGTGGAATTTTCTGGCGCGCCAGAATATCCAGTTAGATTATGTCGCACTAAACCGAGCTTATATCTCTGTAGGTGCCGATTTCCATGACATACCTGTTATTGCTATCGAAGATCTCATTGCTAATAAGACCGCTTTCAACGGTATCGTTGCCTTGCAGCATGTTACACCTGAACTGAGTGCGACATTAAGTGAAGCGGCCTGCGAAGTGTTGATTTACGATCCCGCATTCATCGGTGTTAATACGAACCTGTGGTATACGCCTGAATTTTGCGAAGAAAATTCAGAAGTACTAAACCAGTTTTATGAGCAACTCGCGGATGAGAAATCGAAGCGCACGCTGGTGGCATTTCTCAATCAGCGGTTGAGTGCTAAACGCGGACCGTATCACTCTGTTTACGAACCGAAACATTACTTCCCTCTGGATGTTGTCCAGTTGGAAGAGGGAGAGGTGTTTGTCGACTGTGGTGCCTATGATGGCGACAGCATTAATGCTTTCATGCAAGAGTTTGAAGCACAGGGTTTCGTGCAGCCGGAAAATATTATTGGCTTCGAACCTGACGTTGATAACTTTAATAAGCTTGTGGCGAACACCGCATATATAAAATCATGCCTCTGCGTGAATAAAGGTGTTTGGCATGAAGAAGCCCGGCTCTATTTCCAATCAGGACTGGCTCTCTCATCACGGCTCAGCGATGAAGCTGCTGCAGGGGAAAGTATTGCATTAACCAGTATCGATAATATCTTACAGGGCAAAAAAGCGACCTTTATCAAAATGGATGTTGAAGGTGCTGAGCTCAATGCGTTACGGGGTGCTGAAATAACAATTAGGGAACACAGTCCGGTACTGGCAATTAGCGTTTACCATAAGCCTGAGGATCTGATCACTATTCCGCAATTTGTGCAATCTGTGAACGCGGGCTACAAGTTTTACTTACGTGCCCACCACCCAGAATTAGCATTTGAATTAGTGTTCTACGCGATCCCGGAAGATCGTTGGGTGGGTAAATCCTAAATAACCCCCCATTCCCCCCCCTATTCACACGATTAAAACCCCTCCAGAATCGGATAATCATGCCGATAACTCAACTAACGCAGGGCTGTTTATCGTGAATTCACTCTATACCGCTGAAGGTGTAATGGATAAACACTCGCTGTGGCAGCGTTATGTTCCGCTGGTGCGCCATGAAGCATTGCGGCTTCAGGTACGTCTGCCGGCGAGTGTGGAACTGGACGATCTGCTACAAGCGGGCGGTATCGGGTTATTGAATGCAGTTGACCGATACGACGCTCTGCAAGGAACGGCATTTACGACTTACGCAGTACAGCGTATTCGTGGTGCGATGCTGGATGAACTGCGCAGCCGGGATTGGGTGCCGCGCAGTGTTCGCCGCAATGCACGCGAAGTGGCGCAGGCGATGGGGCAGCTGGAGCAAGAGCTCGGACGTAACGCGACGGAAACCGAGGTTGCGGATCGTCTGGGGATCACCACTGCCGACTACCGTCAGATGTTGCTCGATACCAATAATAGCCAACTCTTCTCTTACGACGAGTGGCGCGAAGAGCATGGCGATAGCATCGAACTGGTGACGGACGATCATCAGCAGGAAAACCCGTTGCATCAGCTAATGGAAGGCAACGTTCGCCAGCGCGTGATGGAAGCCATTGAGGCTTTACCGGAACGCGAACAACTGGTGCTGACCCTTTATTACCAGGAAGAGCTCAATCTCAAGGAGATTGGTGCCGTGCTGGAAGTCGGGGAGTCGCGGGTTAGCCAGCTGCATAGTCAGGCCATTAAACGCTTACGTACCAAGCTGGGTAAGTTATAGGTGATCCCTGTCACCCGTTAAGTGCCGCACAACGTATTGACAACCAGGAGTTATCATGACGGTGCAGCAATCTAAAAGACGGCCACTAAGCCGCTACCTGAAAGACTTTAAACACAGCCAGACGCATTGCGCCCATTGCCATAAATTGCTCGACCGCATCACGCTGGTCCGTCGTGGAGAGATCGTCAATAAAATTGCGATCTCCCGTCTCGATACCCTGCTGGATGAAGCCGGATGGCTGGAGGAGCAAAAAGAGTGGGTGGCGTTATGTCGTTTTTGTGGCGATCTGCACTGTAAAGAGCAGAGCGACTTTTTCGACATTATCGGCTTCAAGCAGTTCCTGTTTGAACAGACAGAGATGAGCCATGGAACGGTGCGGGAATATGTTGTCCGTCTGCGTCGCCTTGGCCAGCATCTGACCTCGCAAAATATCTCACGCGAGCTTTTGACCAACGGTTATCTGGACGAAAATCTGGAGCCGTGGCTGCCTGCGACCAGCACCAATAACTACCGGATTGCGCTGCGCAAATATGCGCAATACAAATCGCAAATGCCGGTGGCGGTGAAGCAGAAAGTCCACCGCGAAACAACTTCTGATATATATTAAAAATGAATAACATGTAGCGCAGTCGTGTTTGACCTTACGGCCGAACACCCTACACTACACTCAAAATTCCTATGATATCGGGGTATGTATGAAATTTGCACTTCTGGGTCGTCAGGCGCTGATGGGTGTAATGGCCGTTGCGCTGGTTGCGGGTATGAGCGTCAAGACCTTCGCAGCAGAAGGTCTTTTAAATAAAGTTAAAGAGCGCGGCACGCTGCTGGTTGGGCTGGAAGGGACCTATCCTCCGTTCAGCTTCCAGGGTGACGACGGTAAACTGACCGGTTTTGAAGTAGAGTTCGCCGAAGAGCTGGCAAAACACCTCGGCGTTAAAGCGTCCCTGAAGCCGACCAAGTGGGACGGCATGCTGGCGTCGCTGGACTCAAAACGTATCGATGTGGTGATTAACCAGGTCACCATCTCTGATGAACGTAAGAAAAAATATGACTTCTCCACCCCATATACCGTCTCCGGTATCCAGGCGCTGGTGAAAAAAGGCAACGAAGACTCGATTAAATCTGCCGCCGATCTGAAGGGCAAAAAAGTCGGTGTCGGTCTGGGTACCAACTACGAAGAGTGGCTGCGCCAGAACGTGCAGGGCGTGGATATTCGTACCTATGATGATGACCCGACCAAATACCAGGATCTGCGCGTAGGCCGTATCGATGCCATTCTGGTTGACCGTCTGGCGGCGCTGGATCTGGTGAAGAAAACCAAAGATACCCTGGCCGTAGCCGGTGATGCCTTCTCCCGTCAGGAAGCGGGCGTGGCGATCCGCAAGGATAACGAAGATCTGGTGAAAGCCGTTGACGGCGCCATTGCAGAAATGCAGAAAGACGGCAGCCTGAAGGCGCTGTCCGAAAAATGGTTCGGGGCAGACGTCACAAAGTAAGCAGTTGACTGAAAAAAAAGGCGCTTTGATAAGCGCCTTTTTTATTTCCTCGCCATCAGCGTGCATAATAAAAAAATCTGACTTAGACAGGGTTATGGAGATTTTCATGTCATTACAGAATCTGACGCGTTTTCCGCGCCTCGAATTTATCGGCGCGCCGACGCCGCTGGAGTACTTACCGCGCTTATCGGACTATCTCGGGCGCGACATCCTTATTAAACGTGATGACGTGACGCCCATGGCCATGGGTGGCAACAAGCTGCGCAAGCTGGAGTTCCTGGCGGCGGATGCGCTGCGTGAAGGCGCCGACACGCTGATTACCGCAGGGGCTATCCAGTCCAACCACGTGCGCCAGACCGCGGCCGTGGCGGCAAAACTGGGGCTGCACTGTATCGCCCTGCTGGAAAACCCAATCGGCACCAAAGCAGAAAACTACCTCGGCAACGGCAACCGTCTGCTGCTGGATCTGTTCAACGTGCAGGTGGAGATGTGCGACGCGCTGACCGATCCTGTGGCACAGCTGAACGAGCTGGCGACCCGCGTTGAAGCTCAGGGTTTTCGTCCGTATGTGATCCCGGTCGGCGGCTCGAACGCGCTGGGTGCGCTGGGCTATGTCGAAAGCGCGCTGGAGATCGCCCAGCAGTGTGAAGGCGCGGTTGGCATCTCCTCGGTAGTGGTGGCCTCCGGCAGCGCAGGCACCCATGCCGGTCTGGCGGTAGGGCTGGAGCAGCTCATGCCCGAGGTTGAACTGATTGGCGTCACCGTGTCACGCAGTATTGCCGATCAAAAATCGAAGGTGGTCACGCTGCAGCAGGCGGTGGCGCAGCAGCTGGAGGTGAGCGCGAAGGCGGATATCATCCTGTGGGATGACTACTTCGCACCGGGCTATGGCACGCCAAATGATGAAGGCACGGAAGCGGTCAAACTGCTGGCGCGTCTGGAAGGGATCCTGCTCGATCCGGTCTATACCGGCAAAGCCATGGCCGGGCTTATCGACGGGATCGAGCAGAAGCGCTTCAAAGATGAAGGCCCGATTCTGTTTATTCATACCGGCGGGGCGCCCGCTCTCTTTGCCTACCATCCTCATGTCTAAATCACAGGCAGAAAAATCATAATGCAAGAAAGTATCCAACTGGTGATTGATTCGTTGCCCTTCCTGCTGAAAGGCGCAGTGTTTACGCTGCAGCTGAGTATTGGCGGGATGTTTTTTGGCCTGGTGCTGGGCTTTTTGCTGGCCTTGATGCGCCTGTCGCCTCTGCTGCCCCTACGCTGGCTGGCGCGTTTTTATATTTCTATATTCCGCGGCACGCCGCTGATTGCCCAGCTTTTTATGATCTACTACGGCCTGCCGCAGTTTGGTATCGAGCTTGATCCGATCCCGGCGGCGATGATTGGCCTGTCGCTCAACACCGCCGCCTATGCCGCAGAAACCCTGCGTGCGGCGATCTCCTCAATTGATAAAGGCCAGTGGGAAGCCGCGGCCAGTATCGGTATGACGCCGTGGCAAACCCTGCGCCGGGCCATTCTGCCGCAGGCCGCGCGCGTGGCGCTGCCGCCGCTCAGCAACAGCTTTATCAGCCTGGTGAAGGACACCTCGCTGGCGGCCACCATTCAGGTGCCGGAGCTGTTCCGCCAGGCGCAGCTGATCACCTCGCGCACCCTGGAGGTCTTCACCATGTATCTGGCCGCCTCGCTGATCTACTGGATCATGGCGACGGTGCTGTCGGCGCTGCAAAACTATTTTGAAAACCAGCTTAACCGCCAGGAGCGTGATCCGAAATGAGTGCTATCGACGTTAAAAACCTGGTGAAGAAGTTTCACGGCCAGACGGTGCTGCACGGCATCGATCTGGAAGTGCAGGAGGGCGAAGTGGTGGCGATTATCGGGCCCAGCGGTTCCGGTAAAACCACGCTGCTGCGCAGCATCAACCTGCTGGAACACCCGGAAGGAGGCACTATTCGGGTGGGTGATATCACCATTGATACCGGCAAATCGCTGAGTCAGCAAAAGGGGCTGATTCGTCGTCTGCGTCAGCACGTTGGCTTCGTATTCCAGAGTTTTAATCTGTTTCCCCATCGCACGGTGCTGGAAAACATCATTGAAGGGCCGGTGATTGTCAAAGGCGAACCCAAAGAGGAAGCTACCGCCCGCGCCTGCGAGCTGCTGGCAAAAGTCGGGCTTTCCGGTAAAGAGACCAGCTACCCGCGTCGTCTCTCCGGTGGGCAGCAGCAGCGTGTGGCAATTGCCCGCGCGCTGGCGATGCGTCCTGACGTGATCCTGTTTGATGAACCTACCTCTGCGCTGGATCCGGAGCTGGTGGGGGAGGTACTGAATGCCATTCGCCAGCTGGCGCAGGAGAAGCGCACCCTGGTGATCGTGACCCATGAGATGAGTTTTGCCCGTGATGTCGCGGACAGGGCGATATTTATGGATCAGGGGCGTATCGTTGAGCAGGGGCCAGCTAAAGAGCTCTTCGCTAATCCCCAGCAGCCTCGCACCCGGCAATTTCTGGAAAAATTCCTGATGCAATAGCATATTTGTTTTTAATTGCTCCGGAATTAATCTCCGGAGCAAAATATTCACCCCAGAAATGTATACTGCCGTGATTTTATCCCGTCATAACCACCCTAAGTGCATAAAATGTGTAGATAAATACTCCGGGGTCGATATTTTATACATATAAATAAGATTTATGTGTTAATTTAAGAAATCATAATAATGATTATCTTTTACAGGGGCTTCATTCAGCTGGTATGAAGGATTTAGACTTTTTCACATGGCGACGGGAATGCTATCTCCGTTTTCAGGAGATGACATCAGCCGACGAGGTATATCCCGAACTTCAGCGACAAACTCAGAGCCTGGGCTACGATTTCTTTGCCCTCTGCGTTCGTCATCCGGTACCGTTCACCCGACCCAAAGTTTCGGTGCATTCCACCTATCCGCAACAGTGGATGGCGCAGTATCAGGCGGAAAATTATTTCGCTATCGATCCGGTACTGAAACCCGAGAATTTCGTTCACGGACACTTACCCTGGAACGATGCTCTGTTCGCGGATGCGCAATCCTTATGGGACGGTGCGCGCGATCATGGCCTGCGTAAAGGGATCACCCAGTGTCTGATGCTGCCAAATCATGCGATGGGATTCCTGTCGGTTTCCAGTACCAGCCTGTCAATAAACGTGATGATGGGGGAAGTGGTTGAAATGCGTCTGCAAATGCTGGTGCAAATGGCATTGACGACGCTGCTGCGGCTGGAGCATGAAATGGTGATGCCACCGGAAATGAAATTCAGCAAGCGCGAGAAAGAAATTCTGAAATGGACGGCGGAAGGGAAGACCTCAGCAGAAATAGCCATCATTCTTTCTATTTCTGAAAATACGGTGAACTTCCATCAGAAGAATATGCAGAAGAAATTCAATGCGCCAAACAAGACGCAGATTGCCTGCTATGCGGCGGCGACGGGGATTATCTGACTACAATTCTGTTCTGCGTGGCAGACGAGTAAACGGCTGAATGCATTGCTTTCAGCCGTTTATGTTTTATTGACGGTAAGCTTGCTTGATTTGCTTAACGGTGCTGGAAAATACTTCAGCCTGAGATGAATCTTCCATCTGCGCAATCTGGCGTTCCATCTTAAGGATCACACGACCCGCGTCGGCCTGGCCCATTGCCTGGAGCATCAGGGTAAGCAGAGATTTCAGGCAGGAGACTTCCTGTGCCAGTTCTTGATTATTCTCAGCAGTGGCAAAATCAGGTGTGCTCATTTATTTTCCTCATCATAAAAACGGCGCTTGAGCGCAGAGATCAAAGTTCAAGGCGGCGGAGTATACCACAAGCCGTAAAAAAAAATGCAGTGGTTGTTTTTTGTACTTTTACCCGTCTTGTTTATTTAATTAAACCTTAGCCCCGACTAAACTTTTTAAGAGTGTCGACCGTGATTATTGTTTGGCTAAGGTAATGCAAACGTTAATTATTGTTACAAAATTATATGGGGTATTTTTACAGCGGAAAAATAGCCTTTAAATTTCGTCAATTTTTGAAAACATCTGACTTAAGAAAGAGGGTTGAGCCATACTGAGCAAGGCTACTGTTTCCAGTTGATGTACAAGTTAATTTCCAAAAAAGAGAGCCTTATCGAAGGCATGCATTTTTTAACGTTTTCAGTTTGCGATAAAAAACGTTAATATGAGCCGAATTAACTGTCTGTAGCGTTATCCCTATTCTGGAGAATTTCCTTTGATCAACGTCCTTCTTGTTGATGACCACGAACTGGTGCGCGCAGGGATACGACGCATTCTTGAAGATATTAAAGGTATAAAAGTTGCTGGCGAGGCCTGCTGCGGTGAAGACGCCGTAAAATGGTGCCGGACGAATACTGCTGATGTCGTCCTGATGGACATGAACATGCCCGGTATCGGCGGCCTGGAAGCAACGCGTAAAATCGCGCGCGCCTGGGTCGATACCAAAGTGATCATGCTGACGGTTCACACTGAAAACCCCCTTCCTGCAAAAGTCATGCAGGCGGGCGCCGCGGGCTACCTGAGCAAAGGTGCCGCTCCGCAGGAAGTTGTCAACGCTATCCGGTCTGTCTATTCCGGACAGCGCTATATTGCTTCCGATATCGCGCAGCAAATGGCGCTCAGCCAGATTGAGCCAGAAAAGACCGAATCACCGTTTGCCAGTTTGTCTGAGCGCGAATTGCAGATTATGCTGATGATTACCAAAGGCCAGAAGGTGAATGAGATCTCTGAGCAGCTTAATCTCAGCCCGAAAACGGTGAACAGCTACCGCTACCGAATGTTCAGTAAACTGAACATCCATGGCGATGTCGAACTCACTCACCTGGCCATCCGTCATGGTCTGTGCAATGCCGAGACCCTAATTAGTCAGTGAGTGAAGTGTTTGAATCCAGTGCTTTCCTGAAAACCGTCACCAGCCAGCCAGGCGTCTACCGGATGTACGACGCAGGCGGGACGGTTATCTATGTCGGAAAAGCGAAAGATCTTAAAAAGCGTCTTTCCAGCTACTTCCGCAGCAATCTTGCCTCCCGCAAAACAGAAGCGCTGGTCGCTCAGATCCAGCAGATTGACGTCACTGTGACCCACACAGAGACCGAAGCGCTGTTGCTGGAGCATAACTACATCAAGCTGTATCAGCCGCGTTACAACGTGCTGCTGCGCGATGACAAATCCTACCCGTTTATTTTCCTGAGTGGCGATACCCATCCGCGCCTCGCTAGCCATCGCGGGGCCAAGCACGCGAAAGGCGAGTACTTCGGCCCGTTCCCTAACGGCTACGCGGTGCGGGAAACCCTGGCGCTGCTGCAGAAGATCTTCCCGATTCGCCAGTGTGAAAACAGCGTCTATCGCAACCGTTCTCGCCCCTGCCTGCAGTATCAGATAGGTCGGTGCCTCGGGCCGTGCGTCGAAGGGCTGGTCAGCGAAGAGGAGTACGCTCAACAGGTGGAATATGTGCGCCTGTTCCTGGCCGGTAAAGACGACCAGGTGCTGAATCAGCTTATCGCCCGCATGGAGAAGGCCAGCCAGGCGCTGAACTTTGAAGAGGCGGCGCGGATCCGCGATCAGATCCAGGCCGTGCGACGGGTAACGGAAAAACAGTTCGTCTCCAATAACGGCGACGACCTGGACGTGATTGGCGTGTCGTTCGATGCGGGCATGGCCTGCGTGCATGTGCTCTTTATCCGTCAGGGTAAGGTCCTGGGCAGCCGCAGTTATTTCCCGAAAGTGCCGGGTGGTACGGAGCTGGGCGAAGTGGTGGAGACCTTTGTCGGGCAGTTCTATCTCCAGGGCAGCCAGATGCGAACGGTGCCGTCTGAGATTCTGCTCGATTTTAATCTGAGCGATAAAACCCTGCTGGCAGATTCGCTGTCGGAGCTGGCTGGGCGTCGGGTAAATGTGCAGACCAAACCGCGCGGCGATCGTGCCCGCTACCTGAAACTGGCGCGCACCAATGCCGCAACGGCGTTGACCACCAAACTGTCACAGCAGTCGACCGTTCATCAGCGTCTTGTTGCGCTGGCGACGGTGCTCAAACTGCCGGAGGTGAAACGCATGGAGTGTTTCGATATCAGCCACACGATGGGGGAGCAGACCGTGGCCTCCTGCGTGGTGTTCGACGCGAACGGCCCGCTGCGTGCGGAATACCGGCGCTACAACATTACTGATATCACCCCCGGGGATGATTACGCCGCCATGAATCAGGTGCTGCGCCGTCGCTACGGTAAAGCTATCGAAGGAAGTAAGATCCCGGACGTTATCCTGATTGACGGTGGTAAAGGCCAGCTCGCCCAGGCAAAATCGGTGTTTGCCGAACTGGACGTGACCTGGGACAAGCATCATCCGCTGTTGTTAGGCGTGGCAAAAGGTACCGATCGTAAAGCCGGCCTGGAAACCCTGTTCCTGGAGCCGGAAGGGGAGGGCTTTAGCCTGCCGCCGGACTCGCCTGCGTTACATGTGATCCAGCATATTCGCGATGAGTCGCACGATCATGCTATTAGCGGCCACCGCAAAAAACGGGCAAAAGTGAAAAACACCAGTACGCTGGAAACGATCGAAGGGGTCGGGCCAAAACGTCGCCAGATGTTGCTGAAATATATGGGCGGTTTGCAAGGATTACTCAACGCCAGCGTCGAGGAAATTGCAAAAGTGCCAGGTATTTCGCAAGGGCTGGCAGAAAAGATCTACTACTCGTTGAAACATTGAGGGCTCTGTAGCAACATAGGGCTAATAATTACTGACAACAAACAGTTACCGTCACTATGCGATTAAATATCCCTACGTTGCTGACGCTCTTCCGCGTCGTGCTCATTCCTTTCTTTGTACTGGCGTTTTATCTGCCCTTTGTCTGGGCTCCTTTCGCATGTGCGCTTATCTTTTTCATTGCGGCAGTCACTGACTGGTTTGACGGTTATCTTGCTCGTCGCTGGAACCAGAGCACCCGTTTCGGCGCCTTCCTCGACCCGGTGGCGGACAAGGTGATGGTGGCCATCGCAATGGTGCTGGTGGTTGAGCACTATCACAGCTGGTGGGTCACCCTGCCTGCGGCGACCATGATTGCCCGTGAAATTATCATCTCTGCCCTGCGAGAGTGGATGGCGGAACTGGGTAAACGCAGCAGCGTGGCGGTCTCCTGGATTGGCAAGGTCAAAACTACCGCGCAGATGGCGGCACTGGTGTGGATGCTGTGGCGTCCAAACGAGTGGGTAGAGTGGGCCGGTATTGGCCTGTTTATGGTCGCCGCAGTGCTGACCCTGTGGTCAATGTTGCAATATTTGAACGCCGCACGGGGCGATTTGCTTGATCAGTGATCGTTTCGACGTAATTTTCAGCAAACGATCTGTTGGGGTGAAAATTAACGTTGACTCAAAACGTCAGGTAAGTAGAATGCAACGCATCGAACGACGGCACGGTCCGTTAGTCGATAGCAAAATCAAGTGATTAGCGTAATGACTTGATAAATGCGGGAATAGCTCAGTTGGTAGAGCACGACCTTGCCAAGGTCGGGGTCGCGAGTTCGAGTCTCGTTTCCCGCTCCAAATTTAAGACATACGCAATAGCGGGTGTCAGTCGCAAGACAAAAGATTTAAGGCGCGTTAGCAAAGCGGTTATGTAGCGGATTGCAAATCCGTCTAGTCCGGTTCGACTCCGGAACGCGCCTCCACTTTCTTCCCGAGGCCGGATGGTGGAATCGGTAGACACAAGGGATTTAAAATCCCTCGGCGTTCGCGCTGTGTGGGTTCAAGTCCCACTCCGGCTACCATGGGAAAGACAAGAATAATCAAAGCAATAAGCAGTGTCGTGAAACCGCCCCGCAAGGCGGTTTTTTTATTACATTTGCTTCATTTCAGAAGAGCTATCCCACGTCTTTTCCTGGACAAATACGCAGTTAGCCATATGAGCCCTGAAGTCATTGCAATTGCAATGATATAAAGGATTAAGGTGTACCAGTCGTACCATTTGGTTTCGATAACAAAGCCGTACTTTTCCTCATACCAGTCAAAAATAGCTTCATCAGGCATGAAGAAACACATAACACTATAAATGACTGACACGGTCAGTAGTTCTGTAAGCCATATCCATACATAGGTAATGGGTTTCATCAATACACCTGTATTATTCCAAAGGCTTTTAGTTGTGCCGTAATCATCATGGCGGGAGAACGATACAAAGCGAACATAAGTATCCGATAATCAGCATGGTTTGGTAATGTAATGCAGCCATCGCTGTTTCCTGAACTGCCAGCAGGGTGCAAACGAAAGTGGCCTCTTTCCACTTCATTTATGAAGGTAGTGTCATCAATAAGACTGTCCTCCCGGTACAAAGCAAACCAAAGGTCGCGATCGGATCCGCTTCTTAGCCCTTTTATTGCATCATCCCATCGGGAAAGTAATCCGCCCGTCGGTCTGGTAACGATGTAGTATTTACCTGGAGGAAGAGGACCTCTTTTTGGTTTCGCAACTGAATCGGGATTGTTTCTGTGAAATCCTTTATTACCTGAGTAAGCAGGAAAAAAACCAATCCCCGGGCAGTTCAGCGTTGATAACTGGCCGCCGTTAAGATGAAACGTACATTGAATCATCTTTCGTTCCAGGCATCAGAGAACTGGACGTTGCCGTCACAATATTTCCAGGTGATTTTCTCGTATCGAAGGGATACATTTTCTAAATGATTGTGCTTTTCTGTCATCGGGTTTTTGATGTCAAGCATATGAGGGGCAGAACTGACGACCTTGACATTTTCTAGCAACATATTGAAGTATTCAACTTCCATACCGGCATCATTTATCCGATACCATTTAAATTCCGCGCTTTTTAATGTCTGACCTTTTGCTATCGCTTTGTAGATGTAGGGACTAGCGGAATCAAATTCTTTTTGAAAGCTAAGAGGGCTGTGAACGCGCGTTCCGGTAATTTTTCCTGTGAGATTATCTGTAGGAAGATGCAGTCCGTGCCCAAAAGCGAGAATTTCAATACTACCTTCCCGATCTTTTACATCTACTGACCCCTTGATATGAGCGCCGCCATCATCTTTAAGCCATAAGTACGCCGGTATAGCCATTGTGAAAACTCCGTTTATTAGTTAAGGCTCATTGCCGTCAAACAATAAACCAACAACTTACGAAAATTTCCAGTCAATTAATGCCATAGGTGGTGTGAATAAGTTATTGTTATTTATATAAAAAATAAAGTTTTCTTGATGTGCTTGCTATAGGGGCACTTTGATTTTCGGTTCAACTTACCGACAATAATCGAGAGTTAAGGACTATCTGTATTGCCATAAAATACCGCCAGCCATACCGTCGGCTCCCCGGGATCGGTCCACTCCACCCGGTGCCGACATTGCGCGGGGATGTGCAGAGAATCCCCCGCATACAAAACCCTGACCTCATCTTCTTCTTCGAATTTCACGCCTGCCGAGCCGCGCAGCACCACCACCCATTCGTTTTCTGCCTGGCAGTACCAGAAACCGGGCGGGCTGGCCTGGCCGGTGGAGAGGATCCGCTCGATTTTGAGCCCCGGTGCCGCGAGCAGCGCGTCAAAGATTTCCGCTTCGTTATGCGCACCCGCTTCGGGAAGCTGTGAAAAGAGATTTAACGCCATCTGGTGGCCTCCACGGGTAGTCAGGGTTTGCCAAACAGACGCGAGAGCCGCGCCCCTTTCAGGAAGATAAACGCTAACAGCAATCCGCCCCACAGGGCCATGGTGATGTAGCTGCTTACCCCCAGAATGTTCAGGCCGCTCTCCAGCATCTGCAATAAAACAAGCGCCATCACCATGCCAAAGACCTTACCAAAGCCCCCATCCGGGTTCACCCCGCCGAGAACCGCCGCCAGAATCGACACCAGCAGATAAGACTCACCGTAGGAGGCCTTGGCCGAGTTGAGTTTCGACATCATCAGCAGGGCGGCAATCACGCACAGGACTGAAGAGAGCACATAGACCCAGATAAGGGTTTTACGGGTGTTGATCCCGGAGTAGTGGGTCGCCTGTTCGTTAGAGCCGATCAGGTAGAGGGTTCGCCCGAAGGCGGATTTTTCAAGGATCACCCACAGCGCGACGACCACCGCCAGAAAGACCAGCAGCGGCAGCGGGATACCGAGAACATTGGTGCTGTTAATGACCAGAATGTAATCCGGGAAGTTAGAGATCGCCGAGCCTTTGGAGATCAGGATATTAATGCCCTTCAGCAGGGTCATGATGCCAAGGGTGGCTAATATCGGCGAAACTCGCACTACGGCGATCAAAAATCCGATTACCGAGCCAATAACCAGCGCCATAGCTAAACCGGCCGCGAGAACCAGCAGCAGGCTGCTGAAGGTCGGGGGATAGTGGGTGGCGACCCAAGCCATCACCAGCCCGCAGGCGTTCATGGTGGCGATGATTGACAGGTTTATCCCCCCGGTGAGGATAGTCACCGCCATCGCAAGGGCCAGCACGCCGAGGATCGGCATCTGTGAGGCGATGGACTGGAAGTTAGCTGACGACCAGAACACCGAAGGAATAAGGAAGCTGAATGTAATAACGACCGCGGCGATGAGCACGGTCAGGTATATCTCGACGCGATCCTGGGTTTTATTGGTACTCATACGACGACTCCCTGACCTTTGCGCTGACTCCATGCCGTCATGCTGATACTGGTGACGATCACGACACCGGTGACCACCGTATGCCAGTACGAGGAGATCCCTAACAAATTTAGGCCGTTCTGTAATACGGCCAGTAAAATGACCCCCAGCAGGGTGCCGAGCAAGGTGCCGCGTCCGCCGACGATGCTGGTGCCGCCTAACACCACGGCGGCAAGCACCGTCAGCTCATAGCCCAGCAGGGAGTCGGGCGCAACGGTTAAGACGGTGGCGGATTGCACCACGCCTGCCACCCCGGACATCAGCCCCATGTAGCCATAAACAAACAGCTGCATTTTAAAGATGCCAAATCCCATCCGGGAGGCCGCCTCGCGATTTCCGCCCATGGCGTAAATCATCCGTCCGGCGCTGGTTTTATTCATGATAAAGCCGGTTAACGCCACCACGACTAAAAGGGTGATGATCGGCAGGCTCAGGCCGTAGTCGTAGCCGTCTGCGGCGGTGAATTTGAACAGCATCACTCCCTGTTCAAACCACTCAGGGTAGCTGTACAGCCAGACTCCTTTGGTCAGGTAGAGCAGCAGGCCGTAAAAAATATTGAGGGTAGAAATAGTAATAATGATGGAAGGCACGTTAAGGCGATTAACCAGCGTGGCGTTAATCAATCCGAGCAGCAGCCCCAGCCCGCCGGAGAGCGCAAAAGCGATGGCAAAGTTGCCGGTAGTGCCCTGAATCAGGGTGACCATCACGTACTGGGAGATGATGGTCATGGCCGGAAAGGAGATATCGATCCCGCCGGAAATCAGCACAATAAAAAGGCCGCAGGCCAGAATGGTGAGCATGGCGTAGTTGTTGATCAGGTCGTAGATATTGCCGAGCGTCAGAAAATCGCTGCTGGCAAACGACAGATAGCCGCCAATAACGATGATGGTCAGGCCCAAAAACAGCTCATGGGTTTTCACCCCAAATGTATTAACCATTCACCACCTCCGCCAGCGCCGCTTCCGAGGTCTTTTCCGGCAGGATTTCTGCCACGATCTCACCCTTGCGCATGACTAAAATGCGGTGGCTGTTAAAGAACGCCTCATCGATCTCATCGGTGATCATCAGCACCGCAATCCCCTGGCGGGAAAGGGCGGAGATGATTTGATAGATCCCCGCTTTGTTAGCGATGTCGACCCCGACGGTGGGGGAGTCCAGGATCAGGACCTTTGGATTGATCGCCAGCCATTTGGCAATCGCCACGCGCTGGGCGTTGCCCCCGGAGAGGGTATTGACGGGCAGATCCACGCTGCCAATTTTAATGCTCAGCTGCTCAACTAAATCGGTGACGATGCGGTCCGCTCTGGATCTGTCTAACAATCTGAACGGCGTTTTCAGGCGTCGGAGAACGGTGGAGATAATATTGTCATTGATCGACTGGTCCATCACCAGGCCGGTACTCATCCGATCTTCAGAGACATAGCCGATACCGGCATTGATCGCATCCCGGTTGCTGGCGAAATGCACTGCTTTGCCTTCCAGCAGTATCTCCCCGGCATCGGGTTGCGTAAGCCCGAACAGGCTCAGGCACAGCTCTGTCCTGCCCGCGCCCAGCAGCCCGGTGATGGCCAGGATCTCCCCCTGATGGAGCTTAAAAGAGATGTCTTTATACTGGTGCTGTTTAGTGAGGTTTTTGACCGTCAGCGCCACCTCGCCCAATTTTTCTATCGGCGGCAGCACCGCATACGAAAATTCTTTCCCGGTCATCAGATAAGCCAGTTTTTTATTATTGATCTCGCTGGCAGGGAAGGTGCCCACCAGAGTGCCATTTTTCAGCACGCTGATACGGTCGGAGATAGAGAGCACTTCATCCAGACGGTGGCTGACAAACACGACGCAGATGTTCCTCTTCTTTAAATCGCCGATCACCCGCAGGAGTCCTTTTACCTCCTGCATGGTGAGCGAGGCGGTGGGCTCATCCATAATAATCAGCCTGGCTTCCTGGGCCAGCGCCCGGCAGATCGCCACAATCTGGCGCTGGGCAATGGGCAGGGACTCCACGTTCGCATCCAGATCCAGTTCCGCTTCAATGCTTTTCACGGTGAGCGCGGCGATGCGCCGGATCTCTTTCTTATTCACCAGCAGATTGCGGTGATGCTGGTGGATACCGATGTTCTCCGCCACGGTGAGATTGGGGAACAGAGAGAGATCCTGATAGATAACCTGGATCCCGGCTTTGACCGAGTCGATGGGGGAAAGATGCGACCAGCTTTTACCGTCGATCACGATTTCAAACCCGGGATCGGGTTTATAGACGCCGGAAATAATTTTAATCAGCGTCGATTTGCCACAGCCGTTCTGCCCGGCCAGACAGTGAACCTCCCCGGGAAATAACGTCAAAGCGATATTATCCAGCGCTTTCACACCGTAGAACGTTTTGCTGATATGACCCAGTGAAATAAACGGCTCCATGACTACCTCTTTTGGGCTCAGACGGCACGCCCTGAGAGCAGGGCGTGCAGAACCAACGGATTAATACAGGCTGTCGATATTCTCTTTGGTCACGCGCAGGACTTTATGGAACTTAATGATGCGTTTTTCGCTATCCACATCGGCTTTGCCGAGGTTCGGGATATCCAGGCCCTGAGTAATCTCTTCCCCTTTCAGGACTTTGTCGGCGACGGCGGTAATGGCGTAACCCGCGGAGGCCGGGTCGTAGGTGATGCCCATGGCGATATCACCGCTTTTGATCAGCGAAGCGGCCTGGGACGGGATCATCATGCCGTACACGAAGACTTTGCCTTTCGCACGTTTCTCTTTCACCGCGCGACCCGCGCCAATTGGCCCCTGGGAGCCAAAGGAGACAATCCCTTTCATGTCCGGGTGGGCTTTCATCAGATCGATGGTGGTGCGGCGGGCATCGTCGATATTCTCGGCCACCGGCATACGGCTGGTGACTTCATGCATATCCGGGTAGTGCTCTTTCTGGTATTTCACGAACAAATCCGCCCACAGGTTATGTTGTGGCACGGTCAGGCTGCCAACGTAAATAACATAGCCCCCTTTACCGCCCATGGCTTTTGCCATCTCTTCAACGTTGTCGGCGGCAAATTTTTCGTTATCAATAATTTCGACATCCCAGTTTGCGCTGGGTTGACCGGGGGATTCATTGGTTAACACCACAATGCCGGCCTCGCGCGCCTTTTTGAATACCGGCTCGAGGACATCGGCATCATTTGGCACAATCCCGATCGCTGAAACTTTTTTCGCGATTAAGTCCTCAATAATTTTGACCTGCTGTGGGGCGTCGGTGCTGGAAGGGCCTACCTGAGAGGCTTTAATGCCGAGATCTTTACCTGCCTGGGTAACACCTTCTCCCATGCGATTAAACCAGGGCATGCCATCAATCTTTGAAATATTGACCACTTCAATTTCTTTCGCCATTGCGGAAGTGGAAAAGACCATCAATCCGAGCAAACCAGCCGACAATAATTTTGTTAAGCACATTTTACTCATCTCATACCTCTGAATGGTGGTGAAAATAAATGATAGTGATAACGTTGTTTCGCTGTTTGACATACCCGTGTGCATTTTTAATATTAGGTGAAATAACGCATTCCCTCACCGACTTTACCCCCGAAAATACTATGGGAAATAGCGCCTTAACGCTGCGGCCTTAAAGAATTAACAGTAGGGTTTTCATATTTATAATGTTATGGAACTACTGGCTTATGGCATGGACTATTATGCCAATGCTCTGATTTGAGATTCCCGTCACCTATTAAGATCGGTGTGTCGTCTGTCAGCGGCGCGTCGGCCCTCGCATTTTTCCCTGCAATTTTTACGGATAACAGCCCCTTTTTTTGACTTCAGGCCTGTACAACAGGGGCTGAAAAGCGCCTAATACCGTCTCAAAAATTTCTTTCATTCACAGTTAACAGGTCTGTTATTGATGAATAAACCCCATCGCTTCGCGCCAGTGCCTGTCTTCTGTGATGTTCCTCTGTGCTTGCGGCCCGTGTCGCCGACGCCAGACTCATTTTCAAGGGACAGATAGCCATGCAGCGTCGACAATTTCTTAAAAATAGCGTTCTTCTCTCTGCCGCAGGTTTAGTGGGCCCGGCCGTGGCCAGCCAGACGGTGAAAACCAACGTAGCACCCGCCGCCCCGGTAATGCGCCGCCGTTTTGTCTTATCACAAACCTATAAGCTGGCACCGCCGCAGGGCTCCAGCGGCGTGGTCAAACTCTGGATCCCGCTCCCGGTAGATACCGCCTTTCAGCAGATGACCGGGCTGTCGTTTACCGGCAACTACCAGCAGGCGTTCGTCACCACCAACAATACTTACGGTGCGAAAACCCTGTTTGCGACCTGGCCGAAAAGCGAAGGCGATCTGCTGCTTAAGCTCGATCTGGAGATCGAAACCGCAGACTGGGAGCCGCTGAAGCACGATGCGCTGAAAAACTGGCAGGCGCCGGAGCAAATTGTTTACCCGCTGGCGGTGAAGCCGTATCTGCTGCCAACGACGCACACCCCGGTGGATGGCCTGGTGCGCGAAACGGCGGAAAAAATTACCGCAGGCGAGACCGATCCGCTCAAGAAAGCGCGCCTGATCTACGAATGGGTCAGCAGCCATATGGAGCGCGATAACGACGTGATTGGCTGCGGCACCGGCGATGTAGCGACCATTCTGCAAAGCGGCAAGCTCAGCGGCAAATGCACCGACATCAGCTCGGTGTTTGTCGCCCTGGCGCGTGCCAGCGGTATCCCGGCGCGGGAGCTGTTCGGTATCCGTCTGGGCAGAGCCAACAAGCTGGAACGCTACTCTGCCAGCGCCTTCGGCAAAGCCGACAGCGCGGGCGTGGCGGACGTCAGCGGCGGGCAGCACTGTCGGGCGGAGTTTTATCTGGCAGGTTACGGCTGGCTGCCGTGCGACCCGGCGGACGTCACCAAGATGCGTCTGGCGGAGAAAAAAGCCCATCAGGATCCCGATGTGCAGGCGGTAAACACTTATCTGTTTGGCAACTGGGAGATGAACTGGGTGGGCTTCAACTACGGGCGCGATTTTGAACTGTACCCGGCGACAGAGCAGGGCGCAGTCAATAACTTTGGCTACCCGTATGCCGAAGTGGACGGCGACCCGCTCAATTTCTACGATCCAAAGGTGTTCGCGTACAACTATGTCTCAACCGAACAACGCTAAGGGGGCAGGCCTTACCCTGCTGACGGCAGCTGCGGCTGCCGTTACCGCCGGGCTGTGCTGCGTCGGGCCGCTGCTGTATCTGCTGTTTGGCATCTCGGCGGCCGGTTTTGCCGGGCTCAGCCAGCTCGAGTTCCTGCGAGTTCCCATGATCCTGCTCTCCCTGGGGCTGATGCTGCGGGTGTTCTGGCGGCTCTATTTTTCTAAACGGCTGTGGTGTACCGGACGCTTAACCCTGGGGCAGATGCGTTTCCTGTTCTGGCTTTCGCTGCCGGTGCTGCTGCTGGTACTGTTCTATCCCACGGTGGTGGCCTGGGTTTATGAGGTGATGGAATGAAACGACTGTTGATTAGCGCATGTTTACTGCTGCCGCTGTTTGCCCACGCCGCAAATCAAAAGGTGGTGCTGGATGTGCAGGGCATGACCTGTCCGTTGTGCGTCATTTCGGTCAACCAGGCGCTGCGTGAAACGGAAGGGGTAGTGAAGGCAAAAGCCTCATTAAAAACCCGCCAGACTGAAGTTATCGTCGCAGAAGGTTTCCCGACGGAGACATTATTAAAGGCGGTGGCGAAAACAGGTTATTCAGCCAAGCTAAATCATATTGAAAAGCTGTAAATATAATGCCAATGCATTATGGCTTAATTTTTATAGAGTGTATTCCAGCCTTTCCCGTGAATGCGGGAAAGGTGTATTACCACACAATTATGTATAAATTATGATGATACGGCTTCAGTTTTATAAATATATTGTTTCGAAACGTTGATCTTCCCGCCCGCGCACTCTATCTTTTGATAAGTTTCTCCATACTGCGATCCATTTTTATCCATATATCGCCTTTCCCGGCGGTTTGTTGATCCTTGTCGTTAGCGTTTCGCTGCGACAAACTGCGGATTACGATAAATATGAATATAACAGCCAGCAAATATACCCTGTGGATCCGCGATATTACGATTAATCCCTGGATCGCCTTTTATTATCTGCAGTCGGTGCTGATAAACTATTCTTTCGGCTATTCATTCAGCCCAGTCTATTCGGTGGCATTTTGCTGCGTGCTGTTAGTACTGTGGCGAATAACTCCCCGCCTGCAGAAAGGGGTTATTGCCCTCTGTAGTCTGCTGGCCGCCCTGTACTTTCCTTTTCAACAAGCCTATGGTGCGCCTAATTTCAATACGCTTTTAGCATTACATTCCACTAATTTTAATGAGTCCGTCGAGATCCTGACGATATTCCCGTGGCACAGCTACCTGGTGTCATTTGTTATTCTGGCATTAGGCGTGATTGCGCTGCGGCGTAAAATTATCCCCAAACAGGCTTTACGCCGTTTAGATATGCTGTATCTGGTTTTCGCCATCCTCTGTTTCTTTATGACTCCCCTTAAAAACCTGGTGTACTGGGGGAACTTCACCCTGATGGACGTGGGCTATCCGGTATTCCGCTTCGTGAAGGACGTGGTGATCAACAACCGGGAAGTGGTCACGGAAAAAGCCCATATGCTGGAACTGGCCAAAATGAAGGACAACTGGACCGTGCTGGGGGTAAAGCCCCGCTACCAGAACTACGTGGTGGTGATCGGCGAAAGCGCGCGCCGGGATGCGCTGGGCGCCTTTGGCGGGCAGTGGAATAACACCCCCTTTGCGAGCTCCGTGAAGGGAACACTGTTTACCGATTTCGTCTCCTCCAGCGCCTCCACGCAAACCTCTCTCGGGCACTCCCTGAGCCGGGTCAGCGGTGATACCCCGGAGTATCAGAACAACTTTGTCACCCTGGCGAATCGCGCCGGATTCCAGACCTGGTGGTTCTCCAATCAGGGGCAGATTGGCGAGTACGATACGGCCATTGCCAGTATTGCCAAGCGGGCCGATGACGTGCAGTTTCTCAGAAAGGGTTACTACGAAGATGAAAACAATCCCCGGGATGAAGCCTTATTGCAGATGACGCAGCAGGTGCTTGCAGCTCCGCGCAAGGAGACCCGGCTGATCGTTTTGCATCTGATGGGCTCCCACCCGCAGGCCTGTGAACGCACCCAGGGCAAATACGCCGAGTTCGTGCAGTCGAAAGAGACCTCCTGCTATATCTACAGCATCACCCAGACCGACGCCCTGTTAAAGCAGCTTTATCAGCAGCTGCAAAACACCGGCGAAACTTTCTCGATGGTCTACTTCTCCGATCACGGTCTCACCTATAAAGCCCGCCTGACCGGGGGGCAATATATGGCCCACGGTGATGCTTACCAGCAAAACTATCAGGTACCGTTTATGATCATGTCGAGCGACGATACAGAACACCGGCTGATCAACGCCCGGCGTTCCGCCAATGATTTCCTCGATTTCTTCTCGGCGTGGACCGGGATCCAGACGAAAGAGCTGACGCCGTCCTACCCGTTTGTCTCGGAGCAGGATGCGGGCAAATCCTGGGTGACCAACTTTAAGCTGCAAAAAGTGGACTACGACCAGCTGCCGGACGATCTCCATCCGTAGCGGGCCAGCCCCGCATAACGGTTACACGCCCCCCAGATAGGCTTTTCTGACATCCTGATTGCCCAGCAGCTCTTCGCCGCTGCCGCTCAGGCGGATCTGCCCGTTGACCATCACATAGCCGCGGTCGGAGAGCTTAAGGGCGTGGTGCGCGTTCTGCTCCACGAGAAAAATCGTCATCCCGTTGCGCGCCAGCTCCCGCAGGGTCTGGAAAATCTGTTTCACCACGATGGGCGCGAGGCCCAGGCTCGGCTCATCCAGCAGTAATAATTTGGGCCGGCTCATCAGGGCACGGGCTATGGCCAGCATCTGCTGCTCGCCGCCGGACATGGTCATCGCCCGCTGCTTGCGCCGCTCCTTCAGGCGAGGAAACAGGTCGAACATCGTCTGCAGATCCTCCGCCGCATACTGATTGCCGATGGGGATGGTGCCCATCAGCAGATTCTCTTCGACGGTCATATCCGGGAAGATGCGCCGTCCTTCCGGGGCCTGGGCAATGCCGCCCGACGCCACATAGTGGGTCGATTTATGGCTGATGTCATCGCCGCAAAAGAGGATCTGCCCGTTACGTACCCGCGGCTGGCCGAAAATCGACATCAGCAACGTCGATTTTCCGGCCCCGTTGGCACCGATCAGCGCCACGGTCTCGCCGGGATGCACCTGAAGGGAGACCTGCTTCAGGGCCTGGATCACCCCGTAGTAAACGTCCACCTGACGAAACTCCAGCATTGCCTCACTCATACGCTGACCTCGCTCTCATCGGTGCCCAGATAGGCGGCAATGACTTTTTCGTCGTGCTGGATCTGCTCCGGTTTCCCCTGGGCAATCACATCCCCATGGTCGAGCACGATAATGTGATCGGAGATCTCCATTACCATCCCCATATCATGCTCAATCAGCAGCACCGTGATGTCGTGGTGATCCCGCAGATAGCGAATGATGTTGCTCAGGGTGTGCGTCTCCACCGGGTTCAGCCCGGCGGCGGGCTCGTCGAGACAGATCATCTCCGGCCCGGTGCACATGGCGCGGGCGATTTCGAGCCGCCGCTGCTGGCCGTAGGACATCTCGCCCGCGAGCCGGTTAGCGCAGTCCACCAGGTCCACCACCTCCAGCCAGTAGAAAGCCCTGTCCAGGGCGTCGCTTTCCGCCTTGCGGTATGCAGGCGTATTCAGCACCCCAGCCAGCAGGTTGCGGTTCACCCGCATATGCTGGGCCACCAGCAGGTTCTCCACCACCGACATCTCGCGGAACAGGCGGATATTCTGAAAGGTACGCGCCAGCCCGGCGCGGTTCACCAGGTGAGTGCCGCCAAACATTTTGTAGAACAACCGCTGGCCGAACTGCGCCGGATTGATCCAGTCCCCCGGCTGGAATTTTTGCCCGAGGACCTGCATAACGTTGGTGGTTTTGCTCCGGGTATTGAACAGAATATTGCCCCCGGAAGCCCGGTAAAAACCGGTCAGGCAGTTGAAGACCGTGGTTTTACCCGCGCCGTTCGGTCCGATCAGGGCGGTGATCGAGCCGCGCTGGACTTCAAGGTTAACGTCGTTTAACGCCCTGATGCCGCCAAAGTGCATCATCAGATGCTCAACGCTTAAGATGGTCCCGTTCATGGCGCCACGCCCTTACGCACCGCAAAGCCGGTGCGGTTGATGCGGATCAGCCCGCGCGGTCGCCAGATCATCATCACCACCATCAGGACGCCAAACAGCAGCACGCGGTACTCGGCAAAGGTACGCAACAGTTCCGGGGTGACGGTCAGGACAAAGGCCGCCAGCACCACCCCGACGGTGGAGCCCATCCCGCCCAACACCACGATGGCGAGGATCAGGGCCGACTCAAAAAAGGTGAACGAGGTGGGGTTTACGAATCCCTGATAGGTGGCGAAGAACACTCCGGCAATCCCGGCGGTAGAAGCCCCGAGGGTAAAAGCCGAGAGCTTCACCAGCACATGGTTAAGCCCCATGGAGCGGCAGGCGATCTCGTCTTCGCGCAGGGCTTCCCAGGCGCGACCGATGGGCATCCGCGTCAGGCGGTGCTTGATGTAGAGCACCAGCAGCACCACCAGCAGCAGAATGGCGTAGATAAAGATGAATTTCAGGTTCGGGTTAAACGTCAGGTTGAAGAACTCATGGAACGGCACGCCGCCATCTTTCGCCCGACGACCAAACTCCAGCCCGAACAGGGTGGGGGGCGGGGCGGAGATACCGTTCGGCCCGCCGGTAAAGGTCAGCCAGTTGTTCAGCACCAGGCGGATGATCTCCCCAAAGCCGAGGGTCACAATCGCCAGATAATCGCCGTGCATTCGCAGCACCGGGAAGCCCAGCAAGGCCCCGGCGGCGGCGGCCATCAGCGCCGCCAGCGGCAGCATGGTCCAGAAGCCGAGCCCCAGATACTGATAGCCCAGCGCCAGCCCGTAGGCGCCAATGGCGTAAAAGGCGACATAGCCCAGATCCAGCAGCCCCGCGAGGCCGACCACGATGTTCAGCCCGAGCCCGAGCAGAACGTAGATCAACCCGAGGATCGCCACCGTCAGCACGTATTTGGTGGCGACAAACGGGAAGCAGACCGCCAGGGTAACGATCAGCGGCAGGATCCAGCGCATCCGGCTTTTGTACTCCGGCGGGCGGACGTACACCCCCGAGTTATCGTTATCGAAACGCGCCAGCACGCGTCTGCCCGGCGCGGTCATTAAGAAGGCGCTGAGTAAAAAACGCCCGGTCATCACCGTGGCGATGATCCACACCAGCCGCCGCCCTTCGAAGTTAAAGCTGTAGCCATCCAGCACCACGCCCGCCACCGGGCCAAAGATAATCAGCGCGACCATCCCGGCAAAAATGGCATCGAGGATGCAGCGTTTGAGTGAAAACCCGTCGTGCGCCACGGGCTGCGAAACGATCTGTGACGTCATTTTGCTTCCCTCATACTTTGGCCACGACAGGGCGGCCAAGCAGTCCCTGAGGACGGAAAATAAGGATCACCACCAGCAATCCAAAGGAGAACACATCTTTATAATCGGAGTTCACCATCCCGGAGAACTGCGCCTCGGCAATGCCAAGGATAAGTCCCCCTAACATGGCGCCCGGCAGGGAGCCGATCCCCCCGAGCACGGCGGCGGTAAAGGCTTTAATGCCGATGATAAACCCGGCGTAAAAATCAAAGGTGCCGTAGTTCATGGTGATCAGCACCCCCGCCAGTCCGGCCATCGCCGCGCCGATCACGAACACCAGGGAGATGATCCGGTCGGTATTGATGCCCAGAATCGACGCCATCTTGCGGTCCTGCTGCACCGCGCGGCACATCCGCCCTAAACGGGTGTTGCTGATTATCCAGGTGAGCACCAGCATGCCGGTGAACGAGGCGATAAGAATAAAGACCTTGGTGTAGGTGATCTGCACAAAGCCTTCGCCAATGTGGAAGCGCAGCACGCCGTCCAGCATGGTAGGCACCCCTTGCTGGCGCGGACCCTGGCTGATCTGGGCGTAGTTTTGCAGGATCAGTGACATGCCGATGGCGGAGATAAGCGGGGCCAGACGCGTGGAGTTACGCAGTGGCTTATAGGCGATGCGCTCGATGGTCCAGCCGTATACCCCCGTCACCACGATGGTAAAGACCAGCGTGCCGAGGATCAGCAGCGGGAAAGATTCCAGCCCGAAGAAGGAGAGGAGCGCCAGGCCGATAGCGCAGAGGTAGGCGGAGATCATATACACTTCGCCGTGGGCGAAGTTAATCATGCCGATAATGCCGTATACCATGGTGTAGCCGATGGCTATCAATCCGTAGACGGAGCCCAGCGTTAAGCCATTGATTAACTGCTGCAGAAAGAAAGTTTCCATCATCGCGCGCTCGTGTTTCAGGCCGCGGGGGAGGCGGCCCGTTGGTTATAGTGCGTCGGTATGTCGCCATACCGACGTTGAGCGTGATTCCGTCCGGTTACTGCACTTCCTTATATTTACCTTTGTCGTCCCACTGGTACACCACGTAGTCGGAGACTTTCAGGTCGCCTTTGCTGTCCCAGGATTTTTTGCCCATCACGGTATCCACCGAATTGGCCTTCAGCCATTCGCTGGCTTTGGCCGGGTCGGCGCCGCCGGCGGCTTTAAAGGCCGCAGCAATGGCCTGGATAGAGGCGTAGGAGTAGAGGGTATAGCCTTCCGGCTCAAACTTGCTGGCGCGGAACTTCTCAATCACCGCTTTGCCTTCCGGGATCAGGCGTGGATCTTTGCCGAAGGTCATATAGATGCCGTTGGTGTACTGCGCGCCACCGGCGGCGGTGACCATCTCTTCGTTGACGATGCAGTCCCCGGAGAAGAATTTCGCCTGCACCCCCTGCTCACGCATCTGACGCACCAGCGGACCCGCTTCCGGGTGACAACCGCCGAAGAAGACCACGTCCGGCTTCTGGGCGCCAATTTTGGTCACCAGGGCGTTAAAGTCTTTTTCACCGCGCGACAGCCCTTCGTACATCACATCCTTAACGCCGCGTTTCGCCAGCGCCGCTTTGGTGGCATCCGCCAGACCCTGGCCGTAGGTGTCTTTATCGTGGATGATCACCACCCGTTTGGCTTTCAGCTTATCAATAATGAAATCGCTGGCGACCTGGCCCTGCTGGTCGTCGCGTCCGCACATGCGGAACATGTCGCTCATGCCGCGCTCGGTGATCTGCGGGTTCGTGGAGCCTGGGGTGATAGCCAGCACGCCCGCGTCGTTATAAACCTCGGAGGCCGGCATGGTGGAGGAGGAGCAGAAGTGGCCGACCACGGCTTTGACTTTATCCTGGTCCACCAGACGGTTGGCGACCGAGACGGCCTGTTTCGGTTCACAGGCGTCATCTCCCTGCACCAGTTTGATCTTCTCGCCATTAATGCCGCCCGCGGCGTTGATGTCTTCCGCAGCCTGCGTTGCGCCGTGCCAGTACTGATCCCCGTACGTTGCGTTCGGCCCGGTAAAGGGACCCGCCACGCCAATCACGATATCAGCCTGGGCGGAAAACGCCGTGACCAGGCAGCCTGCCATTACAAGAGAAAGAGGACTTCTGATGAATTTCAGCGACATTATTATGTACCTTTTCTGAGTGGTTTTTTGCACGAACCCTGTGTAGCCGAACGCCCTGCGGCGTACCCAATCCAAAAGCATTGCACTAAACGGACTGCACTATATGGACGACAAACTGCAGAAACAGGCGAGGTTTTCTGACGCATCTCCTCGACAGAACAACGTTAAGCAAAATGGTTGCCAGAACGGGCAGCTATTGCCATGTTTGGACAATTTTCAGTATAGAGCGCCGTTTTAAGCCACCCGGCAGCACGAAGTGAAATTCCAGCGGGGATCACATCTCATTAACAACAAAGCACATAAGTTGTGCAACGGTCACGATTTGCGCCGTTTTGCACCAGCATAGCTCGTGCAATTAGCAGGGGAAGGCACGGTTTCTGTGTTACCCTGCACGCAAATCTATTCTGCAGGAGAAGCACCATGACCCAAGGCCCGTTAAACGAAACCGAAATGGAGTGGCTGGAAGAGACCTTAATGACCTACGGTCATGACGACGAGTCCGTTATGGACGTCTCAGAACTCGACGGCATGCTGACCGCGGTACTGTCTGGCCCGATGGTGGTTGAGCCGGATCGCTGGCTGGTGGCGGTATGGGGCGGAGAGAAAAACATTCCGCGCTGGAAGAACGATCGCGAGATGAACCGCTTTATCGATCTCTGCTTTAAGCATATGAACGATATCGCCGAGCGCCTGAGCGACTACCCGGATCAGTTTGAACCGATGTTCGGCATGAACGATGTCGAGGGGCAAACCTATACCGTGGTGGAAGAGTGGTGCTTCGGCTATATGCGCGGCGTGGCGCTGACCGACTGGTCGCCCCTGCCGGAGTCCCTGCGCGCCGATCTGGATCTGATTGCGCTGCACGGTTCCGAAGAGAACTTTGATCGTCTGGATACCTTAACCGAAGAGGAGTTCCAGCAGAGCATTGAGGGCATTCGCCCGGCAGCGCTGCGCCTCTATAACTACTGGATTGCCAACCCGCAAGAGCCGGTCGCTCAGCAGCCGGTGATCAACGGTACCAAAGTAGGGCGCAACGACCCTTGTCCGTGCGGCAGCGGCAAAAAATTCAAGAACTGCTGTCTGCATTAACAGCGCCCATTTCTGCCGGGTGGCGCTTCGCTTACCCGGCCTACAAAACCCTTCGTAGGCCCGCGCAAGCGAAGCGCCGCCGGGCATTAATGCGCTTTATCCCACTTCCGGCAACAGACCCGCCGCAATCCCGAACTGCACGAGGATTATCACGATCCCGCAGGCAAAGACCAGACAGAGCGCAGGCTTACCGCCCGGCACCCGGTAGTCGCCGTCAGGGTGGTGTTTACGGCTTTGCCAGACCAGCAGCGATGGCAACAGCAGTGCCAGTACCGCCAGCGCAACCCCCGCATAGCCCAACGCCATCACAAACCCGCGGGGATAGAACAGAGCAAAGGCCAGCGGCGGCAGGAAGGTGATCGCCCCGGTCTGGATGCGTCCGCTCACCGTCCGGCTGCGCTGGAACAGGTCTGCCAGATAATCAAACAGACCCAGCGCCACGCCGAGGAAGGAAGTCGCCAGCGCGAGGTCGGCAAACAGATGCACCGCCAGCTCAACGTGCGGCGACGCAACCACTTCACGCAGGGCCTGCAGCAGCCCGTTAAGCCCGCTGTGGCTGGCCAGCATCCCCATAAAGCTCGACGAGTTAATGCTGCCGAGCGTCACCATCTGCCAGAAGATGTAGGCCACCAGCGGAATGGCGCTGCCGGTAATAAAGATCCAGCGCAGCTTACGCACGTTGCCGTTCATATAGCTGACGATGCTCGGCACGCTACCGTGGAAACCAAACGAGGTAAAAATCACCGGAATAGCCGATAGCGCTAACCCTTTCTCCAGCGGCAGCGTCAGTAAGTTGACCTTATGAATGTGCGGCGCAAGCAGCGCCAGCATCACCACGAGGAAAATAATTTTTGCCGAGAACAGGAAGCGGTTAAACAGATCCACCAGCGAGGTGCCGACGCAGACCACGCCCCCGCCAATCAGGGTAAAGAAGATCACGCCGGTAGAAGGGGAGATATCGGCGCTGAACCAGTCGTTGACGCTGGAGGCGATCAGCTCCCCGGCTCCGCTGATATAGGCCGCGGTGAGGGCATACATCAGGAACATCATGCTGAAGCCGGTGATCCACTGGCCGAATCGCCCCAGATAACGCCCGGCAAGCGTCCCCAGCCCGGTGTCGGCGGGAACGTGCTGATACACCTCAAGCAGCAGCAGGGCGGTATAACACATCAGCGCCCACAGTACGCCCAGTAACACCAGCGTAACGCCAAATCCGACGCCCGCAGCAGCCAGCGGCATCGCCAACATTCCGGCACCAATCGTCGTTCCGGCGACGATAAAAATACTACCCAGCGTTCTGTTCTTCACGTTTTCCTCTAAAACCCAACGTCACGACGACAAAATCTGCGGCGCAGAGTAAGGGAAAAGCGCAGGTTCGTCAAACCGACGTTACAATGCCTGTAAAGTTATTTTTACGAGTTAAATCAGGCGCGGCGGCGATGAAATCTGAACGCGATAACTGCGCCAGCGCAAGGGGAGTGGGGGGAGCGGGTGGCATTTCTGGCAGCGCGGAAATTTATTCCGCTGGATGCGGGCTTTTTCACCCACGAAAGTAAAATCTGCTGCCATTAATAATAACGCGGCGCCCGATGGCGCCGCATGAATATTAATTTTGTGCGTCGAGCGTCGACAGCTCTTTATCAATAAAGTACAGCCCTTCACCCGATTTACCGGCCAGTGAGAGTTTATCGAGAACCGATTTAAACAGCTTCTCTTCTTCGTGCTGTTCGGCCACATACCACTGCAGGAAATTAAAGGTGCCATAATCCTGGCTGGTCATGGCCGCGTGGACCAGTTCATTAATTTTCTGGGTGATCAGCTGCTCGTGCTCGTAGGTGGCACGGAACAGTTCGTCCAGCGACGCATACTCTGCGAACGGCGAAGCCACCTGATTGATGCGCGGCAGACTGCCGGTATCGGTAAGATAATCAAAGAGACGCTGCATGTGTGTCATCTCTTCCTGGGCGTGGCGACGCATAAATGCCGCAGCGCCTTCAAAACTGTGATAGCTACACCAGGCGCTCATCTGTTGGTAAAGCAGGGAGGAGTAAAGCTCCAGATTCATTTGCTCATTGAGCTTGTCGATCATTTCAGTTTTAAGCATGGTGTAGCTCCGTTTTATTATTAACAGGTCAACGTGAGCGCCACTATAATTTGTTATTTATTTATTTGCAAAAAGTAAAATAAATATTTGAAAAATTATAATACGAATGGGAATAAAACGCATTGCGGCTATTTTAAATATATTAATGAGAATTATTCTGTTTCGTGTTCTGAATATTATTGCCAGCAGAGACGCTGGCAACAGAATTAGTAATAAGCGGAGGTCGTAACGGCAGGGGCGGGGGCATAGCCGTGGCACTGATACTGGATAGTCACGGTTTTATTCAGGCACAGCGAGCCGCTGATCACGCTACAGGTTTCGATCGGCTGACCATAGGCCTGGGCCGTGCTGTATCCCATGGCCTGACATTCGCGGGTCGCCGTGCCACTTGTTACGTAAGCATCATCATAAGAGGTCTGGAACAGTGGCTGACCATAATCGAGCCTGACGACCCCCGAGTTGACATCGACGCTGCTGACTTCAGCCTTGCGGGTGATGCCGCAACCAGCCAGCAGCAGCACCAGTCCGACCGTGCATAATCTCTTCATAGAACACTCTGAATGCGTTGAAATAACCTATACTAGCGCCAGACGCGCAGCGCAATGCCAGGAATAACCACCTGTTTTGTCTCTTCTCTTTGCCACGAGCCTCCGTTTCCTTCAATCCTGTGTCATACGGTTCTGAGCCGACGGTGAAAACCCTTACGATCGCAAAATTGTGAGCGCATCTTTGTTTTTTGAAACTATTTTTCACTTAATTTGAAAGTGTGTTTGCTTAGTAGTAAGGTTTGTCAGGTAAGCTATTCACAGCGGGATGCCCCGCATCGCATTCAGGAGACGAAGAATGAAAATTGCACTGATGATGGAAAACAGCCAGGCGCCAAAAAACGCCATCATCCTCAAGGAATTGAACGCCGTTGCTGAAGAGAAAGGTTTCCCGGTTTATAACGTTGGGATGAGCGACGAAAACGATCACCACCTGACCTACATTCACCTGGGGATCATGGCGAGCATCCTGCTGAATTCAAAAGCAGTTGATTTCGTGGTGACCGGTTGCGGTACCGGCCAGGGCGCGCTGATGTCCCTGAACATCCACCCGGGCGTGGTGTGTGGTTACTGCATCGATCCGGCTGACGCCTTCCTGTTTGCACAGATCAACAACGGTAACGCACTTTCCCTGCCATTCGCGAAAGGCTTCGGCTGGGGCGCTGAGCTGAACGTGCGCTTTATCTTTGAAAAAGCCTTCACCGGCCGTAATGGCGAAGGTTATCCGCCAGAGCGTAAAGAGCCTCAGGTTCGTAACGCGGGCATCCTGAACCAGGTTAAAGCGGCGGTGGTGAAAGAGAACTATCTCGACACCCTGCGCGCTATCGATCCGGAGCTGGTTAAAACGGCAGTGACCGGTCAGCGTTTCCAGCAGTGCTTCTTTGAGAACTGCCAGGACAAAGAGATCGAAGCCTTTGTTCGTGGCATTATCGGCTAAGTTGCCAACATCAGTTAAAGCCAGCTTACGCTGGCTTTTTTTATGCCTGTTTTCGGGATACCGCGCTGCCGGCATCTTTCACCAGCCGCAGCGTATCCACCATCCCCAGCAGACAGACCAGCGCAATGGCGACAAACGCCAGCCGGAAGCTGATCCCCGGTAGCGATTCCAACCCCAGCAATTCACTGAACAGCTCGCCAATGCGGATCCCGATAGCGCCGAGCGTAATCCCCAGCCCAACCGCCAGCTGCGTCGCGGTGGAGAACAGCGTGTTTGCATAGCTCATCTGCGGCGAAGGCACGTCGGCGAAGGCGAGGGTACTGATGGCGGTAAACTGAATGGAACGGAACACACCCCCAAGATAGAGGATCAGCATGATCAACCACACCGGGGTTTGCGGCGTCAGGAAGGCGCAGGCCAGCAGGGCCAGCACGTTCAGCGCGCCGTTAATCAGCAGCAGCTTTTTGAACCCCAGCCCGCGCAGCAGCGGCGTGGTGGCGGGTTTAATGGTCAGGTTGCCGACGAATACCGCCAGCACCAGTAAACCGGAGTGGAACGCGTCCATGCCGAATCCCACCTGAAAGAGCAGCGGCAGCAAAAACGGCACGGCGCTGATGGAGGCACGAAATAGCGAGCCACCAAACATCGTCACGCGAAACGTGGGCACCTGCAGGGCATCGAGGCGGATCATCGGCCACTCGGCGCGTCTGAAATGGCGCAGGGCATAGATCATGGTCACCATTCCGATCGCCAGCAGCGCGAGGGTAACCGTCGTATTCACCTGCTCCGCCCCCATCATCTCCATGGCATACACCAGGCTCACCATGGCAACCGAGGTGGCGATAAAGCCGGGCGTATCGAACGGGCGGCGCGTCTCTTCATAGATATCCGGGATGATGCGCAGCGCCAGCACAATAGCAATCAGCCCCAGGGGAACGTTAATAAAGAAGATCCAGCGCCAGTTGGCGTAGCTGGTAATAAAGCCGCCCAGCGGCGGGCCGATGATGGGCGCCACCAGCGCGGGCCAGGTGAGGGTGGCGATGGCGGTAATCAACAGATGTTTTGGCGTGGTGCGCAGCACGGCAAGGCGACCAACCGGCACCATCAGCGCGCCGCCCATCCCCTGCAGCACGCGCATGGCGACGAACTGATCGACGCTGGTGGCGAGACCGCAGAGCACCGAGGCGAGGGTAAAGATGGCCAGGGCAAGGGTGAAGATCTTGCGGGCACCAAAGCGGTCGGCGATCCAGCCGCTGGCCGGAATCAGCACCGCCAGGGTGATGAGATAGGCGCTGATGCCGATATTGAGATCCACCGCCTGCACGCCAAAGCTCTTCGCCATGTCGGGCAGCGCCGTGGCGATCACCGTACCATCCAGGAACTCCATAAAGAATGCGCCGGCCACTAACAGCGCAGCGGGGGAGATCCCGCTTGCCGCTTTGCCGGAGAGTTTTTCGGTCATTTTTCCTCTGCCACTTAAACTTTTTTTTAAAAATTTACAGGAACAAGTTCTCTGCTAACGCCATGAATTCTTTTTATTTTTAATCGGAACGCTGTTTTGCTTTAAATAAACTGCCGTGATGAATATCACAAAAAGATTGATTTTTGTGATGCAGGTCATATTATAAGCACATCAACAATAACACCTGCATAACATTTAGCCGGAGCATAATGATGAAATTGCGCAAAATCCTGAAAAGCATGTTCGAATCCTACTGCAAGACCTTCAAGGACGTACCGCCAGGCGCGATGTTCTGATAAAAAAACCTGCTTCGGCAGGTTTTTTTGTGCCTGTACGCCGCATCAGCGCTGACGTTTTGCTACTATGGCGGCCTTTCAAACAGGAGAAGCCTATGTCTCAAAACCTCAGTGCCGATCAGGAATTGATCTCTGACGTCGTTGCATGCCAGCTGGTCATCAAACAAATCCTCGATGTGATTGAAATCATCGCTCCCGCAGAAGTGCGCGAAAAGATGTCGAGCCAGCTGAAAAACATCGATTTCGCCAGCAATCCTGCATCGGCCGACCCTGTCACCCTGCGCGCCGTACAGAAAGCCATCGCGCTGATTGAGCTGAAGTTCACGCCGCAGGGCGAATCTCACTAAAATAAACCGACGTTTTGAATTTAGAAATGGTTTTGTGAAAATAATGAGAACGGGCGACGAGCGTCGCCCGGCATGACAGTTACATAAAGGTTTGTACCAGCAGATAGCTCATCGCACAGGCACAGCTGACCCCGATAAGCCCCGGCAAAATAAAGCTGTGGTTGATGATGAACTTACCGATGCGCGTGGTGCCCGAGCGGTCAAAGCCAATGCAGGCAAGATCGCTGGGGTAGGTGGGCAGCACAAAATAGCCGTATGACGCCGGGAAGAAAGCGATCAGCATTTTCGGCTCAATCCCCAGCATTAATCCCATCGGTGCCACCGCCGTCAATGCGGCCGCCTGGCTGTTGACCAGTTTCGACACCAGGAACAGCACTATCGCATAGGTCCAGGGGTGACTTTTCACCACCCCTTCCAGGGCAATCTTCAGCTCCTCCAGATGCGCCTGGAAAAAGGTGTCGCTCATCCACGCCACGCCAAATACCGAGAAGATCGCCACCATCCCGGCCTTAAATACCGCCCCGTTTGAGATGGACGCGGCATTGACCTTGCAGACCATCAGCATCACGGCCCCGGCAATCAGCATCATCATCTGGATCACCAGGTTCATCGACAGCGCCGTCATTTTGCCTTTGACTTCAAAGGCCGGACGCAGCTCCGGCAGAGCACCCAGCAACACCACCACGGCGATACCGGCAAAGAAGATCCAGGTTGACCAGTACGCCTGCTTCGGGAAACGCTCATTCATTAACGTCTCGGTGCTGCCGTAGATGAATTTACGCTGCTCGGGGTCCCGCAACCGGGCCTGAAACTCCTCGTCGTCGGCCAGATCTTTGCCGCGGCGCAAACTCCAGAGAGCGGCAATCGCCACGCCGAACAGCGAGGCCGGAACGGAGATGGCAAGGATTTCCAGAATGCCAAACGCGTGACCAATCCCGTGCTGCGCGGCCAGGATAGATACCAGCGACACCACGGCGACCGAGACCGGCGAGGCGGTGATGGCCATCTGTGAGGCAATAGATGCCACCGCCATAGGCCGCTCCGGGCGGATACCTTTTTTCAGCGCGATATCGGCAATAATCGGGAACATGGTATAGACCACATGGCCGGTGCCGCACAGGAAGGTCAGCATCCAGGTGGTGAACGGGGCGAGCAGGGTGATGTGTTGTGGATGCCGCCGCAGCAGGCGTTCGGCGCACTGCATCATCACGTTCAGCCCGCCGGCGGTTTGTAGCGTGGCCGCACAGCCGATAACCGCAAGGATCGTCAGCATCACATCCACCGGCGGTTTACCGGGCTGCAGACCAAAGACAAAAGTGAGAATAAAAAGGCCAATGCCGCTTATCAGGCCCAGCCCCATGCCACCAAACCGGGTGCCGATTAGCAGGCACAAAATAATGACCAGAAACTCAACGGTAATCATGTGTATCCCTCGTGTAAGAATGCAAAATTTTGCAAATCATTACACGAAGAGGGGTTATTCGATGGGAGCCAGATCTGATTTGTTAAAATTCAGAAAAAGCAAAGAGTTGGCAACGTTATTTTAACGAAAATACCCGGCGCAGGGCCGGGTATTAAGCAGGATATGCAGGATTAGTGATGCTGGTAGTTTACAACGTTAAGCAGGTGACGATCGGTCTGCTCAAGGCCCATGCCGGTGCGGCGAGCCTGGCGAACTTCTTCGAGGATGGTTTTCAGTAATACGCCATCCTGCAGCTGATCTTTTTCAATGTCATTCAGGAAGTTGAGCGTGGAGATGTCCTGCATTTTCCGCGCTTCATCGGTTAACTGATGAAGCGTCTGGCAGCGTTGCTCGTACTCTTCCAGGGTGCGCTGGAAAACGGCTTCCAGGCAGGTGCAATATTCATCCGACATATCCACTGGCTTCAGAACCGGCATCGCGCCAGATTGTTTCAGAAAATCAAAAACGCGCATCATCTGCGTGACGTTGCTCTGCGCCTGGGTCCGCAGGAAGGTTGCGGAACCATTTAGCTTATGTTCTGAACACCAGTCGCTGAGATGCAAGTAGAGGTTTGATGCGTGAAACTCAAGGTTCATCTGTGTGTTGAGCTTGTTAATCATATCCGAGACTGCCATAACCATTCCCTTATCTTCGTTTATGTAACTTGGTAAATCATCAGCGTTAATGATAGTTCACCACAGAATAAAGTTATTCTGTTCTCCGTGTATGTGATCCGATATTCATTTCTGGCACCGGCTGAATTCATAATATCAGCCGCTCGCTTATAAGAAAATCCTTATAAATATATCCTTACCAAACCTTACTTTCCATCAGGAAATTAAAATAGTTTAAGAAATTGACATGATAAACCGGATGGTGAGAATAGTTAAGCACATGAAATTTTTGATATTATTTTTAATTACCCCTAAGTGAGTATTCACATTATTGGGGGATTTATTTGATTAATCGCAGAATTGTGCTTAGCAGCCACAAGACACCTAATTAACATGCGTAAGATGGGATAATTCTGATGATTAATTTCTTTTTACACCTACTGAAAATTGCGCGAGATCATTTTCGCAGGAAATAGTGCGTAATGTGATCCAGCAAGGAGTTTAACGCTCTGCTCTCTGTGAAAATGAAACGTTGTTTTATGTTTTTATCAAACGGAGTTCATCATGGCAAAGTTGCGGTGCTGCTGGCACCCGGATTTGAAGAGGCGGAAGCGATTATCACCATTGATATCCTGCGCCGTCTCCACATTGAGGTAGAAACCCTGGCCTGCGCCGAGTCGCGCGCGGTAGTGAGCTACCATGATATCCCGATGGTCGCGGACAGCACCCTCAGTGAAAAAATAGACAGCTACTATGACGCCGTCGTGTTACCGGGCGGGCCGCAGGGTAGTGTGAATCTGGCCGCCAGTGCCGACGTGGTGCGTTTTGTCGCGGCCCATGACGAAGCGGGCAAACTCATCGCCCCCATCTGCTCCGCAGCTGCACGCGTGCTGGGCGGAAATGGCCTGCTGAAAGGCCGTCGCTACGTCTGCTCGGGCGACCTCTGGCAGGATATCCATGACGGCGAGTACGTTGATGCTCCGGTGGTGGAAGATGGCAACCTCATCAGCGGCAAAGGCCTGGGCCATGCCTTCGACTTCGCGCTGACCCTCTCTGCACGCCTGCTGGGCGATGAAACCCCGGTGCGCGATCACGCCGAACACATCTATTATCCCTGGTAACAGAACGCCGGGCGCCAGCGCGCCCGGATCACAAGGATATCTTAGCTAATCTTATGGACTAATCTGCTTTCACCCTTTCTAATTGTCCGACAAATACCCGCATAGTTATGTCATTTTTCGCTGAATGTATGTACGCAATTACTGTAATTCTGCGGTGTGATGGCGCTCTCTTATGGATGATTAATTTCCCGCTAAAACTATCTCAAGCAAACGCGCTTCCTGCATGTCTGGCGCTAATGCCTTGTTTTAAGTCCGATTAAACCAATTTGAGTTGTTTTTCCCCTACAAATTAGAACGCTAAAGCTGGAGTTAACCATGCACAAATTTACTAAAGCGCTGGCGGCCATCGGTCTGGCTGCCGTTATGTCACAATCCGCTATGGCGGAGAACTTAAAGCTCGGTTTTCTGGTGAAGCAACCGGAAGAGCCGTGGTTCCAGACGGAGTGGAAATTTGCCGACAAAGCCGGGAAGGATTTGGGCTTTGAAGTGATAAAAATTGCCGTGCCGGACGGTGAAAAAACGCTGAATGCCATCGACAGCCTGGCAGCCAGCGGCGCGAAAGGGTTTGTCATCTGTACTCCGGACCCAAAACTGGGCTCCGCCATCGTGGCGAAAGCGCGCGGCTATGACATGAAAGTTATCGCGGTGGACGATCAGTTCGTCAACGCCAAAGGCGCGCCGATGGATACCGTCCCGCTGGTGATGATGGCGGCGACCAAAATCGGCGAGCGTCAGGGCCAGGAACTGTATAAAGAGATGCAAAAACGCGGCTGGGACGTGAAAGACACCGCGGTGATGGCGATCACCGCCGACGAACTGGATACCGCGCGTCGTCGTACCACTGGCTCGATGGATGCCCTGAAAGCGGCCGGCTTCCCGGAAAAACAGATCTACAAAGTGCCAACCAAATCTAACGACATCCCGGGCGCCTTCGACGCAGCTAACTCCATGCTGGTGCAGCACTCTGAAGTGAAACACTGGCTGGTGGTCGGGATGAACGACAACACCGTGCTGGGCGGCGTGCGCGCCACCGAAGGCCAGGGCTTCAAAGCGGCTGACGTCATCGGTATCGGCATCAACGGCGTGGATGCGGTGAGCGAACTGTCTAAAGCCCAGGCCACCGGCTTCTACGGTTCCCTGCTGCCAAGCCCGGACGTACACGGCTATAAATCCAGCGAAATGCTCTACAACTGGGTCACCAAAGGTGCCGAGCCTGCGAAATTCACTGAAGTTACCGACGTGGTGCTGATCACCCGTGACAACTTCAAAGCAGAGCTGGAGAAAAAAGGACTGGGCGGTAAGTAATCTACTGTGATTGTGCCCCCCGCAGCCGTGGGGGGCCAGACGTTCACTACTCGATCCTCGGAGACGTTATGCAACAGTCTGCACCCTATCTCTCTTTTCGCGGCATCGGCAAAACCTTTCCCGGTGTCAACGCGCTGACCGACATCAGCTTTGACTGCTACGCCGGTCAGGTTCACGCCCTGATGGGGGAGAACGGCGCCGGAAAATCCACGCTGCTGAAGATCCTCAGCGGCAACTACGCCCCCACCACGGGCACCCTGGCGTTGCAGGGCAAAGAGGTGGCCTTCGCGGATACCACCGCCGCGCTGAACGCCGGTGTCGCCATCATCTACCAGGAGCTGCATCTGGTGCCGGAGATGACCGTGGCGGAAAACATCTATCTTGGGCAGCTTCCCCATAAAGGCGGGTTCGTTAACCGGTCGCTGCTCAACTATGAGGCCGGTCTGCAGCTCAAGCACCTGGGGCTCGATATTGACCCGCAGACCCCGCTCAAATACCTCTCCATCGGCCAGTGGCAGATGGTGGAAATTGCCAAGGCACTGGCGCGCAATGCCAAAGTCATTGCCTTTGATGAACCGACCAGTTCGCTGTCGGCGCGTGAAATCGAGAACCTGTTCCGCGTGATCCGCGAGCTGCGTAAAGAGGGGCGCATCATTCTGTACGTGTCGCACCGTATGGAAGAGATCTTCGCCCTTAGCGACGCGATCACCGTCTTTAAAGATGGCCGTTATGTTCGCACCTTCACCGATATGCAGCAGGTCAACCACGACCAGCTGGTGCAGGCGATGGTGGGGCGCGAGCTGGGTGATATCTATCACTGGGAGCCGCGCCAGTACGGCGGCGAGTTGCTGCGCCTCGACGAGGTGAAAGCCCCGGGCGTGCGCACGCCGATCAGCCTCACCGTGCGCAGCGGTGAAATCGTCGGCCTGTTCGGGCTGGTGGGGGCAGGGCGCAGCGAGCTGATGAAAGGGCTGTTTGGCGGCACCCGCATCACCGGAGGACGGGTGTTTATCGACGGCGAGCCTGTCGACATTCAGAAACCGGCCCACGCCATTCGCGCCGGGATGATGCTCTGCCCGGAAGACCGTAAAGCCGAAGGGATCATTCCGGTGCACTCGGTGCGGGACAACATCAATATTTCGGCCCGCCGCAAGACCATTCGCGCCGGATGTCTGATTAACGACACCTGGGAGGTCAGCAATGCCGATCACCACATCCGTTCCCTCAATATCAAAACGCCGGGGGCGGAACAGCTGATCATGAACCTCTCCGGCGGTAACCAGCAGAAAGCCATACTTGGCCGCTGGCTGTCGGAAGAGATGAAGGTGATCCTGCTTGATGAACCCACCCGCGGTATCGACGTGGGGGCCAAGCACGAAATCTATAACGTAATTTATGCCCTGGCAAAACGCGGCGTGGCGGTGCTCTTCGCCTCCAGCGATCTGCCGGAAGTGCTGGGCGTGGCCGACCGTATCGTGGTGATGCGTGAAGGGGCCATTGCCGGTGAACTGCTACATGAACAGGCGAATGAACAGCAGGCGTTAAGCCTCGCCATGCCTAAAGTCAGCCAGGCTGTCGCCTGAGTAAGGAGAATAAGATGTCCTCTGTCACTACATCCGGAGCGCCGAAGTCGGCCTTCAGCTTTGGGCGGATCTGGGATCAATACGGCATGCTGGTGGTGTTTGCCGTGCTGTTCCTCGGCTGCGCTATCTTTGTCCCTAACTTCGCCACCTTTATTAATATGAAGGGGCTGGGCCTGGCAATCTCCATGTCCGGGATGGTCGCCTGTGGGATGCTGTTCTGTCTGGCTTCCGGCGACTTCGACCTGTCGGTCGCTTCGGTTATCGCCTGCGCCGGTGTCACCACTGCCGTGGTCATTAACATGACCGAAAGCCTGTGGATTGGCGTGGCGGCGGGGCTGCTGCTCGGCGTGCTCAGCGGACTGGTGAACGGCTTCGTGATTGCGCGTCTGAAAATCAACGCCCTGATTACCACCCTTGCCACCATGCAGATTGTGCGCGGCCTGGCCTACATCATCTCTGACGGTAAAGCGGTGGGGATCGAAGACGAGCGCTTCTTCACCCTCGGCTATGCTAACTGGTTCGGGCTGCCAGCACCCATCTGGCTGACCGTCGGCTGCCTGATTATCTTTGGTTTCCTGCTGAACAGAACCACCTTTGGCCGTAATACCCTGGCGATTGGCGGTAATGAAGAGGCGGCGCGTCTGGCGGGTGTTCCGGTGGTACGTACCAAGATCATCATCTTCGTACTGTCCGGTCTGGTGTCGGCGGCGGCAGGGATTATTCTGGCCTCGCGTATGACCAGCGGACAGCCGATGACCTCCATCGGTTATGAGCTGATCGTTATCTCTGCCTGCGTATTGGGTGGTGTATCGCTCAAAGGCGGCATCGGAAAAATCTCATATGTGGTAGCGGGGATCCTGATCCTGGGGACCGTTGAGAACGCGATGAATCTGCTGAACATCTCCCCGTTCTCCCAGTACGTGGTACGTGGCCTCATCCTGCTGGCGGCGGTGATCTTCGACCGTTACAAACAAAAAGCGAAACGTACCGTTTAACCGTTTTTTTCTTCCTTTCCAGACCTAACTTTTAAGTGTAGCCCCCCTTTCCAGCCGTAGCGGGAAGGGGGTGTCAAATGGCGAGCCCCGTCACACTGTCTATACTTACATGGCTACTGAGATGTTAACAGTTTTTCATCTCGCCAACTGTAAGGAGGATCAGGGTGGCCGATACGTTAACTTCACCGCCTGTATTATCAGAAAACGTTGCGTACTTTTTTGACCTCGACGGGACCCTTGCCACCATCAAGCCGCATCCCGATGAGGTAGTGGTTCCCGCAGAAGTACTCCAGGCATTGAATCAGCTGGCACAGCTGAATGAAGGGGCACTGGCATTGATATCAGGGCGTTCAATGGACGAGCTGGACAAGCTCGCCGGACCTTACCGTTTCCCCCTTGCCGGTGTACACGGGGCGGAGCGCCGCGACATCCATGGTCATTCGCAATCCGTTTCACTCCCTCCGGATCTGATCCAGACGCTGCATGCGCAGCTGACGACGGCGCTTTTGTATATGCCTGGCACCGAACTTGAAGCCAAAGGGATGGCATTTGCAATCCACTACCGTCAGGCCCAGCAATATGAGCAGAATATTTTCGCGCTGGCGGAACAGATTGTGCACGACAACCCGCAGCTGTCGCTCCAGCCGGGTAAATGCGTGGTCGAAATTAAACCGAGGGGGATCCACAAAGGCGAGGCTATCTCGACCTTTATGCATGAAGCACCTTTCCTCGGCAGAACGCCGATTTTCTTTGGTGATGACCTCACCGATGAGCATGGCTTTGACGTTGTGAATCAGCTTAAAGGGGTATCTGTAAAGGTCGGCGCAGGTGAGACCAAAGCCAGCTGGCGGCTGGCAACGGTACCTGACGTCTGGCAATGGGTAATAAAAGCCGCTAACCATCAACAAGAACAACAATTAGCGCAAATTAACAGGAGAAAACCTTATGGGTCGCTTGATCGTAGTTTCTAACCGCATCGCTCCCCCGGATGATAAAAAAGCCAGCGCAGGTGGCCTGGCCGTTGGGGTGCTGGGGGCGTTAAAAAGTACGGGTGGGCTCTGGTTTGGCTGGAGTGGGGATATCGGTGATGAGGATAAACCGCTAAAAAAGGTGACACGCGGGAACATCACCTGGGCCTCGTTTAATCTGAGTGAACAGAATTACGACGAGTATTACAGCCAGTTCTCCAATGCCGTACTGTGGCCAGCGTTTCACTATCGCCTGGACCTGGTGAAGTTTAAGCGTGAAGCCTGGGAAGGGTATCAGCGGGTCAACGGCCTGCTGGCCGATAAGCTGCAGCCGTTAGTCAAACAGGATGACGTGGTGTGGGTACACGACTACCATCTGCTGCCGTTTGCCGCAGAGCTGCGCCAGCGCGGCGTCAACAACCGGATTGGCTTCTTCCTGCATATTCCGTTCCCGACGCCTGAGATCTTCAACGCGCTGCCGCCGGGCGATGAACTGCTCGAGCAGCTTTGCGATTACGATCTGCTGGGCTTCCAGACCGAAAACGACCGTCTGGCCTTCCTCGACTGCGTCGCCAGTAAAACGCGGCTGACCGCTCATGACGACGATTCACACTCCGCATGGGGTAAGCGTTTTCGCACCGAGGTCTATCCCATCGGCATCGAACCGGACGACATCGCTCACCAGGCATCCGGGCCGTTACCACCTAAACTGGCTCAACTTAAAGAAGAGCTCAAGAACGTAAAAAACATCTTTTCCGTTGAGCGTCTGGACTATTCAAAAGGGCTCCCGGAACGTTTTCATGCCTATGAGACGCTGCTGGAAAAATACCCCGAGCACCACGGTAAGATCCGCTATACCCAAATCGCGCCAACCTCCCGTGGCGAGGTGCAGGCCTATCAGGACATCCGTCATCAGCTTGAAACCGAAGCCGGCCGCATCAATGGCCGTTATGGCCAGCTGGGCTGGACGCCGCTCTTCTACCTGAACCAGCACTTTGAGCGCAAAATCCTGATGAAAGTGTTCCGCTATGCCGATGTCGGGCTGGTGACGCCGCTGCGTGACGGCATGAACCTGGTGGCGAAAGAGTACGTGGCGGCGCAGGATCCGGCCGACCCGGGCGTGCTGGTGCTGTCGCAGTTTGCCGGTGCGGCCAATGAGCTGACCTCGGCGCTGATCGTCAATCCGTACGACCGGGACGACGTGGCCAACGCGCTGCATCGCGCGCTGAATATGCCGCTCACCGAGCGTATATCGCGTCACGCGGAGATGATGAAAGTGATCCGTGAAAATGACATCGACCGCTGGCAGGCCCGCTTCATTGAGGATTTGAACCAGATCACTCCCCGCAGCGTGGAGAGCAATCTGCAAAAAAAGGTCGCAACCTTCCCTAAACTGGCCTGAATATATTCCACTCAGCGTTTTATTCTGCGCTGAGTGGAATTAAAAGCACGTCAACTTGAGCATTTTTGATTATTGTTTTCGCGGAACAGGCTGCGCGCGAGAAAAAACTGTGGTTATGATTTCCGCATATCACTAAATCTATATTCTGCTTTTGACATATATCACTTATCTGCTCGCTTAATTCTCCCGTTGCGCATACTGTTTGCGCGATGGGATATTCTGCACGAGTAATAAGGTCCTCGAGAAATTGTCTGGTTTCTTCCTGTAATACGCCACGAATATCTTCCAGCATCGGTGCTGCCAGTTGATTATACATCTCCGGTTCGGCCATCAGCGTGACCACCGTGATACGCGCCTGCGTTGGCCTGGCGATGGCGACCGCTTTGGCAACCAATTGATGACTTTCGTGAGAAACCGAAACAGAAACAAGGATATGGGAATAGCTCATTTTACCCACCTTCAGTGTGTGGTTAAGGCACATACTTCAGCATTAGCGCGATTGCTTTTTTTGCGCAAGAGCCAAAGGTGACATTAGTGTGATGCTTATCATAATTATTCATTAATTATTCTTATGCAATGAATAGGGCAAGGCTTGCATAAACGTCCAAAATGCGCTCACTTAACGTAAATCATACAATTTAAGTCTGCAAATTCTAAACAAAATTCCCGCGAACCCTTCAGCTGTTGAATGGTAACGTAAAGCAATTACTTCAATCATTTATCTTCGTAAAGCTATGTTTTTTATGGAAATAAACAAAGTGTTTCTGTGATAGATATATCCTCGATTGTTACAAATTTGTGTTATGTCAATAACCAGCAAGTAACATGCCGTCTTAGTTCATACTTCTGCATGAATATTCGGGGCCGAAGAATATATTCTTCGCTTAATCGCTCATAAAACAGCCAAATTAGAAGGAGTGCTGATGGATTTTTGGTTCGAATTCACTCAAATTATGTGATCTGCGTCACATTTTTTTTAAATTTCAGGCAGGGCCACATTGTATGTCCTACACCGGACGGGTAAAGTTGCCGCGAATTAGGAAAAATCTTAGTTAATTGTAAGAAGTGATAAATGTGTAAGAGACAAACTTTGTTTTTCTTGACGTGATTCATCGATACAAAACTTAATTCAACTATGCGTTTTAGCCTTTTCTTTTTTTTTACCGGGGTTTTCCCGGCGACATCACGGGGTGCGGGTCGACCGCACAAGAAATTAAAGTGTTATTCGGGAAGGGATAAATGAACACATCCGAATTGCTAAAACACATTTATGACATCAACCTGTCATATTTATTGCTTGCACAACGTTTGATTAGCCAGGATAAAGCCTCCGCGATGTTCCGGCTGGGCATTCAGGAAGAAATGGCCACAACGCTTGGCGGTTTAACGCTGCCGCAGATGGTGAAACTCGCTGAAACTAACCAGCTGGTTTGCCAGTTCCGTTTTGACAATCACCAGACTATTACGCAGCTGACCCAGGAATCCCGCGTGGATGACCTGCAACAGGTTCACACCGGCATTCTGCTTTCTACCCGTTTGCTTAACGAAATCAGCCAGCCTGATGACGTAGCCCGTAAGAAAAGAGCATAAAAATGAGTGAGAAGAGCATTGTTCAGGAAGCGCGTGACATTCAACTGGCCATGGAACTGATTACGCTTGGTGCTCGTTTGCAGATGCTTGAAAGCGAAACCCAGCTGAGCCGTGGTCGTCTTATCAAACTCTATAAAGAGTTACGTGGCAGCCCGCCGCCAAAAGGCATGCTGCCATTTTCTACCGACTGGTTTATGACCTGGGAGCAAAATATCCATGCTTCCATGTTCTGTAATGCCTGGCAGTACCTACTCAAAACCGGCTTGTGCAGCGGCGTTGATGCGGTGATTAAAGCCTACAAGCTTTACCTCGAGCAGTGCCCGCAGCCTGAAGAAGGTCCTCTGCTGGCCCTGACCCGCGCATGGACGCTGGTGCGTTTTGTAGAGAGCGGACTGCTTGAGCTGTCTCGCTGCAACTGCTGCAGCGGTAACTTTATCACCCACGCGCATCAGCCTGCCGGCAGCTTTGCCTGCAGTTTGTGCCAACCACCGTCCCGAGCGGTAAAAAGACGTAAACTTTCCCGGGATGTTGCCGATAGTAATCCACAACTGCTGGATGAACAGATCGAACAGGCTGTTTAACCCGAACCTGTGGGCAAGATTCCAGCAGCGGTAAGAGATTACCGCTGCTTTTTTTTGCCCCGCGGGTGGGTAAACCCCCGAACTCTGTCTCCTGGCTAAAGTCACTAGCGGAAGGATGATGTCGTGCTTATCGTATTAGGTTACCTGGTAGTTCTCGGTACAGTTTTCGGCGGTTACATGATGACCGGCGGGCACCTTGGGGCACTCTATCAACCGGCCGAACTGATTATTATCGGTGGTGCAGGGGTGGGGGCGTTTATCGTTGGCAACAACGGCAAGGCGATCAAGGGAACGTTAAAAGCGTTGCCGTTACTGTTCCGTCGTTCGAAATACACCAAAAGTATGTATATGGACCTGCTGGCGCTGCTCTATCGCCTGATGGCCAAGTCGCGTCAACAGGGGATGTTCTCCCTTGAACGCGATATTGAAAATCCGAAAGAGAGCGAGATCTTCGCCAGCTACCCGCGCATTATCGCCGATAAGATGATGCTCGAGTTTATCGTCGACTATCTGCGTCTGATCATCAGCGGCAACATGAACACCTTCGAAATCGAAGCGTTGATGGATGAAGAGATCGAGACCCACGAGAGCGAAGCCGAAGTCCCGGCCAACAGCCTGGCGATGGTGGGCGACTCCCTGCCGGCATTCGGTATCGTGGCGGCGGTCATGGGGGTAGTACACGCCCTGGCCTCGGCGGATCGTCCGGCGGCTGAGCTGGGGGCGCTTATCGCCCACGCGATGGTGGGAACCTTCCTCGGGATCCTGCTGGCGTACGGTTTTATCTCTCCGCTGGCCAGCGTATTACGCCAGAAGAGCGCCGAAACCACCAAAATGATGCAGTGCGTGAAGATCACGTTGCTCTCTAACCTCAACGGTTATGCCCCGCCGATCGCGGTCGAGTTTGGTCGTAAAACCCTCTATTCCAGCGAGCGTCCGTCGTTCATTGAACTCGAAGAACACGTGCGCGCGGTGAAGAACCCAAACCAGCAGACGAGCACTGAGGACGCATGAAAAACCAGTCCCATCCCATCGTCATAGTCAAAAAGCGCAAGCATAAAGGGCACGGGGGCCATCACGGTGGCTCCTGGAAAATCGCCTACGCGGACTTTATGACCGCGATGATGGCGTTCTTCCTGGTGATGTGGCTGATCTCTATCTCCAGCCCGAAAGAGCTGATTCAGATCGCAGAATATTTCCGTACCCCGCTGGCCACGGCGGTGTCGGGTGGTCCGCGCATCTCCAACAGCGACAGTCCGATCCCGGGCGGTGGAGATGATTACACGCAGAAGCAGGGCGAAGTGAAGCGCGAGCCGAACATCGACGAGCTGAAAAGACGCATGGAGCAGAGCCGCCTGAAAAAAGTGCGTGGCGACCTGGATCAGCTGATCGAGGCAGATCCGAAACTGCGCGCCCTGCGTCCACACCTGAAGATCGATTTAGTCCAGGAGGGTCTGCGCATTCAGATTATCGACAGCCAGAACCGTCCGATGTTTAAAACCGGCAGCGCCGAGGTGGAGCCTTACATGCGCGACATCCTGCGTGCGATTGCGCCGGTGCTGAACGGGATCCCGAACCGAATCAGCCTTTCCGGTCACACCGATGACTTCCCTTACGCCAGTGGCGAAAAAGGGTACAGCAACTGGGAGCTCTCCGCGGATCGTGCCAACGCATCCCGTCGTGAGCTGGTGATCGGCGGGCTGGACGATGGCAAAGTGCTGCGGGTCGTCGGCATGGCGGCAACCATGCGCATGACCGACCGCGGGCCGGAAGATGCCATCAACCGTCGTATTAGTCTCTTAGTGCTCAACCAGCAGGCGGAGCAGGCCATCCTGCATGAAAACGCCGAAAGCCAGAATGAGTCACTGGATGATTTAAAACAGCCAGGCCCTGAGCCTTCGGCTGCCGTTCCAACATCGCCACCAGCCAATCCGAGGTGATAGCGTGAGCATGGATATTAGCGATTTTTACCAGACGTTTTTTGATGAAGCCGACGAACTGTTGGCGGATATGGAGCAACATCTGCTGGATCTGGTGCCTGAGGCGCCGGATTCAGAGCAGCTTAACGCCATATTTCGTGCAGCTCACTCCATTAAAGGGGGCGCCGGTACGTTTGGCTTTACCATTTTGCAGGAGACCACCCATCTGATGGAGAACCTGCTTGATGAAGCCCGACGCGGTGAGATGCAGCTCAATACCGACATTATTAACCTGTTTTTGGAAACGAAAGACATTATGCAGGAACAGCTCGATGCCTATAAAAGCTCGGAAGAGCCGGACGCTGCCAGCTTTGAATACATCTGCAACGCGCTGCGTCAGTTAGCGCTGGAAGCCAAAGGCGAAACGGCAGCCGTTGCCGTCAGCCCGGCAAAACTGAGCGTTGTGGATGCTGCCCCGGTGGCCGCACCTGCCGCTGACGACCGCCTGCGGGTGGTGCTGTCCGGTCTGAAAGAGAGCGAAGTTAACCTTCTGGAAGAAGAGCTGAGCAATCTCGCCACCCTGAGCAACGTGGTGAAAGGCAAAGACACGCTGGCGGCTAACCTCGACGGCAGCATCAGCAAAGATGACGTGGTCGCGGTGCTCTGTTTTGTCATTGAACCTGAGCAGATCGACTTTGAAACCGTGACCGATGCCCCGGTGGCCGAGGCGGTGGAAGAGGCTGAAGTGGTGGCTGCTCCTGCGGTACCGGCTGTTGCACCTGCCGCGCCGGCGCTGAAAGCCGTGCCGGGCGAATCCGCCGCGCCAAACCGTAGCGAGCGCGAAAAGCCGGCCGCACGTTCCAGCGAATCGACCAGTATCCGCGTGGCCGTTGAAAAGGTGGATCAGCTGATCAACCTGGTGGGCGAACTGGTGATCACCCAGTCGATGCTGGCCCAGCGCTCTAACGAGCTGGACCCGGTCAACCATGGGGATCTGATCACCAGCATGGGCCAGCTGCAGCGCAACGCCCGCGACCTGCAGGAATCGGTGATGTCCATCCGTATGATGCCGATGGAGTACGTCTTCAGCCGCTTCCCGCGTCTGGTGCGCGACCTCGCCGGTAAGCTCAACAAGCAGATTGAACTGACCCTGATGGGCAGCTCCACCGAGCTGGATAAGAGCCTGATCGAGCGCATTATCGACCCGTTAACGCACCTGGTGCGTAACAGCCTTGACCATGGGATCGAACTGCCGGAGAACCGTGTAGCGGCAGGGAAATCCCCGGTCGGCAACCTGATCCTCTCTGCTGAACACCAGGGCGGTAACATCTGCATCGAAGTGACCGATGACGGCGCGGGCCTTAACCGCGAGCGCATCCTGGCGAAGGCGATCTCCCAGGGGATGGCGGTCAGCGAAAACATGACCGATGAAGAAGTGGGTATGCTGATCTTTGCCCCGGGTTTCTCCACCGCTGAGCAGGTGACGGACGTCTCCGGGCGCGGCGTGGGTATGGACGTGGTGAAACGTAACATCCAGGAGATGGGCGGCCACGTAGAGATCAAATCGAAGCAGGGTTCAGGTACTACCATTCGCATTCTGCTTCCGCTGACGCTGGCGATCCTCGACGGGATGTCGGTAAAAGTGGCGGACGAAGTGTTTATCCTGCCGCTGAATGCGGTGATGGAATCACTCCAGCCGCGTGAAGAAGATCTGCATCCGCTGGCAGGCGGTGAGCGCGTGCTGGAAGTGCGTGGCGAATACCTGCCGCTGGTCGAACTGTGGAAAGTGTTTGACGTGGACGGCGCCAAAACCGAAGCCACGCAGGGAATTGTGGTCATTCTGCAAAGCGCAGGCCGCCGCTATGCGCTGCTGGTCGATCAGCTGATTGGCCAGCATCAGGTGGTGGTGAAGAACCTTGAGAGCAACTACCGCAAAGTACCTGGCATTTCAGCCGCCACCATCCTCGGCGATGGTAGTGTGGCGCTGATCGTCGATGTTTCGGCGCTTCAGGGATTAAATCGTGAACAACGTATGGCGCACACAGCCGCCTGATTCAGTTAAGAAGGTAAAAAAATGACCGGTATGAGTAATGTAACCAAGCTGGCCGGCGAGCCATCAGGGCAGGAATTCCTGGTTTTCACCTTAGGTGACGAAGAATACGGTATCGATATTCTGAAGGTGCAGGAGATCCGCGGCTATGATCAGGTGACCCGCATCGCCAACACGCCCGATTTCATTAAAGGCGTGACCAACCTGCGTGGCGTTATCGTGCCCATCGTCGACCTGCGCGTGAAGTTCAGCCAGGGCGACGTCGAGTATGATGACAACACGGTGGTGATCGTGCTCAACCTCGGCCAGCGTGTGGTCGGGATCGTAGTTGACGGCGTGTCCGACGTGCTCTCCCTCACCGCCGAGCAGATCCGCCCGGCGCCGGAGTTTGCCGTTACCCTGTCCACAGAATACCTGACCGGTCTGGGAGCGCTCGAGGACCGTATGCTGATTCTGGTGAATATTGAGAAGCTGCTGAACAGCGATGAGATGGCGCTGCTGGATGTGGCGGCGAGTCACGTTGCCTAGGTAAACGCAAAACGGCAAAGTAGTCTGTAGGCCGGGTAAGGCGTAGCCGCCACCCGGCTTTTTTATTGCACGGCGTAGCCTTCTGCAGCAACGGCCGGCGGCGCGACGCTTGCCGGGCCTACGGTTCCAGCGCTGCCTGAATATGGCACGGGTGTAGAGTCCCCGCTGAAATCGGCGAACCGGAGACCGGATGCCAAGGGCTGGACGCCAGGGATGGCGGCCAGAGGCGAATCGAGACAGGATGTCGAGTTGAGCCGACCGCAGGCGTCAGGTCGGGAGGTGAGCGTAGTGCGAAGCACCGATTTCGTCGCGGGGCCGCGGGGATTGATAAGGGGGCCGCGGTGGCCCCCTTATCACGTTCACAGGTTCCGGAACGTCATATTCTGTTAAAGATAAGGTGAACGTAACCTTTCCACCGAACCATCAAACTTCCTGCTCAACGAGCCCAACCTCTTCCTCCAGCAACCCCTCATTCTGCGCCAGCATCGCCGTCGCCACGCCGTTCCCCAGCACGTTAATCGCTGAACGCCCCATATCCAGGAAGTGATCGATCCCCATCAACAGCAGGATCCCCGCCACCGGAATATGGAAGCTCGGGATCGTCGCCGCCAGCACCACCAGCGCCGAGCGCGGTACCCCGGCAATCCCTTTTGACGCCAGCATCAGGGTTAACATCAGCACGGTGATTTCTGAGAAAGTCAGGTGAATATTGTAGGCCTGGGCGATAAACATCGAAGCAAACGAGCAGTAAACCATCGACCCGACGAGGTTAAACGAATAGCCAATCGGCAGCACAAACGAAACGATATTGCGCGAGCAGCCAAAGCGGGTCAGCTGTTCAAGCGTTTTCGGGTAGGCCGCTTCTGAACTGCTGGTGGTGAAGGCCACCAGCACCGGATCTTTCAGCATGCTCACCAGACGGAAAATCTCGTTTTTCAGCACCATATAACCCACTGCCAGCAGCACCAGGCAGGTGAGAACGATCGCCAGATAATAACCGCCGATAAACGAGGCGTAGTTCAGCAAAATCCCCAGCCCCTGGGTGGCAATCACCGAGGAGATGGCGGCAAAGATCGCCAGCGGCGCAACGTACATCACGTAGCCGGTCACTTTGAGCATGATGTGAGAAACCACGTCCAGCGCGGCCACCAGCGGGGCGTTGAATTTCTCGCCGAGCGAAGCGCCAGCAATGCCAAAGAACATCGAGAACACCACAATCTGCAGGATCTCGTTATTGGCCATCGCTCCGGCAATGCTGGTGGGGATGGTATGGGAAAGAAAACCTTTCAGGGTCATGCCGCCGGTGGCAAGCCCGGTCTCTACGGTACCGGCTGGGATCGCCAGGTTCAGGCCGCTGCCCGGATGGAGCAGAGTGACAATAAACAGACCGACCAGGATGGAGAGCACTGACGAGCTGATAAACCAGACCATCGCTTTACCGCCCACGCGGCCAATGGTGGCGGTCTCGCCCAGACGCATAATCCCCACCGTCAGGGTGCTGAACACCAGCGGGGCGATCACCATTTTGATCAGTCGTAAAAAGATGTCAGTCAGTAACGTAATGTTGTCTGACCAGGCCGCGATTGCATCCGCTGATGCATACTCATGAATCATTGCGCCGGACAAAATGCCCGCCAGCATAAAGATCACGATAAAGACCGTGAGTCTGTTTGCACTTGCCACCAAAATTACCCCGATTTTAATAAGTTAAAATAAATTTGCTGATGTCTCTCTTTTTTATTATTCAGCGCGTGAATATATCCGTTAGCTAAATTGAAGTAATTTCCGGGCTATTTCAATAATTTTTTAATATTTATAAGTTTTGTTGCTAACTTTGACGGCGATATATTGTGATGAAGGTCACATTTTAAGCAATATATCTTCCCGTTTTGCTTAGATATACGGAGAAGTAATTTCTTACTCAATTGTTTTAATTAGTAAATTTATGTCAATACGGTAAAAGTATGAGAGGGGCCGTGAAAAGTGGTTGAGCAACGAACCATAAACTAAATTTCACAATAACCACCCGGACAGCAGCATGATGGGTGCTAACAGTCTGAGCGTTATCAGAAAACGGTGATAACCCCATGTGACATGTTCCGGAGGGCAACAAATGAATAAACAACTCCTGATGCTGTTAGGCGGCGGTCTTCTGGCAGTGGCGTCCGGCAATACCCAGGCCGTCACCAGCAGCGGCACCATTGGCGCAACCTTAACGTTGACCAACGGCTGCCTGATTAACGGCTCGCCGACTCAGGATGGCATTAACTTCGGTACCCTTGATTTTGGTACCCATCCGGCCACCTTTTCCACGCTGACCACCCAGCTCACCGGGGCCAGCGGCGGGAACACCTTCACGATCCAGTGCACCACCGCCAGCTACACCGTCGCCATCACCGGCAACACCAACTCCACGGCGCCCGGCACCGTGGTCGGCACGCCTGGCACCCCCGCGCGCTATCTGGTGAATACGGCGAATACCGGGCAGGGCGTGGCCTATAGCCTGTTCAGCGACGGTGGGTTTAACAACGTCATCGCCAACAACGCGCCGCTACCGGTAACCTCCACCGCCGGGGGCGTCGACAGCTACACCCTGTACGGGCGCATCACCGGCGGGGGCAACAGCGTCACCGTAGTGCCCGGCACCTACACCGACACCATCAACGTCAGCGTCACTTATTAGCGTCAGCACGTTTTAACGAGCGTGAACTGACTAACGCTCCGCTATGTGGGAGAGGGCAACGTGCGCGCTTTTTTTATCCTGAGCATGATGCTGCTTGCAGCGGGAAACGGCCATGCGGTGACGACGCAATCCTTTCAGGTGAGCGCCACTATCACCCCCGGCTGTTCAGTCGCAGCAGGCAGCGGTGGCCTGCTGGGCACCCTCGATTTTGGTACCCATAGCGGGGTGGAGCGGGGGCAGGTCAACACCAGCTTTGTGCCGAACGGATCGCTGACCATCGCCTGTACCCCCGGGGTCGCGCTGAGCATGAGCATTGACGGCGGGCAGCACTACACCTCGGTGCGCAACATGCAGCGGGCCGGGGCGACAAACCAGGTGCCGTATCGCCTGTACAGCAGCAGTTCACTGGCGGCCAACAGTGAGATCGGCGTGAATCAGGCGGTGTCTGTGGCCTACACCAACAGCAACAACATTGCGCTACCGCTTTTTGGTGTGGCGCTTCTGACCGGCTTCAGCCCGGCCGGAAATTATTCCGATCAACTCACCGTGACCTTGTCATGGTGATAGGGAGAAGGACGATGAAGGCAATTCCAGGATACCGCACGCTGTGCCTGCTGATGGCGCTGGGTGCCACGCTCAACACCGCCCACGGGGCGGCAACCATTCTGCTGTGGCCTATCGACCCCTGGCTCTCCGCCGATACCAAAGCGACGGAGCTGTGGGTGCAGAACCAGGGCAACAGCGCCACCACCATGCAGGTGAGGATCGTGCGCTGGCGGCAGGAAAACGGTCTTGAACGCTATACCGCCCAGCAGGAGGTGGTCGCCAGCCCGCCGATCGTGACCATCGCGAAGGGCAGCAAACAGTTAATCCGTCTTATCAAACAGAGCAACGTCCCGGCCGGGGTGGAGCAGGCCTACCGCATCATCGTGGACGAGATCCCCCAGCCGCAGGATAACCAGACCCCGCAGATGGGGCTGAAGCTGCAGATGCGCTACTCCATTCCGCTGTTTGTCTACGGCCAGGGCATAGCCACCATCAAGGACGGGGCGCACCACGCCCTGGTCGAGACGCGGGATCTGAACTGGCGGGTGGTCCGCAACGACGGCAAACCGGCCCTGCAGGTACGCAATCAGGGCAATGTGCACGTCCGGCTGAGCCAGGTCACGCTACAACAAGGGAGCCAGAAGCGCACGCTTGCCGACGGCCTGCTGGGGTATGTGCTCCCGGGCAGCACCCGCAGCTGGCCGCTACCGTCAGGGATCGACCAGCCGGGCCAGATGCGGGCGCAGATTAATGCCAGGGATACCGAATGGCAGTCGGCCCCCGTCAACTGAAGCCGTCGATGCTTATCCTGCTCTGCGTCAGTTCAGCAAGCTGGGCCGATCCCGGTGACGACATGTTGCCTCCGCCGCCTGTGCCGCAGTCGGTGAATGACGAGGCGGTCTTCCAGCTGGCGCTGATCCTCAACCACTACGACACCGGGCTGGTGGTGCCCGTTACCCGGCGTCAGGATGAGTATCTGGTCTCCAGCGCCGATTTGCGCCGCGCCGGACTGCCCCCCGAGCACGTCCCGCCGGGGGAGGTGAACGTCAGCCGTCTTGAGGGGGTGCGCACAGAGTACGACAGCACCGGGCAACGGCTGCTGCTCAGCGTGCCCCGGGAGTGGATCGCCGCGCGCGTTACCCCCTTCAGCGGCCAGATGGCCCGCAGCACGCCCCACTTTGGCAAAGGGGCGCTGCTTAACTACGACTTCTACACTAACCACACCGAACACAGCGGCGGCCAGGCCTCCCTGTGGCATGAGTTTCGCTATTTTGACAACCGGGGATCGTTATCCTCCACCGGTTACGTACGGGAAAATCTCTCCGGCGACAGCGGGCAGCAGGAGGGGTATGTCCGCTACGACACCACCCTGATGTTCACCGACGAAGAGGATGCCACGACCTGGACCGCCGGGGATGTGATCAGCGACGCCCTGAGCTGGAGCAGCAGCGTACGCATGGGCGGGATCAGCTACGGGCGGGACTTCTCCCTGCGCCCGGATCTGGTCACCTGGCCGCTGCCGGAGTTTTCCGGCGAAGCGGCGGTGCCGACCTCGGTGGATCTGTTCGTCAACGGCTATCGGGCGGGCTCCACCCGCCTGCAGCCGGGGCCGTTCACCCTCACCAATCTGCCTTACATCAACGGTGCCGGGGATGCGGTGCTGGTCACCACCGATGCGCTGGGTCGCCAGGTGAGCACCACGCTGCCGTTCTACGTCACCAGCGATCTGCTGCGCCAGGGGCTCAGCGACGGGGCCGTGACCCTGGGCAGCCTGCGGCGTAATTACGGCATTAAAAATTTTGACTACGGCCCGGCGGCGGGCAGCGGCTCCTATCGCTACGGCCTGACCGACTGGCTGACCCTGGAAGGCCACGCCGAAGGGGCAGAGGAGCTGGCCCTCGGCGGGGCCGGAACCATCGTTAAGCTCGGACGCTTCGGGGTGGTGAACAGCGCCTGGACCCAGAGCAAAATGCGCGGTGATACCGGGGGGCAGATCAACTGGGGCTACCAGTACAGCACCAACGCCTTCAGCATTGCCACCCAGCACAGCCGCCGGGATCGCGGCTTCGGCAACCTGGCGCTTTACGATCAGCCCACCGTCTACGATGAACACGACCAGCCCATCGCCAGCCTGAGCCGTAATACCGATCAGTATTCGCTCACCCTGAATATGGGCGATTACGGCAATATCGGGGCGGCTTGGATCGGGGTGCAGAGTTTTGACGATCAGAAAACCGAGCTGCTGAACCTCTCCTGGAGCCGGAACCTGTGGGGTAGCAGCAGTATTTATCTTGCCGCCAGCCGGGATCGGCAGCAGGGCGACTGGACCGTAGCCCTGTCGCTGCAGATCCCCCTTGGCGAGCGCGACAGCGCCGCCGTCACCTTTGAAAACACGCCAGATGCCGGCAGCACCCAGCGCCTTAACTACAACCACTCGATGCCCACCGACGGCGGTTTTAGCTGGAATATGGCGTGGGCGCGCCAGTCGCAGACCAGCAACTATCAGCAGGCGACGCTGGGCTGGCGTAACAACAATATTGAACTCCAGGGCGGTGGCTACGGCGAGCGCGACATGATGACATGGTGGGGCGAGGCGATGGGCTCGCTGGTGCTGATGGACGGGGAACTCTTTGCCGCCAATAAAATCAACGACGCCTTTGTGGTGGTCAGCACCGACGGGCAGCCGGACGTGCCGGTCAGCTATGAAAACCAGCCGGTGGGCAAAACCAACCGCAACGGCTATCTGCTGATCAGCGGCGTATCGGCCTACTACCCGGCGAGCTACAGCATCAACACCCTCAACTTACCCGCCGACACCCGCCTGAAAGAGACCGAACGGCGCATCGCCCTGCGGCGCAATAGCGGCTATCTGGTCGACTTCCCGATGGAGCAGGAGCGGGTCGCCAGCGTGATCCTCCACGATGGCGCAGGGGAGGCGATCCCCCTGGGCAGCCAGGTGCGGCGTCAGGGGAGGGAGCCGGTGGTGGTGGGCTACGACGGGCTCGCCTGGCTGGAAGATCTGGCGGATGTTAACGCCCTGGAAGTCACTACCCCGGAAGGCAAACGCTGCCACGTGACCCTGACACTGACCGCCAACCCGGAGCATAAGCTGCAAACCTACGGACCGCTGACCTGCCGGGTGGAGCCATGAAACGCCTGCTGCTGGTGCTGCTCCTGCTGATGTTCTCTGCCGCCAGCTGGGGGGCGTGCCGGGTCAGCACCGTCAACGCCAGCTTTGGCAGCGTGACGTCGTTTGCCCTCAGCGGCAGTAATGAAGTAGCTACCACCGGCACGCTGGTGGTGAACTGCGACCGGGTGCTCAATTTGCTGACCAGTGATTCGGTGACCCTGAACTTCACCGGGGCCACCATCTCGGCCAATAACCGGGCGACGATGAAGCGCACCGATAACGCCGCCATTACCGACGTGATCCCCACCCGGCTGTGCGGCCTGGCCGGGTGTGCTACCAGCAGCGAAGTGCAGATTGGCAAGGCCTACACCTGGAGCGGCTCGACGCTGTTAAACCTGCTCGGTTCAGCGCAGTACAATATTCCGCTCTATTTCCGCACCGTCGCCGGACAAAACGTCAGCGCCGGGCCCTATCAGGTGACCCTCAACTTCAGCGTCAGCTATAACGTCTGCTCCGTTGGGGTGCTGGGGCTCTGTACCACCCCGCAAACCGGTACCGCCCTGACCAGCCTCACCCTCAATATGACCGTCACCAACGACTGCAGCGCGATGACCACCCCGAACGTCAACTTCAACAGCGCGCCGCTGGTGCAGAACTTTCCCACCGTCTCGCAGGCGATCTCCGTCACCTGCACCAAGGGCAGCGTCTACACCATCGGGATCAATAACGGCGCCAACGCCAGTAACAACGTGCGCCGGATGGCCAGCGGCAACAACCGCATGAGCTATGAGATCTACAAAGAAGCCACCGCCAACCGCTGGGGCAGCAGCGGCAGCGAACGCTGGTCCAGCGGTGCCTCCTCGCAGGTCAGCGCCGACGGCCTGTTACGCAGCTATAACTACACCGCCCGTGTCCTCCCCAACCAGACAACCCCTCCCGCTGGCAACTACAGCGATACCCTCGTGGTCGACGTCGCGTTCTGACCCGCGCTTTTCCCTTTCGCAAATGTAAAGTTCCTGTCAGTTGTGCCGATAACACCGAGAACAAATCTATGAGAAGGTGTTGTATGTTGAACCGTATGCGCGTTGTCACCATGCTGATGTTAGTGCTGGCTGTGTTCGCTTTGCTGCAGCTCGTTTCCGGCAGTCTGTTTTTCTCTTCTATTAAGGCCAACCAGGACAGTTTTGCGGTCTCTAACGAGTTCCGGGTTCAACAAAGTGAAATCACCTCTACCTGGGATTACCTGCTACAAACGCGCATCAACCTGAGCCGCGCCTCCGCGCGCATGGTTTCCGACCCTTCGCATCAGCAAACGGAGCTGATGAACAGCGCCCGCACGACGCTTGCGGAAGCGGACAAACACTTCAAAGCTTATAGCGCCATCGCGCCACAGCCTTCGATGGCGCAGGTGAGCCAGACCATCAATGACAAATACCGGGACTATGCCGCGGCGCTGACGGAGCTGATCCAGTTCCTTGATAGCGGCAATATGGACGCCTACTTCGCCCAGGCAACGCAGTCAAAACAGAACGCGCTGGGTACCGCCCTGCGTGAATACGTCGCCGCGTCCGACGCGCGTAACCAGGAGGCGTTCAATGCCAGCGTGAAGGATTACACCTTCGCCAAATGGCAAATGGGGATCCTTGCTCTGGCGCTGGTCGTCGTGCTGGTGGGCGTCTGGTACGGCATTCGTCATACCCTGCTGAACCCGTTAAACCGCGTCATCGACCATATCCGTCACATTGCCAGCGGCGATCTGACCCATACCCTGACCATCGCCGGGCGCAGCGAAATCACCCAGCTGGCGGTCAGCGTTGACCATATGCAGCGCTCGCTCAGCGAGACGGTGGCCAACGTGCGCCAGGGTTCCGATGCTATCTATACCGGCACCAGCGAAATCGCCATGGGCAACAACGATCTCTCCTCCCGCACCGAGCAGCAGGCGTCGGCGCTGGAAGAGACCGCGGCCAGCATGGAGCAGTTAACCGCTACCGTGAAGCAGAATGCGGACAACGCCCGTCAGGCGTCACAGCTGGCGAACAGCGCCTCGGAAACCGCCCAGCGCGGCGGCAAGGTGGTGGACGGCGTGGTGAAAACCATGCACGACATCGCCGGCAGCTCGAAGAAGATCGCCGACATCATCAGCGTCATCGACGGCATCGCCTTCCAGACCAATATCCTGGCGCTGAACGCGGCGGTCGAAGCGGCGCGCGCCGGTGAACAGGGCCGTGGCTTTGCGGTAGTGGCCGGTGAAGTGCGTAACCTCGCCAGCCGCAGCGCCAACGCGGCGAAAGAGATCAAAGCCCTGATTGAAGACTCTGTCGCACGCGTCGACACCGGCTCGGTGCTGGTGGAGAGCGCGGGCGAGACCATGAATGACATCGTGAATGCCGTTACCCGCGTAACGGACATCATGGGTGAAATCGCCTCTGCGTCGGATGAGCAGAGTCGGGGTATCGACCAGGTCGCCCTGGCAGTATCGGAAATGGATCGCGTCACACAACAAAACGCCTCGCTGGTTCAGGAGTCCGCCGCCGCGGCGGCACAGCTGGAAGAGCAGGCGAGCCGTCTGAAGATGGCCGTCTCGGCGTTTCGTCTTACCTCTGAACCAACAAAAACGGTTTCCTCGCGCGTCAGCCAGCAACCGGCCGCGCCGGTTAATGCACCGGCTTACGCACGCGCAGTGGCAACCGGAAAAGATGAGAACTGGGAAACATTTTGATCGTACGTTAAATCGCGGCTGCTGGCCGCTAAATGGGAGCGTGGATGTTAAATCGTATTCGTATCTCGACCACCCTGTTTTTGATTTTGATTCTGTGCGGGGTGTTGCAGGTTGGCAGTAATGGCTTGTCGTTCTGGGCTTTTCGCGATGGTTATCAGAATTTGCAGGAGATGGAGAGCAGCAATCAACAGCGCGCGCTGCTTACCCAGAGCCGGGCAGTATTGCTGCAGGCCAGTACGGCACTGAATAAAGCGGGCACCTTAACCGCGCTGAGCTATCCGCCCGATGACATCAAGGGGCTGATGACCACCGCGCGCAGCAGCCTGAAGCAGGCGGGCGAGCTCTATAAGACGTTTAACCAACAGGCGGCGATAAGTGCTAAAGACGCCGAGCTGAAAAAGGCCATGCAGGGCGCCTTCAGCCAGTGGTATGGCGATCTGGAGCACCAGGCCACCTGGCTTGAGAACAACCAGCTGTCCGATTTCCTGACCGCGCCGGTGCAGGAGTCGCAGGCGGCGTTTGACGCCAGCACTGACGCCTGGCAGCAGGAGATGAACGGCTTTGTGCAGATGGCGAGCAACGACAGCCGCAACAGCTACCACATGTCCGGGGTGATTTTCGCCATCATGATTGTGCTGGCGGCGTTACTGACCAGCGCCGCGCTGCTCTGGTCGCGCAAGATGATTGTCCAGCCGCTGGCGATCATCAGCAGCCATTTCGACAGCATTGCGAAAGGCGATCTGGCGCGGCCGGTGGCGGTGTACGGCAAAAACGAAATTTCGGCCATTTTCGCCAGCCTGAAAACCATGCAGGGCTCGCTGCGTGAGACGGTAACCGAGGTGCGTCAGGGCAGCTACGCCATGCACACCGGGATCTCCGAAATTGCCGAAGGCAATAACGATCTCTCTTCGCGCACCGAGCAGCAGGCGGCGTCCCTGGCGCAAACGGCGGCCAGCATGGAGCAGTTGACCGCCACCGTCGGCCAGAACGCCGACAACGCCCGTCAGGCGTCCGGCCTGGCGAAGAGCGCGGCGCAGACGGCGAAGAAGGGGGGCGAACAGGCTTCCCGGGTGGCGAACACCATGAATGAGATCGCCACCAGTTCGCAAAAAATTGGCGACATTATTAGCGTTATCGACGGCATCGCGTTCCAGACCAATATCCTGGCGCTGAACGCCGCCGTCGAAGCCGCCCGTGCGGGCGAACAGGGGCGTGGCTTTGCGGTGGTAGCCGGTGAGGTACGTAACCTGGCGAGCCGCAGCGCCAATGCAGCAAAAGAGATTAAGGTGCTGATTGAAGAGTCGGTGTCGCGCGTCCAGCAGGGCTCTGAACTGGTGGATACCGCGGCGAAAACCATGACCGAGATCGTCAGTTCGGTCACCCAGGTGAACGACATCATGGGCGAAATCGCCTCAGCATCCGATGAACAGCGCCGCGGCATTGAGCAGGTGGCGCTGGCGGTAAGCCAGATGGATCAGGTGACCCAGCAGAACGCCGCGCTGGTAGAAGAGGCCGCGGCGGCCACCGACCAGTTAGCCGGCCAGGCGGATCATCTCACCTCGCTGGTGGCTGTTTTTAATGTGAATGAACGTGTTGAAGCAGTAACAGAAGTCGGACGGTCGCAGACCGTGCCAGTCGGATCCTGAAAGTGATTAAGAAGGCGCTATGACATCACCACTGCCCTCAGGGCAATCGTCATTATTGTTACAGATGACACAGCGCCTTGCGCTGTCCGATGCGCATTTCCGTCGGATATGTCAGTTAATCTACCAGCGTGCGGGGATTGTGCTTGCCGATCACAAGCGGGACATGGTCTACAACCGTCTTGTGCGTCGCCTGCGAACGCTCGAACTGGATGATTTTGGCCGCTATCTGGGGATGCTGGAAGCCAACCCGAACAGCGCGGAGTGGCAGGCGTTTATCAACTCCCTGACCACCAACCTGACCGCCTTTTTCCGCGAGGCGCATCACTTCCCGGTGCTGGCGGAGCATGCGCGCCGCCGCAGCGGTGAGTACCGCGTCTGGAGCGCGGCGGCGTCGACCGGGGAGGAGCCTTACTCGCTCGCCATCACCCTGGCCGACACCCTTGGCACCGCGCCGGGCCGCTGGAAGGTGATCGCCAGCGATATCGATACCGAAGTGCTGCAAAAAGCGCAGAGCGGGATCTACCGCCAGGAAGAGCTGAAGACGCTGTCACCCCAGCAGCTTCAGCGCTACTTCATGCGCGGTACCGGTCCGCACGAAGGGCTGGTGCGGGTGCGCAGTGAGCTGGCGAATGCGGTGGAGTTCTCCATGCTCAACCTGCTGGAGAAGCAGTACAACGTGGCGGGGCCGTTTGACGCCATTTTCTGTCGTAACGTGATGATTTATTTTGACAAAACGACGCAGCAGGAGATCCTGCGCCGCTTTGTTCCGTTGCTCAAACCTGACGGTTTACTGTTTGCCGGGCACTCGGAGAACTTCAGCAATCTTGTGCGCGAGTTTAGCCTGCGTGGCCAGACGGTATATGCGCTGAGTAAGGATAAAGCATGAGTAAAATCAGGGTCTTGTCAGTTGATGATTCGGCGTTAATGCGCCAGATCATGACCGAGATTATCAACAGCCACAGCGACATGGAAATGGTGGCGACGGCCCCCGATCCGCTGGTAGCCCGGGATTTAATCAAAAAATATAACCCCGACGTGCTGACGCTGGATGTCGAAATGCCGCGCATGGACGGCATCGATTTTCTGGAGAAGTTAATGCGTCTGCGCCCGATGCCGGTGGTGATGGTCTCTTCGCTGACCGGCAAAGGGTCTGAAATCACCCTGCGGGCGCTGGAGCTGGGGGCGGTGGATTTTGTCACCAAACCGCAGCTCGGCATTCGTGAGGGGATGCTGGCGTACAGCGAGATGATCGCGGAGAAGATCCGTACCGCGGCCCGCGCCCGGGTTGCCACGCACAAGCCGCTGGCAACGCCGACCACGCTGAAAGCCGGCCCGCTGCTGAGCTCGGAAAAATTGCTGGTTATCGGTGCATCTACCGGGGGAACAGAGGCAATTCGTCATGTACTCCAGCCATTGCCGCTCTCAAGCCCCGGTATTCTGATTACTCAGCATATGCCGCCAGGCTTTACCCGTTCGTTCGCGGAACGTCTGAACAAGCTGTGCCAGATCAGCGTGAAAGAGGCGGAAGATGGCGAGCGCGTTCTGCCGGGGCATGCCTATATCGCCCCGGGCGACAAGCATATGGAGCTGACGCGCAGCGGCGCAAACTATCAAATCAAAATTCATGACGGGCCGCCGGTTAACCGGCACCGTCCGTCGGTGGATGTGCTGTTTCATTCGGTGGCGAAACACGCGGGGCGCAACGCCGTTGGGGTGATCCTGACGGGGATGGGCAACGACGGAGCCGCCGGAATGCTGGCGATGCACCAGGCTGGCGCCTGGACCATCGCGCAGAATGAAGCAAGTTGTGTGGTGTTCGGCATGCCGCGCGAGGCCATCAATATGGGTGGCGTCAGCGAAGTGGTCGATCTCAGTCAGGTTAGTCAGCAAATGCTGGCGAAAATCAGTGCCGGACAGGCAATACGTATTTAACGAGGAGTGTAGTTTTATGGCGGACAAAGAGCTCAAGTTTTTGGTTGTGGATGACTTTTCCACCATGCGTCGCATTGTGCGCAACCTGCTGAAAGAGCTGGGTTTTAACAACGTTGAAGAAGCAGAAGACGGCGTTGATGCGCTGAACAAACTGAACGCCGGCGGCTTTGGTTTTGTCATTTCCGACTGGAACATGCCGAACATGGACGGTCTGGAACTGCTCAAAACCATTCGTGCAAATGGCGCCATGGCCTCTCTGCCTGTGCTGATGGTGACCGCCGAAGCGAAGAAAGAGAACATCATTGCTGCGGCACAGGCTGGCGCAAGCGGGTATGTGGTGAAGCCATTCACCGCTGCAACTTTGGAAGAAAAACTCGGTAAGATCTTCGAGAAACTCGGCATGTGAGGTACGGGAGATGATGCAGCCTTCGATTAAACCTACGGATGAGCATTCACCCGGCGACATAATTGCCCGGATCGGCAGCCTGACGCGTATGTTGCGCGACAGCCTGCGTGAGCTGGGACTGGATCAGGCGATTGCAGAGGCGGCGGAAGCGATTCCTGATGCCCGTGACCGTCTTGATTATGTTGTACAGATGACTGCCCAGGCGGCAGAGCGTGCGCTGAACAGTGTTGAAGCGTCACAGCCGCATCAGGACGAGATGGAAAAGGGCGCAAAAGCGCTGACCAAACGCTGGGACGACTGGTTCGAAAACCCAATCGAACTCTCCGACGCCCGCGAACTGGTCACCGATACTCGTCAGTACCTGGGTGCCGTACCGGGTCATACCAGCTTCACCAATGCGCAATTGCTGGAGATCATGATGGCGCAGGATTTCCAGGACCTTACCGGTCAGGTGATCAAGCGCATGATGGACGTGATCCAGGAGATTGAGCGCCAGCTGTTGATGGTGCTGCTGGAGAACATGCCGGAGCCTTCCGCGCGTCCGCAACGCGAAAACGAAAGCCTGTTGAATGGCCCACAGCTCGACACCACAAAAGCCGGTGTCGTGGCAAGCCAGGACCAGGTGGACGACCTGCTGGACAGCTTAGGCTTCTGAGCCTTGCAGAAATGCCACCTGCAAAGGTGGCGTTTTTCTTTATACATCCGTTTCATCCCTCTTTACGACCCGCCTTCCAGAACCGGTATTTCGCCGTGACATCAACCCTTTCTAATGCATTAATTCTGTTAGTCTTTGCAGGGCTTTTGCTGGCCGTAGACAGCAAAAGCGGGAACGTGGCGACACGGACGTGCATGAAATATTGCCGTTGACAGTTGTCAACACATGCAATAGGATCCTGTTAACGGAGGCAAATGAAGAAACATCCGAACAAGCATATTCAGGAGGCTATTGAATATGCCCTGAGTAAGGGCTGGGTTTGGGTGCCACCAGGACATTCAGCGCACTGCTTTTGCAAGCTACGCTGTGGAAACCCAGAAGGTGAACATCGGGATCACCAGATGAGCGTATGGTCGACGCCGAAAAATGCGGAAAACCATGCCATGCAAATCATTCGCAACGTAAATCATTGCCTTTGATTTCGCCCGGTAAGGCGTGGTTGCGGCCATGCCTTATCGAATATAAAGAAACGCTAACAACAAAATGAAGAGGTATTATGGCGCTGTTTAACTTCACTCTGACCCTCTCAGGCGTAACCTGCGGGACTGAAGGACTGGAAGACGCACTGTATGCAAGCGGCTGTGGCGATGCGCTGATCTGCGCATATGGCAACTCCGTCTATCTCACCTTTGATCGGGAGGCTGAAACATTAAATGACGCTATCGCCTCTGCGGTCGACAACATTGAATCTGCTGGCGTCGGGGCGATCGTACAGTCTGTCGACTCTGCGCTGGTCGGCCTGAGCGACATCGCGGAGATGACTGATATGTCCCGTCAGGCTATCGCCATGCTGAAAGATGGCACGCGTGGCGGCGGCGATTTCCCTTGCCCCATTCAGCGGATCGCTGGCCAGTCCCCGCTTTGGGAGTGGGCAGATGTGGCGAACTGGCTTGCCAGCAATGGACGGTTAACCGAGGAGAGCGAGCTGGTGGTGAACGCGCGGGTGCTCAGCAAGTGGAACCTGATATTAAGAAACAGCGTCTCAACGGACTTTGAAGAGATTGGCTCCCTCGCCGCATCGCTGGTGGCACGCCGTAGCAAACAGGCTTTGCAGGGGTAATCCCCTCGCTGATACGACCGAATAGGCTAAATCAGCCCTTTTATCGCCCCTAATTAACCCATTGGTCACGCGCGGCTTTGGCATCATATCGTCCAGACCTCTACCTGCGAGATGCTTGCCGTGGCAGAAGACAGCGACGACAAAACAGAAGCCCCCACACCCCACCGACTTGAAAAAGCGCGTGAGGACGGGCAAATACCCCGATCCCGAGAACTCACCTCGCTGCTGATTTTATTAGTTGGCGTGTGCATTATCTGGATAGGCGGGGAGTCCCTTGCCCGCAGGCTGGCCGGTATGCTCTCGGCCGGGTTGCGCTTCGATCACAGCATGGTCAACGACCCTAACCTGATCCTCAGCCAGATTATCCTGCTGATCAAAGGCGCGATGGTCGCGCTGCTGCCGCTCATTACCGGCGTGGTGCTGGTGGCTATCGTGTCGCCGGTAATGCTGGGCGGGCTGGTGTTTAGCGGTAAATCGCTGCAGTTTAAATTTTCTAAACTGAACCCGCTGCCCGGTATCGCGAAGATGTTCTCGGCCCAGACCGCTGCCGAACTGCTGAAAGCGTTGATGAAAGCGACGCTAATGGGCAGCGTGGCGGGATTTTTTATCTGGCACAACTGGCCGGAGATGATGCGCCTGATCAGCGAATCGCCGTTCACCGCCATGCGCAACGCGCTCAATCTGGTGGGGCTCTGCTCGCTGCTGGTAGTGCTCTCCATTATCCCGATGGTTGGCTTTGACGTTTTCTTCCAGATTTACAGTCACATTAAAAAACTGCGCATGTCCCGCCAGGACATTCGTGACGAACATAAGCAGATGGAAGGCGACCCGCACGTTAAAGGGCGTATTCGCCAGATGCAGCGCGCCGCCGCACGTCGCCGGATGATGGAAGATGTGCCGAAAGCGGATGTGATTGTCACCAACCCGACCCACTACTCCGTTGCGCTGCAGTATGACGAAGACAAAATGAGCGCGCCAAAAGTGGTGGCGAAAGGGGCAGGGCTTATCGCGCTGCGCATCCGTGAAATTGGTAATGAAAATCGTATTCCGATGCTGGAAGCTCCGCCGCTGGCGCGTGCGCTCTACCGGCATGCAGAAATTGGACAACAAATCCCGGGCCAGCTGTACGCCGCGGTAGCGGAAGTACTGGCGTGGGTATGGCAGTTGAAACGCTGGCGTCTGGCGGGCGGTCAACGGCCTGTGAAACCTGAGAATCTCCCGGTGCCTGCCGCGCTGGATTTTATGAACGAGAAGGACTCTGATGGCTAATCTGGTGGCAATGTTGCGCTTGCCGAGCAACCTGAAATCGACCCAATGGCAGATTATGGCCGGGCCGATCCTCATCCTGCTAATTCTGTCGATGATGGTATTGCCGCTGCCGGCATTTATCCTCGACCTGCTTTTCACCTTCAACATCGCGCTCTCCATTATGGTGCTGCTGGTGGCAATGTTCACCCAGCGCACGCTGGAGTTTGCTGCCTTCCCGACGATCCTGCTGTTCACCACGCTGCTGCGTCTGGCGCTGAACGTGGCCTCCACCCGTATCATTCTGATGGAGGGCCATACCGGCGGCGCTGCGGCAGGTAAGGTGGTTGAGGCCTTTGGCCACTTCCTGGTGGGCGGCAACTTCGCCATCGGGATCGTGGTGTTCATCATCCTCGTGATCATCAACTTTATGGTTATCACCAAAGGTGCGGGGCGTATCGCAGAGGTTGGCGCGCGTTTCGTGCTGGACGGGATGCCGGGTAAACAGATGGCGATTGACGCCGATCTGAACGCCGGTCTGATTGGCGAAGATGAAGCGAAAAAACGCCGTGCCGAAGTGACCCAGGAAGCGGACTTCTACGGCTCGATGGACGGTGCGAGTAAGTTTGTTCGCGGCGACGCCATCGCCGGGATCCTGATCATGGTGATCAACGTGGTGGGCGGCCTGCTGGTTGGGGTTCTCCAGCACGGGATGGCGATGGGGCAGGCGGCAGAGAGCTACACCCTGCTGACCATCGGTGACGGCCTGGTCGCCCAGATCCCGGCGCTGGTGATCTCCACCGCAGCCGGTGTGATCGTGACCCGCGTCGCCACCGATCAGGACGTCGGCGAGCAAATGGTGACTCAGCTGTTCGCCAACCCGAACGTGCTGATGCTGTCGGCGGGGGTTCTCGGTCTGCTGGGCCTGGTGCCGGGCATGCCGAACTTCGTCTTCCTGCTGTTTACCGCCGCGCTGCTGGGGCTGGCCTGGTGGATACGTGGCCGCGAAACCAAACCGAAGAGCGAGCCTGCACCGGTTAAAATGCCGGAAAACACCCAGGCGGTGGAAGCCACCTGGAATGACGTTCAGCTGGAAGACTCCCTGGGCATGGAAGTGGGCTATCGCCTGATCCCGATGGTTGATTTCCAGCAGGACGGCGAATTGCTGGGGCGGATCCGCAGTATCCGTAAAAAATTCGCCCAGGACATGGGCTTCCTGCCGCCGGTGGTGCATATCCGCGACAATATGGATCTGCCTCCTGCGCGCTACCGTATCCTGATGAAAGGGGTTGAGATCGGCAGCGGTGACGCCTATCCGGGGCGCTGGCTGGCGATTAACCCGGGCACCGCGGCGGGCACGCTGCCGGGCGAACAGACCATTGATCCGGCCTTTGGCCTGGCGGCGATCTGGATCGAAAGCGCCCTGAAAGAGCAGGCGCAAATCCAGGGCTATACCGTGGTGGAAGCCAGTACCGTGGTGGCAACGCACCTTAACCACCTGATCGGTCAGTTCTCGGCAGAGCTGTTTGGCCGCCAGGAGGCGCAGCAGCTTCTCGATCGCGTGACCCAGGAGATGCCGAAGCTGACCGAAGATCTGGTGCCAGGCGTCCTGACCCTGACCACGCTGCACAAGGTCCTGCAGAACCTGCTCGACGAGAAAGTGCCGATCCGCGATATGCGTACCATTCTGGAGACCCTGGCCGAACATGCGCCGCTGCAAAACGATCCGCACGAACTGACGGCGGTGGTGCGCGTGGCCCTGGGCCGCGCCATCACCCAGCAGTGGTTCCCGGGCACCGGCGAAGTGCAGGTTATCGGCCTCGACACGCCGCTTGAACGTCTGCTCCTGCAGGCGCTGCAGGGCGGCGGCGGTCTGGAGCCGGGGCTGGCGGATCGTCTGCTGGCGCAAACCCAGGAGGCGTTACAGCGCCAGGAGATGCTCGGCGCACCGCCGGTGCTGCTGGTCAATCACGCCCTGCGTCCGCTGCTCTCGCGCTTCCTGCGCCGCAGCCTGACGCAGCTGGTGGTGCTGTCGAATATGGAGCTGTCGGACAATCGCCACATCCGCATGACCGCCAGCATTGGAGGCCAGTGATGCGTAAATTACTCTGGTTACTGGTTTTGCCGATGATGGCCCAGGCCGCAGGGGAGGGGGCATGGCAGGACAGCAGTATCGGCCTGACCCTGACCAACCGTGGCGTGGCGGCGTCGTCACGCCCGCTGTCGGCGAAGCAGCCGGTGTCTGGCCTGATGACCCTGGTGGCCTGGCGCTATGAGCTTAATGGCCCGATCCCCGCCGGGCTTAGGGTGCGGCTCTGCTCCCAGGCTCGCTGCACCGAACTGGACGGGGCCAGCGGCACGACAAATGCCTTTAATAACGTGCCCGCCGTAGAGCCGCTGCGCTTTATCTGGGAAGTCCCCGGCGGCGGTCGCCTGATCCCCGCTCTGAAGGTCCAGCGTAACGAAGTGATTGTGAATTACCGCTAAATGCCCGCTTTTTCGCCAGTTATCAGGCCATTCTGATGACTGGCTCTCATTTTTGACCCCGCCTTTTGAAGCAAGAGAAACGCTGTTTTATAAAAGAGTGACGCGCGTAGTAAATCTCTTTGCATTTTTGCCAGTTGCCCCGTCGTGATGGCAGAAACAGAAAGGTATCCCGATAGCGATACTCTTACTGTAACCCTGTAGTCACTCCCGTTAGCTCCGGGTTAACCGGGAGTCATCTGAAACTTACAGGGTCGACGGTAATGAAAACACGTAAAATTGGACTCGCGAACTATCTTGCTTACGGATCGGGCGATTTTCTCGGGGCGGGAACCACAGCGCTGACCGCTGCCTGGCTGTTGTATTTCTACACGACCTTCTGCGGCCTTACGCCGATTGAGGCCACCTTCATCTTCGCGGCGGCAAGGGTGCTTGATGCCGTCGTCAGTCCGCTGATGGGCTTTCTGACCGATAACTTTGGCACCACCTGGCTTGGCAAACGTTTTGGCCGCCGTAAGTTCTTTATCCTGCTGGGTATCCCGTGCGTCTTCAGCTACTCGCTGATGTGGGTCGGGGATATGGGCTTCTGGTACTACCTGCTGACCTATCTGATCTTCGATATCGTCTACACCATGATTCTGGTCCCGTACGAAACGCTGGTGCCGGAGATGACCGACGATTTCAAACAGAAAACCAAATTCTCCGGCGCGCGTATCTCTATGGCGCAGATGTCGGCGATTCTGGCCTCTTTCCTGCCGGGTATTCTGCTGACCCACTTTGGTAAAGACAACGCCGTCTCCTTCTTCTACGCCAGCCTGGTGTTCTCGGTGCTCTGCGCCCTGATGCTAACCTTCGTCTGGTTCTTCACCTGGGAACGTCCTCGTGAAGAGTGGAGCGAAGCCGCGCTGCGCGCCGAAGAGGAGAAGAAAAAGCTGACCCTCGGCCAGAGCCTGAACCGTCTGTTCGTTGAACTGAGTTCCACACTGCGGATCAAAATTTTCCGTCAGCATCTGGGGATGTACCTCGGGGGCTATATCGCCCAGGACGTCTTCAACGCGGTCTTCACCTATTACGTGGTCTTCGTCCTGATGCAGGAAGCCTCCATGGCCTCCAACCTGCTGGGCACCATGGCTATCTTCCAGTTCCTCGCCGTTATCGCCATGATCCCGCTGTGCATCCGCTTTGGACCTGCGCCGTCGTACCGCATGGTAGTGGTGCTGTTTGGGCTGGCCTCCATGTCTTACGCCGGGCTCTATTACGCAGGTATGAGCGACATCTACGCGCTGCTGCTGCTGGTTTCTGCGCTGGCGGGTCTCGGCCGCGGCGGGATCAACTACGTACCCTGGAACACCTACACCTATATTGCTGACGTGGATGAAGTCATCACCGGTCAGCGCCGTGAAGGGATCTTCGCCGGGATCATGACCCTGACCCGTAAGGCCTCTCAGGCGGGCGCCATCATGCTGGTGGGGATTGTGATGCAGATGTCCGGCTTCGTGAGCGGCCAGAAGGTGCAGCCGGAAGGGGTCAGCCACACCATTCTGATGATCCTGAGCGTGGGCACTATCCTGGTGCTGATCTGCGGCTTCCTGGTGTCGCTGCGCTTCAAACTGAACTTACAAACGCACAGCACGCTGCGTGAAGAGACGGCCAAAATGCGTGAGTCTGGCCGGGCAATGCCGGAGACCGCCACACCGCAGGCCCGCGCCACGGTTGAGATGCTGGCCGGTATGCCTTACGACTGCCTGTGGGGCAACAACAACATCGGTTATCTGAATCGTAATAAGCCCGCTGCACCGTCCCTGAAAGAACGTGCTCCACTGAATTCGACATACAACAGAGGTTAAGATTATGAAGGTTTGGCCTGTCAAACATAGCCCGTTACTGCGTCAGCCAGAGCGTTTTATCGCCCGGGATGAGCTGAAAACGCTGATCCAAAAAGTGACGCATAACCTGGTGAACATTCACGATAAAACCGGCGAGTTTTTACTGCGGCTGGACGACGGGCGGGTAATCGACACCAAAGGCTGGGCGGGCTGGGAGTGGACCCACGGGGTCGGTCTCTACGGCATCTGGCAGTATTACTGCCAGACCGGGGATGACGCGATGCGCGATATCATCGACAGCTGGTTTGCCGATCGCTTTACCGAAGGGGCCACCACTAAAAACGTCAACACCATGTCACCGTTTTTGACCCTTGCGTATCGCTATGAAGAGACGCGCAACCCGGCCTGGCTGCCGTGGCTGGAGAGCTGGGCCGAGTGGGCGATGAACGAGATGCCGCGCACCGATCATGGCGGCATGCAGCACATCACCCTGGCGGAAGAGAACCACCAGCAGATGTGGGACGACACCCTGATGATGACCGTCCTGCCGCTGGCGAAAATTGGCAAACTGCTCAACAAGCCAGAGTATGTGGAAGAGGCGGTGTATCAGTTCCTGCTGCACGTGCAGAACCTGATGGACAGGGAGACCGGCCTGTGGTTCCACGGCTGGAGTTACGACGGTCAGCATAACTTTGCAAACGCCCGCTGGGCGCGCGGCAACAGCTGGCTGACCATCGTGATCCCGGATTTCCTCGAACTGGTGGATCTGCCGGAAAACAACGCCGTGCGCCGTTATCTGGTGCAGGTGCTGAATGCGCAGATTGCCGCGTTGGCGAAGTGCCAGGACGAGAGCGGCCTGTGGCATACGCTGCTCGACGATCCGAACTCCTACCTGGAGGCGTCCGCCACGGCAGGGTTCAGCTACGGGATCCTGAAAGCGGTGCGCAAGCGCTACGTGGGGTCGGAGTATGCTGAGGTGGCCGAAAAAGCCATTCGCGGGATTGTCAAAAACATCTCCCCGGAAGGTGAGCTGCTGCAAACCTCGTTTGGTACCGGGATGGGTAGCGATCTGGAGTTTTATCGCCAGATCCCGTTGACCTCGATGCCGTACGGTCAGGCGATGGCGATATTGTGTCTGACGGAATATCTGCGGAAATTCTTCTGATCTTGTGGAAATTCCCCGGTGGCGCTGCGCTTACCGGGGCTACAAAACAATAAACCCGGCGAAAGCCGGGTTTGTTTTTACATACGTTCTACGGTTTCGATACCCAGGGTATCCAGACCCAGCTTCAGGGTCTTCGCCGTCAGCTGCGCCAGCTTCAGGCGGCTGTTGCGAACCGCTTCGCTCTCGGCAGAGAGGATAGGGCAGTGCTCATAGAAGCCAGAGAACAGGCCTGCCAGATCGTACAGATAGGCACACATCACATGCGGCGTACCGTCGCGGGCGACCACGGAGAGCGTCTCTTCGAACTGCAGCAGACGCGCGGCCAGCTGCGCTTCACGATCTTCAGTGATGGTCACCTGCGCCTGGGCCAGCGCGCTTTCATCGATGTCAGCTTTACGGAAGACAGACAGCACGCGGGTATAGGCATACTGCATATACGGCGCGGTGTTGCCTTCAAACGCCAGCATGTTATCCCAGTCGAAAACGTAGTCGGTGGTACGGTTCTTGGAAAGATCCGCGTATTTCACCGCACCGATACCGACGGCGTTGGCCAGTTTTTCCAGCTCGTCAGCAGGCATGTCCGGGTTTTTGTCGGCCACCAGACGACGGGCACGCTCCAGCGCCTCATCCAGCAGATCCGCCAGCTTCACGGTGCCGCCTGCGCGGGTTTTGAACGGCTTGCCGTCTTTACCCAGCATCATGCCGAACATGTGGTGTTCCAGCGGTACGGAATCCGGCACGTAGCCCGCTTTGCGCACGATAGTCCACGCCTGCATCAGGTGCTGGTGCTGACGGGAGTCGATGTAATAGAGCACGCGATCCGCATGCAGCGTCTCGTAGCGATACTTGGCGCAGGCGATATCGGTGGTGGTGTAGAGGAAGCCGCCATCCTTTTTCTGGATGATGACGCCCATCGGTTCGCCTTCCTTGTTTTTGTACTCATCAAGGAACACCACCGTCGCGCCTTCGCTTTCGACCGCCAGGCCTTTGGCCTTCAGATCGGCCACGATACCGGCCAGCATTGGGTTGTAGAGGCTTTCACCCATCACGTCTTTGCGGGTCAGGGTCACGTTCAGACGATCGTAGGTGATCTGGTTCTGAGACATGGTGATGTCCACCAGCTTGCGCCACATCTCGAGGAAGTAGGCATCGCCACCCTGCAGTTTTACCACGTAGCTGCGCGCGCGCTCGGCGAAGGCTTCGTCTTCGTCGTAGTGCTTTTTCGCGTCGCGGTAGAAACCTTCGAGGTCCGCCAGCGCCATCTCACCGGCGTTTTCCTGCTGCTGTTTCTCCAGCCAGGCGATCAGCATGCCGAACTGGGTGCCCCAGTCGCCGACGTGGTTCGCACGGATCACGTTGTGGCCGAGGAACTCCAGGGTGCGCACCGCGGCGTCACCGATGATGGTGGAGCGCAGGTGGCCGACGTGCATCTCTTTCGCCACGTTCGGGGCGGAGTAGTCGACAACGATGGTCTGAGCCTGCGGCTGCGCCACGCCCAGACGGTCGGACTGCAGCGCGGCATCCACGTTCTGCGCCAGGAAAGCCGGGTCGAGGAAGATATTGATAAAGCCCGGACCGGCGATTTCGGTTTTGCTGGCGATACCCTTGAGATCCAGATGCGTCAGGACCTGCTCTGCGAGTTGTCGCGGCGCCATGCCCAGTTTTTTAGCCACTGCCATCACGCCGTTGGCCTGATAGTCGCCAAACTGTACTTTCGCTGACTGACGAACCTGCGGTTCACAGTCTGCAGGTGCGCCTGCAGCAATCAGTGCCTGACTGACTTTTTCTGAGAGAAGAGCCTGAATATTCACCGGGATACCTTACATTTTTGACGCGACCATCATGCTGTCGCATCAGTTAAAGAAATTAGGCCGGGAGTATACTGCAATTGCCCGTTGCCGTCAGCACTGGCTCAAATCAGCGGTTGGTCGCAGGCGGGCAACAGAGTAAATTAACGCTTTTGCATGACGATAAGAGTATTAACGATGGCGAACTGGCAATCTGTTGACGAGCTGCAGGACATTGCAGCCGATTTACCGCGTTTCACCGACGCCTTTATGGCGCTTTCCGCTCGCCTGGGTCTGGATATCGCCCCGCTCGCGGCGGACCACATCTCCCTGCGCTGCCATCAGAACGCCACTGCGGAACGCTGGCGGCGCGGGTTTGAGCAGTGCAGCGAGCTTCTCTCGGAAAACATCATCAATGGCCGTCCCATCTGCCTGTTTAAGCTGCACGAGCCGGTGTGCGTCGCCCACTGGCGCTTTACTGTGGTCGAGCTGCCCTGGCCGGGTGAAAAACGCTACCCGCACGAAGGCTGGGAGCATATCGAAATCGTCCTGCCCGGCGACCCGGATACCCTGAATGCCCGCGCCCTGGCGCTGCTCTCTGACGAGGGGTTAAGCCAGCCCGGGATCTTTGTGAAAACCAGCTCGCCAAAAGGGGAGCGCGAGCGCCTGCCTAATCCCACCCTGGCGGTGACCGACGGCAGCGTGACGGTGAAGTTTCACCCCTGGACAATCGAGCAGATTGTCGCCAGCGAAGAATAAGGAGGTTTTATGGCATTGCTGGAGATCTGTTGTTACAGCATGGAGTGTGCCCTGACCGCGCAGGAGCAGGGTGCCGATCGTATTGAGCTCTGTGCCGCTCCGAAAGAGGGCGGGCTGACCCCGTCTTATGGCGTACTGAAATCGGTGCGTCAGGCGGTGCGTATCCCTGTTCACCCGATTATCCGGCCCCGCGGCGGGGATTTTTGCTACAGCAGCGGCGAGTTTAACGCCATGCTCGAGGATATCGCCCTCGTGAAAGACCTGGGTTATCCGGGGCTGGTGACCGGCCTGCTGAATGAGGACGGCGACATCGATATGCCGCGTATGCGCCAGATTATGGCCGCCGCACAGGGGATGGCGGTAACTTTTCATCGTGCCTTCGATATGTGCATCAATCCGCAGCAAGGCTTTGAAAAGCTGGCGGAACTGGGGGTGGCGCGTGTGCTGACATCCGGCCAGCAGTCGTCTGCTGAAAAAGGTATTTCATTAATTAAGGAACTAAAAGCGCAATCAGGTGTTCCAATAATAATGGCGGGTGCTGGCGTTCGCGCCGCCAACCTGGAGACGTTTTTACAGGCAGGGGTTGAAGAGCTTCACAGCTCGGCCGGGAAATGGTGGCCATCACCCATGCGCTATCGCAATACAGGGTTGTCGATGTCGACGGATGCTGAAGCGGATGAATATTCCCGCTATGGCGTAGAGGGAGAGTCGGTAGCCCGAATGAAGGCGATAATCGAGCAGTATCGCCGCTAAAACCAGTTTTTACCGCGCATCATGTCGCCCAATGTGATGCTTGTTTGTACCAGGCCCCTGCAATTTCAACAGGGGCCTTTTTTTATCCTTTATCCTTCATATTTCAAGCCGCAGCGGCGTTGGCTGCCTCGCTCACCCCGGTCACTTACTGATGTAAGCTCCCGGGGATTCGCTGCGTTGCCGCCTTGCTGCAACTCGAAATATTTTGGATAAAATGGCAGATATTATTTTGTAGGCCGGGTAAGGCGAAGCCGCCACCCGGCAAAAATCACGGCCTGGTGGCAATCAACACCGCACGGACCGGGGCCGGATAACCCTCGATCGTTTTGCTGCTGTCGTTCGGATCGAGGAACTCGGCCAGTGATTCGGTGGTCATCCACTCTGTACGGCGCTGCTCTTCGGTGGTGGTGACGCAAACGTCCGCGATGCGAATATCCACAAAACCGCACTTCGCCAGCCAGTTTTTCAGCGCCAGCGCCGACGGAATAAAGTAGACGTTACGCATCTGGGCATAACGATCCCCCGGCACCAGAACGGTGTTCTCATCCCCTTCAACCACCAGCGTCTCCAGCACCAGCTCGCCGCCGCTGACCAGCTGATCTTTCAGCTGCCAGAGGTGCTCCAGCGGGGAGCGGCGATGATAGAGCACGCCCATTGAGAAGACGGTGTCGAACGCCGCCAGGGCAGGGAGTTGCTCAATGCCCAGCGGCAGCAGGTGCGCGCGCTGGTCGTTGCCAAGTAGCTTGCGCACGGCTTCGAACTGGCAGAGGAACAGCTGGGTTGGGTCGATGCCCACCGCCAGATGCGCGCCCGCGCCAATCATGCGCCACATGTGATAGCCGCTGCCGCAGCCGACATCCAGAATGGTGCGCCCGGTTAAATCGGAGAGGTGCGGCAGGACGCGATCCCACTTCCAGTCTGAACGCCATTCGGTGTCGATCTGCATGCCGTACAGCGAAAACGGCCCTTTGCGCCACGGCATCAGGTTACGCATCAGATTTTCAAGACGCAGCTTATGGCCTTCGCTCAGCGGCTCTTCGCTCTCGGCGGTCACGCTGTGCAGCAGGTCGAGTTTATACGGCGTCATCTCCGGCAGAAATTCAACCGCATTCTTCCACTGCTTAAACTGACCGTGCAGCGACTCACGCTGCCAGGCGGCGATCTGCGCGGGCAGGGTTTCCAGCCAGTGGGAGAGGTGGTTTTTGGCAATCAGCTGATAAAAGTTACCGAAATCAATCATGCGTCACCGCCTTTCAGCGCCACCAGCGAGCCAAAGTTGAAGCACTGGAACCACAGCTCGCTGTGCTCGAAGCCGGCCTTGTGCAGGCGGGCCTTATGGGCCTCAACCGAGTCGGTCAGCATCACGTTCTCCAGCATGCTGCGCTTCTGGCTGATCTCCAGTTCGCTGTAGCCGTTGGCGCGTTTGAAATCGTGATGCATGTTGAACAGCAGTTCGCCGACGGTGGCATCTTCAAAGCTGAATTTTTCCGACAGCACCAGCGCGCCGCCGGGGTTCAGCCCCTGATAAATTTTGTCCAGCAACAGCTGACGATCTTCGGGCACCAGGAATTGCAGGGTAAAATTCAGCACTACCATGGAGGCGTTTTTAATTTCGATATGGCGAATATCGCCCTCGACCACCTCTACCGGGGTCGGCGCTTTCCAGGCGTCGATATGACGGCGGCAGCGTTCGACCATCGCCGGAGAGTTGTCCACGGCGATAATGTTGCACCCGTCGTGCTTGATGTTACGACGAACCGACAGCGTGGCTGCGCCCAGCGAGCATCCCAGATCGTAGACCTGCGTGTCTGGCTGAACAAAACGTTCCGCCAGCATGCCGATCATGGAGATGATATTGGAGTAGCCGGGGACCGAGCGCTGGATCATATCCGGGAAGACTTCAGCCACCCGTTCATCGAAGGTCCAGTCGCCCAGACTGGCGATAGGCGCAGAAAAAAGCGTGTCGCGATCTGACATAACGTAAAAATCCGGGAAAAATAAAGGGGCGTATTGTGCGCTAATGCAGGGAGAAAACCAACTCCCACGGCATATACCACAGGTTAGCCAGCACCATTAGCACAAGCGAACACCAGGTGGCGCTCATGCCGGAACGACGCCAGCGGAACAGGCGCTGATGGAGGCCATAGTAGTGCATCAGGCGTCCAAGGATCAGCAGCAGGCCGCAGACATGCACCATCCAGGTCTCCGCGCCGTTCATTTCCATAAACAACAGCAAAATCAGCGCCGCCGGAATGTACTCCACCGCATTGCCGTGAATGCGGATCGCGGTTTGCAGCTCAGAGAAACCCCCGTCGCCATAAGAGACGCGGTACAACATCCGCAGGCGCGCAACATCGAACGAAAACTTGATTAACAGTAACGCACCCAGCACCGCATACAGCGCGCAAACCATACAAACTCCCTGTTTTTTGGCAGATGGCATTTCATATGATAGGGGCTGAGATCAGAAAAGAGAAGATTGCTGCGGAATAGTGGGGGCATCGCCAATGGACGGCGCCACGGCCTGCAAGGCCTGCCAGAGAGCATCGACCAGTTCCGGCGCCTGGGCGATATCGGGAGTATGTAAAAAAAGATAGGGGGTGGCGGTCTGTTCCCACTTCGCCAGGGTCTGCAGCCAGACGGCAAACAGCGCCTGGTTTTGCGGCATATTGTCGCTGCCGATAAACCGCACCATCGGATTACTGGCGGTCATCACCGCATGCACCGGCACCTTCGGTTTTTTGCGCTGCGCCTCGATGATGGCTTCGTTATGCGCAACGGCGGCATGAACGGGACGGCTGTCGAGGATCGTCCGGTTGACGCCGCGCTCGTGCAGGCCGCGGTTTAGCGCTTGCTCCGCTTCGCCTTTCATAAAGAACTCAGGATGACGGACCTCTACGCCGTAGGTAAATTCCCGGGGCAGGGCGTCGAGAAACTGCCAGAGCGCGGGCAGATCGCGCGGCCCAAAGGTGGCAGGCAGCTGCACCCAGTACTGGCCGATGCGGTCGGCCAGCGGCGACAGTCGGGTGAAAAACTCGGCGGTTAAATCATCGCAGTTACGCAGCGCGGCCTGATGGGAGATGGTGGCCGGGAATTTAAAGCAGAAGCGGAAGTCATCGCCGGTCTGCTCCCGCCAGCGCGCCACTACCTCAGGTTTAGGCAGGGCGTACAGCGTGGTATTGCCCTCCACACAGTTAAAGTGGCGGGCATACTCTTCAAGACCGGTAATCCCCAGCCGCACCCATTTCGGATGCGACCATTGGGGTAACCCCAGATAGATCATAGTGCGCTGATAATCTCGTCGGTGCTGCGTACCCGGCCAATGCGCGGGAAGATATTGGTCATGCTGCCGAGATGCTGGTCGGCCGAGGCCGCGCTGCAGGCGTCTTCGGCGATCACCAGATTAAAGCCCAGCTCCCAGGCGTTACGCGCGGTGGACTCAACGCCAATGTTGGTGGAGATCCCACACAGAATAATAGTGTCGATACCGCGACGACGCAGCTGTAACTCCAGATCGGTGCCGTAGAACGCGCCCCACTGGCGTTTAGTTACTTCGATATCGCTGTCGCGTTTGCCGAGAGACAGCGGGTAGTGCCACCAGTTTTCCGGCAGGGCATGGGCGGGCGCCTGGGCATCCACCGGCTGTTTCAGCGCCTCGGCGAAATCGGCGGACCAGCCCACGCGCACCATCACCACGGGCGCACCGCTGGCGCGGCATTTTTCGGCCAGACGTGCGCTGCGGCTGACCACATCCTGGGCGGTATGCGGACCACCGGCAAAGGGCAGGATCCCTTCCTGTAAATCAATCACCACTAGGGCGGTACGGGCGGCGTCGAGTGTGAACATGGTTATTCCTGTTAAATAGTTAGCCTTGCTAATACCTTACGCTGAGCCAGCATGTTCCAGGTCTGATATTTTTGTTAAATTTTGTGAGAATATGCAAGATGCGAGCAGCAAACGCGCGTCTGGCGCGCTTCTCTCTTATCGTCTGGCGGAATTTCCAGTATAATAGCCGCCTTTTTTCATCCAGTTTGATATACAGAAAGCTGCGACCTTGTAGCCTGCGGCTAAGTTAAGGGATATCTCATGCGTACAGAATATTGCGGGCAGCTGCGTCAGTCCCACGTCGGACAGCAGGTGACCCTGTGTGGTTGGGTCAACCGTCGTCGTGATCTTGGCAGCCTTATCTTTATCGATATGCGCGACCGCGAAGGCATCGTGCAGGTGTTTTTCGATCCAGACCGCGCCGATGCGTTAAAGCTGGCAGCTGAACTGCGTAATGAGTTCTGCATCCAGGTGACCGGTACCGTGCGTGCGCGTGACGAAAAGAACATCAACAGCGACATGGCGACCGGCGAAATCGAAGTGCTGGCGACCGATCTGACCATTATTAACCGTTCAGACTCACTGCCGCTGGATTTCAACCACGTCAACACCGAAGAAGCGCGTCTGAAATTCCGCTATCTTGACCTGCGTCGCCCGGAAATGGCCGATCGCCTGAAAACCCGCGCGAAAATCACCAGCCTGGTGCGCCGCTTTATGGACGATCACGGTTTCCTCGATATCGAAACCCCGATGCTGACCAAAGCGACCCCGGAAGGCGCGCGTGACTACCTCGTGCCATCCCGCGTTCATAAAGGCAAATTCTACGCGCTGCCACAGTCCCCTCAGCTGTTCAAACAGCTGCTGATGATGTCCGGTTTCGACCGCTACTATCAGATCGTGAAATGCTTCCGTGACGAAGACCTGCGTGCTGACCGTCAGCCAGAATTTACCCAGATCGACGTCGAGACCTCCTTCATGACCGCTGAGCAGGTGCGTGAAGTGATGGAAGCGCTGGTACGCAGCCTGTGGCTGGACGTGAAGGGCGTGGATCTGGGCGACTTCCCAATCATGACCTTCGCTGAAGCGGAACGTCGCTACGGCTCTGACAAACCAGACCTGCGTAACCCGATGGAGCTGGTCGACGTTGCCGACCTGCTGAAAGGCGTGGAGTTCGCGGTCTTCTCTGGCCCGGCTAACGATCCGAAAGGCCGCGTCGCCGCGCTGCGCGTACCAGGCGGTGCTGCCTTAAGCCGTAAGCAGATTGACGACTACGGCAACTTCATCAAAATTTATGGCGCGAAAGGCCTGGCTTACATCAAAGTTACCGAGCGCGCGAAAGGCATCGAAGGCATCACCAGCCCGGTGGCGAAATTCCTGAATGCTGAGATCGTTGAATCCATTCTGGCGCGTACTGAAGCCCAGGACGGCGACATGATCTTCTTCGGCGCGGACAACAAGAAAGTGGTTGCCGACGCGCTGGGCGCACTGCGTCTGAAGCTGGGCAAAGATCTGAACCTCACTGACGAAGCCAAATGGGCGCCGCTGTGGGTTATCGACTTCCCGATGTTCGAAGACGACGGCGAAGGCGGTCTGACCGCGATGCACCATCCGTTCACCTCCCCGAAAGAGATGAGCGCGGCAGAGCTGCAAGCGGCACCGGAAGAGGCCGTCGCTAACGCCTACGACATGGTGATCAACGGCTACGAAGTGGGCGGCGGTTCCGTGCGTATCCACAGCGGCGACATGCAGCAGACCGTATTTGGTATTCTGGGCATTAACGAACAGGAACAGCGCGAGAAGTTTGGCTTCCTGCTGGATGCCCTGAAGTACGGTACACCGCCGCACGCAGGTCTGGCGTTTGGTCTGGATCGTCTGACCATGCTGCTGACCGGCACCGACAACATTCGTGATGTTATCGCCTTCCCGAAAACCACCGCCGCTGCGTGTCTGATGACCGAAGCGCCAAGCTTCGCTAACCCGGCTTCCCTGAGCGAACTGGGTATCGAAGTGGTGAAAAAGGAAGAGAAAAACTGATATGGCATATAAGCTTCCCGTTTCCGTGTTAGTGATCATTTATGCAGAAGACACGAAGCGGGTGCTGATGTTGCAGCGACGCGACGATCCCGCCTTCTGGCAGTCGGTTACCGGCAGCCTGGAGGAGGGTGAAACCGCGTTGCAGGCCGCCGCGCGTGAAGTAAAGGAAGAGGTCGCCATTGATGTTGCTCGCGAGCAACTGACCCTGAAGGACTGTCAGCGCACGGTGGATTTTGAAATCTTTAGCCATTTACGTCATCGCTATGCGCCGGGGACCGAACGCAATACAGAATCCTGGTTCTGCCTTGCGCTTCCCCACGAGCGGGAGATCGTGTTCACCGAACATTTGACCTACCGCTGGGTTAATGCAGCCGAAGCCGCAGCGTTAACCAAGTCGTGGAGCAACCGGCAGGCGATTGAAGAATTTGTAATTAACGCCGCCTGAAAGGGCGCGCTTTTTGGAGAGTTTTTTATGGCAGGTCATAGTAAGTGGGCCAACACCAAACACCGCAAAGCGGCACAGGATGCCAAACGCGGTAAGATCTTCACCAAAATCATTCGTGAGCTGGTTACCGCAGCTCGTCTGGGCGGCGGCGATGCCGGCTCTAACCCGCGTCTGCGCGCAGCGATCGATAAAGCGCTGAGCAACAACATGACCCGTGACACCCTGAACCGTGCTATTGCCCGTGGCGTAGGCGGCGATGAAGACGCGAACATGGAAACCATCATTTATGAAGGTTACGGTCCTGGCGGCACGGCGGTGATGATTGAATGCCTGTCCGACAACCGTAACCGTACCGTGGCCGAAGTGCGTCATGCCTTCACCAAAACCGGTGGTAACCTGGGCACCGACGGTTCCGTTGCGTACCTGTTCAGCAAGAAAGGCGTGATCTCCTTCGAGAAAGGCGACGAAGACGCGATCATGGAAGCGGCGCTGGAAGCCGGTGCTGAAGACGTTGTGACCTATGACGATGGCGCGATTGACGTCTATACCGCATGGGAAGAGATGGGTGCCGTGCGTGATGCGCTGGAAGCCGCTGGCCTGAAAGCCGACGCAGCCGAAGTCACCATGATCCCATCCACCAAAGCGGATATGGATGCGGAAACCGCACCTAAACTGCTGCGTCTGATCGACATGCTTGAAGATTGCGACGATGTGCAGGAAGTTTATCACAACGGTGAAATCTCCGACGAGGTTGCGGCTACGCTGTAATGGCCCAACGTAAACCGATAACCGGAGCGGCGTGATGGCGATTATTCTCGGTATTGACCCGGGCTCACGCATCACCGGTTATGGCGTTATCCGCCAGGTCGGGCGTCAGTTAACCTACCTGGGCAGCGGCTGTATCCGTACAAAAGTGGACGATCTGCCGTCGCGCCTGAAGCTCATTTACGCGGGCGTGACGGAGATTATCACTCAGTTCCAGCCGGACTATTTCGCCATCGAACAGGTGTTTATGGCGAAGAACGCCGACTCGGCGCTGAAGCTGGGTCAGGCGCGCGGCGTGGCGATTGTCGCCGCGGTGAACCAGGATCTGCCGGTGTTTGAATACGCCGCGCGGCAGGTCAAGCAGACCGTGGTGGGGAACGGTGGGGCAGATAAAAGCCAGGTGCAGCACATGGTGCGTACCCTGCTAAAACTGCCCGCCAATCCACAGGCGGATGCCGCTGATGCGCTGGCAATTGCCATTACCCATTGCCACGTTAGCCAGAACGCGATGCAGATTAGCGAGTCGCGGCTCAACCTGGCGCGCGGTCGATTACGCTAAATGTGTGAAATCAGGCTGGATGTTTATCCAGCCTTTTTTTATTATGGCAGCGGTAACTTTTAGCCCTTAACGCAGGAGCGTCACGTGATAGGCAGACTCAGAGGCATCATCTTAGAAAAACAACCCCCGATAGTGCTGCTTGAGGCCGCAGGCGTGGGCTATGAAGTGCACATGCCGATGACCTGCTTCTATGAGTTGCCGGACGCGGGCAAAGAGGCGATTATCTTTACTCACTTCGTGGTGCGTGAAGATGCCCAGCTGCTGTTTGGCTTTAACAACAAGCAGGAACGCACCCTGTTTAAAGAGCTGATCAAAACCAACGGCGTGGGGCCAAAACTGGCGCTGGCGATCCTCTCCGGGATGTCGGCTGCGCAGTTCGTTAACGCCGTTGAGCGTGAAGATCCCGCCGCCCTGATTAAACTTCCGGGCATCGGTAAGAAAACGGCCGAGCGCCTGATTGTCGAGATGAAAGATCGCTTCAAAGGTCTGCATGGCGATCTGTTTACCCCTGCTGCCGACCTCGTGCTGACTTCGCCGGCGGGCCCGGCAACAGATGATGCGGAACAGGAAGCGGTTGCCGCGCTGGTGGCGCTGGGCTATAAACCTCAGGAAGCGAGCCGAATGGTCAGTAAAGTGGCTAAACCGGACGCTACCAGTGAAACCCTGATTCGTGAAGCGCTGCGCGCCGCATTGTGAGGTAAAGGATGATTGAAGCAGACCGTCTGGTCTCAGCAGGCAGCGTTCAGACAGAAGATCTGGTGGACAGGGCGATCCGCCCGAAGCTGCTTGATGAGTATATTGGCCAGCCGCAGGTGCGCTCGCAGATGGAGATCTTCATCCAGGCGGCGAAACTTCGCGGCGATGCCCTCGATCACCTGCTGATTTTCGGCCCGCCAGGGCTCGGGAAAACCACCCTCGCCAATATCGTCGCCAACGAGATGGGCGTCAATCTGCGCACCACCTCCGGCCCGGTGCTGGAAAAGGCGGGCGATCTGGCGGCGATGCTGACCAACCTCGAACCCCACGATGTGCTGTTTATCGATGAGATCCACCGCCTGTCACCGGTGGTGGAAGAGGTGCTCTATCCGGCGATGGAAGACTACCAGCTGGATATCATGATTGGCGAAGGCCCGGCCGCGCGTTCGATTAAAATCGACCTCCCGCCTTTCACCCTGATTGGCGCCACCACCCGCGCGGGTTCCTTAACCTCGCCGCTGCGCGATCGTTTCGGCATCGTGCAGCGCCTTGAGTTTTACCAGGTGCCCGATCTCCAGCATATTGTGAGCCGAAGCGCGCGCTACATGGGGCTGGATATGAGCGAAGAGGGGGCTTTCGAAGTGGCGAAGCGCTCCCGCGGCACGCCGCGTATCGCCAACCGCCTGCTGCGCAGGGTGCGCGATTTTGCCGAAGTGAAGCACGACGGCACCATCTCGCTGGATATCGCTGCCCAGGCGCTGGATATGCTGAACGTCGATGCCGAAGGGTTTGACTATATGGACCGTAAGCTGCTGCTGGCGGTGCTGGACAAGTTCTTCGGCGGGCCGGTGGGGCTGGATAACCTGGCGGCGGCGATTGGTGAAGAGCGGGAAACCATCGAGGATGTGCTGGAGCCGTATCTGATCCAGCAGGGCTTTTTGCAGCGTACGCCGCGCGGGCGCATGGCGACGGTAAGAGCCTGGGACCACTTTGGCATTACGCCGCCGCAGATGCCTTAATCACTTTGGGCATTGCCGGGTGGCGGCTGCGCCTTACCCGGCCTACAAAAGCGCAATTCCGTAGGCCCGGTAAACGTAGCGCCACCGGGCAATACCTCAGCTGGCAGGCTTCTTCATCATGCTGAAGATAAACAGCGTAGCCGCACACAGCACCACGGACGGCCCGGCAGGGGTGTCATAAAACGCCGAGAAGGTTAATCCGCCGGTCACCGCGATCATCCCCACACCCACGGCCACACCGGCCATCTGCTCCGGCGTACGGGCGAAACGACGTGCGGTGGCGGCAGGGATAATCAGCAGGGAGGTGATGATCAGCGCCCCGACAAACTTCATCGCCACGCCAATGGTCAACGCGGTCACCAGCATCAGCAGCAGTTTTACGCGCTGCAGTTTCACGCCATCAACAAAGGCTAAATCCGGGCTGATGGTCATCGCCAGCAGGTTGCGCCACTGCCACAGCAGGATAGCCAGAACAATCACCACCCCAATGGCGATGGCAATCAGGTCGTCCGGCGTGACCGCCAGCAGATCGCCAAACAGATAGGCCATCAGATCCACGCGGATGTTGGACATCAGGCTCACCACCACCAGACCCAACGACAGGGCGCTGTGGGCCATGATCCCAAGCAGCGTATCCACCGCAAGGTGCGGGCGTTTTTCAAGCCACACCAGACCCGCCGCCAGCAGCAGCGTCACCGCAATCACCGCGTAAAAAGGATTCACATCCAGCAGTAAACCAAACGCCACCCCCAGCAGAGAAGCATGGGCCAGCGTATCGCCAAAGTAGGACATCCGGCGCCAGACGACAAACGAGCCCAGTGGACCCGCCGCGCAGGCGAGCATTATCCCGGCCAGCCAGCCGGGCAGTAATAGTTCAATCATGAGTTACCGTTTCCCCGGCGAAGGACAATGCGTCCCTGCAAATCATGGCGGTGGTTGTGATGGTGGCGATAAATGCCCAGCTGTTCAGCGCCGCGTGGGCCAAACATCGAGATAAACTCAGGATGCATGGAGACCACTTCCGGCGTGCCGGAGCAGCAGATGTGGTGGTTCAGGCAGAGCACTTCGTCGGTTTTCGCCATCACCAGATGCAGGTCGTGGGATACCATCAGCACGGCGCAGTCCAGCTCTTTACGCAGCTGATCGATCAGGTCATACAGCGCAACCTGTCCGTTAACATCCACACCCTGAGTCGGCTCGTCGAGCACCAGCAGCTGCGGTTTGTTCAACAGCGCACGGGCAAGCAGCACGCGCTGGGTCTCGCCGCCGGAGAGCTTTTGCAGGGGGGCTTCGATCAGATGCCCGGCCTGCACACGCTTAAGCGCCGGAAGAATATCCTCTTTGCGCGTATCGGGGCGCAGTCGCAGGAAGCGGCTGACCGTCAGCGGCAGCGTGGCGTCAAGTTGCAGCTTCTGAGGCACATAGCCAATACGCAGCTGCCGGTCACGCTTGATCAGGCCTGAGTCCGGTGCTACCAGGCCGAGTACAACCCGCACCAGCGTGGACTTACCCGCACCGTTTGGACCGAGAAGCGTCAGAATTTTACTGGGTTTCAGATCCAGCGAAACGTCAGAGAGGACGCGGCGCTGACCAAATGAAACCGAAATATTTTCGAGAGATACCAGATTCGTCATGTCAATTTATGCTTGCAGAAGTCATCGAATGTTATAATATCACATTCCACACGTTCATTACGATGATAAGTCGCATTATGTTACAGAAAAATACGCTTCTTTTCGCAGCACTATCCGCTGCACTTTGGGGTTCAACAGCACAAGATGTTAACGCCGCCGTCGTCGCTTCGCTTAAACCGCTCGGTTTTATCGCCTCAGCTATCGCTGATGGGGTCACTGAAACGCAGGTTTTACTGCCTGATGGCGCCTCAGAACACGACTATTCCCTGCGTCCTTCCGATGTAAAACGCTTACAAAACGCGGACTTAGTTGTTTGGATTGGTCCCGACATGGAAGCCTTCATGCAGAAGTCAGCGAATCAGTTGCCTGAGGCTAAACAGGTTAATATTTCTAATCTGGCAGGCGTGAAACCGCTTCTCATGAAAGGGGACGACGACGACGATCACGACCACGATCATGACCATGGTAGCGCGGAAAAAGGTGACGAGCATCACCATCATGGTGAGTACAATATGCACCTCTGGCTCTCACCAGAAATAGCGCGGCTTTCGGCGGTTGCAATCCACGAAAAATTAGTGGAACTTATGCCGCAAAGTCGAGCCAAACTAGACGCCAACCTGAAGGATTTTGAGGCACAACTTGCCGCAACCGACAAGCAGGTGGGTACCGAGCTCGCACCATTGAAAGGTAAAGGATATTTCGTTTTTCATGATGCCTACGGCTACTACGAAAAACACTACGGTCTTACGCCGCTTGGCCACTTCACCGTGAATCCAGAAATTCAACCTGGTGCGCAGCGTTTACATGAAATCAGAACACAGTTGGTTGAGCAAAAAGCGACCTGCGTTTTTGCTGAGCCACAGTTCAGGCCAGCGGTCGTTGAAGCCGTGGCAAGGGGTACGTCCGTGCGTATGGGCACCCTTGACCCACTGGGAACCTCTATCCAGTTGAGCAAAGCGAGCTATTCGCAGTTCCTCAGCCAACTGGCGAACCAGTATGCGAGCTGCCTGAAAGGAGATTAACGAGGAAGTGATTACGTGCAACAGATAGCCCGCTCTGTCGCCCTGGCATTTAACAATCTGCCCCGGCCCCACCGCGTCATGCTGGGGTCGCTTACAGTTCTCACCTTAGCGGTCGCCGTCTGGCGACCCTTTGTCTATCATCCTAATTCCGCACCGGTTATCAGGACCATCGAGCTGGAAAAGAACGAAATCCGCTCGCTGCTGCCGGAAGCCAGTGAACCTATCGATCAGGCGCCACAGGAAGAAGAAGCCATCCCTCAGGATGAGCTGGATGAAAAAACCGAAGCCGAAGTCGGCGTGCACGAATATGTCGTGTCAACGGGCGATACCTTAAGCAGCGTGCTGAATCAGTACGGTATCGATATGGGCGAAATCAGCCGTCTTGCTGCCTCTGATAAAGATCTGCGAAACCTGAAAATTGGCCAGCAGCTCTCCTGGACCCTCACCGACAGCGGTGATTTACAGCGCCTGACCTGGGAAGTCTCCCGTCGTGAAACCCGTACCTACGATCGCGTTGAAAACGGTTTCAAGATGAGCAGCGAAATGCAGCAGGGCGACTGGGTTAACAGCGCCATCAAAGGCACCTTAGGCAACGGCAGCTTTGTTGCCAGCGCCCGTGACGCAGGGCTCACCAGCGGTGAAATCAGTTCCGTGATCAAAGCCATGCAGTGGCAGATGGACTTCCGTAAGCTGAAAAAAGGCGATTCATACTCGGTGCTGATGTCCCGCGAAATGCTGGACGGCAAGCGCGAGCAGAGCCAGCTGCTGGGGGTTCGTTTACGCTCGGACGGTAAAGATTATTACGCCATCCGTGCCGAAGACGGCAAATTCTACGATCGTAACGGTACCGGTCTGGCGAAAGGCTTCTTACGCTTCCCGACCTCAAAACAGTTCCGTGTCTCTTCGAACTTTAACCCGCGTCGTCTGAACCCGGTCACCGGTCGCGTTGCACCGCACCGTGGCGTGGACTTCGCCATGCCGCAGGGCACGCCGGTTCTGGCAGTCGGTGACGGCGAAGTGGTAATGGCAAAACGCAGCGGCGCGGCAGGCTATTATGTCGCCGTCCGTCACGGGCGTACCTATACCACCCGCTATATGCACCTGCGTAAGCTGCTGGTGAAGCCGGGCCAGAAGGTTAAACGTGGCGACCGCATTGCGCTCTCCGGTAATACCGGCCGTTCAACCGGTCCGCACCTGCATTATGAAGTATGGATCAACCAGCAGGCGGTCAACCCGTTAACGGCCAAGCTGCCGCGTACGGAAGGGCTGACTGGTAAAGACCGCAGCGATTATCTGGCGCAGGTCAAAGAGGTTATTCCGCAGCTGACGCTGGATTAATTCTGCAGCAATCAAAGCCGGTGCATGACTGCACCGGCTTTTTCTTTTGTGCCTTGCGCATGGCCTCGCTAAACTAACGCATTACTCTTTTAAGCATCACCCGCCCTGGAAAAAGCATGGAAACCCAAAAAAACAACAGTGAATACATTCCGGAATTTGAGAAATCCTTTCGCCACCCGCGCTTATGGGGCGCCTGGCTGGGTGTCTATGCCTTTGCGGGTATTGCGATGCTCCCGGCGTCCGTGCGCGATCCGCTCCTCGGTAAAGTAGGGCGCCTGGCGGGCAGGCTGGGTAAAAGCGCCCGCCGTCGCGCGCAGATCAACCTCTTTTACTGCTTCCCGGAAAAGAGCGAAGCGGAGCGTGAAGCGATCATCGATGAGATGTTCACCACCGCACCGCAGGCGATGGCGATGATGGGCGAGCTGGCTATTCGCGGGCCGGAAAAAGTGGCCAGCCGTGTCGACTGGAAAGGGCTGGAGATCATTGAGGAGATGCGTCGCAACGACGAAAAGGTGATTTTCCTGGTGCCGCACGGCTGGGGCGTGGATATCCCGGCGATGCTGATGGCCTCCCAGGGGCAGAAAATGGCGGCGATGTTTCACAATCAGGGGAACAAGGTCTTCGATTACGTGTGGAACACGGTGCGCCGTCGCTTTGGCGGCCGCCTGCATGCCCGTAACGACGGCATCAAACCCTTTATTAAGTCCGTTCGCCAGGGCTACTGGGGCTATTATCTGCCGGACCAGGATCACGGCCCTGAACACAGCGAGTTTGTCGATTTCTTTGCCACCTATAAGGCGACCCTGCCCGCCATTGGCCGGTTAATGAAAGTATGCCAGGCGCGGGTGATCCCGTTATTCCCGATTTACGATGGTAAAACCCATCGCCTGACGATTGAAGTGCGCCCGCCGATGGATGACCTGCTCACCGCTGACGACAATACGATTGCGCGCCGGATGAACGAAGAGGTGGAGATTCTGGTGGGGCCGCATGCGGAGCAGTACACCTGGATCCTGAAGCTGTTGAAGACGCGTAAGCCCGGCGAGAAAGAGCCGTACAAGCGCAAAGAGCTGTATCCGAAGAAATAAAGAAATGAAGAAATAAAAATACCCCTCACCCTGACCCTCTCCCCATAGGGGAGAGGGAAGAGTCACCTGGCCGGGTAAGCGCAGCGCCACCCGGCAAAACCGTCGAATTACTCGACGGTCATCACGCGGGTGGTGTTGGTCGAACCGATGGTGCTCATCACATCGCCCTGAGTCACGATAACGATATCCCCGGAGACCAGGTAGCCTTTATCGCGCAGCAGGTTCACGGCGTCGTTGGCCGCAGCCACGCCGTCGCTGTTGCTGTCGAAGAACACCGGCGTCACGCCACGGTACAGGGCGGTCAGGTTCAGGGTGCGCTCATGACGGGACATAGCGAAGATCGGCAGGCCGGAGCTGATACGGGAGGTCATTAGCGCGGTGCGGCCGGATTCGGTCATGGTGATGATGGCGGTAACGCCCTTCAGGTGGTTTGCCGCATACATGGCGGACATCGCAATCGCTTCTTCCACGTTGTCGAACTGAATGTCCAGACGGTGCTTGGAGACGTTGATGCTTGGGATCTTCTCTGCACCCAGGCAGACACGCGCCATCGCGGCCACGGTCTCTGCCGGATACTGACCTGCAGCGGTTTCGGCTGACAGCATCACGGCATCGGTGCCGTCGAGCACGGCGTTCGCCACGTCCATAACTTCCGCACGGGTCGGCATTGGGTTAGTGATCATCGACTCCATCATCTGGGTCGCGGTGATCACGGAGCGGTTAAGCTGACGCGCGCGGCGGATCAGCGCCTTCTGGATCCCGACCAGTTCCGGGTCGCCAATTTCAACGCCCAGGTCACCACGGGCTACCATCACCACGTCGGAGGCCAGGATGATGTCATCCATCGCATCCTGACTGCATACCGCTTCAGCACGCTCTACTTTTGCCACGATTTTGGCATCGCAGCCTGCATCGCGCGCCAGGCGGCGGGCATAGTTCAGATCTTCGCCGCAGCGCGGGAAGGAGACGGCCAGGTAATCCACGCCGATTTCAGCGGCGGTGATGATGTCAGCTTTGTCTTTTTCGGTCAGGGCTTCGGCAGAGAGGCCGCCGCCCAGCTTGTTAATGCCTTTATTGTTGGAGAGCGGGCCGCCAACGGTCACTTCGGTGAAGACCTTCATGCCATTCACTTCCAGCACTTTCAGCTGAACGCGGCCGTCGTCGAGCAGCAGGATATCGCCCGGCACCACGTCAGCAGGCAGTCCTTTATAGTCGATCCCGACTTTCTCTTTATCGCCTTCGCCTTTGCTCAGGTTGGCGTCGAGCAGGAACTTATCACCGATGTTGAGGAAAACTTTGCCCTCTTTAAAGGTGGAAACACGAATCTTTGGACCCTGCAGATCACCGAGGATAGCAACATGACGTCCCAGTTTTGCCGCGATCTCACGGACCTTGTCTGCACGTAATTTATGATCTTCCGGCGTACCGTGAGAGAAGTTCATACGCACTACGTTGGCGCCTGCGGCGATGATTTTCTCGAGGTTATTATCGCGGTCAGTTGCCGGGCCTAAGGTAGTAACGATCTTGGTTCTGCGAAGCCTTCTGGACATGTAATACTCCGTTGTCTGAAACAACCTGGTGTTGCGTGAACGATGATTCGGCACGTTGTCCGTCTTTATTGAAACTGGAAACTTACCGAATGCCGAAAAAAGAAACAACTAAGTTATTGACGATCAGGGAACATCGCCCTTAATGAACAATTCTTTATCAAAACGCGATTCCTTAAGCGCTTCCTTGACGCGCTTCAAGTTATCTCTGAATTTCGCCCCGCGGCGCAGGGTAAAGCCGGTGGCGAGCACATCGATCACGGTAAGCTGCGCCAGACGCGACACCATCGGCATATAGATATCGGTGTCTTCGGGCACGTCGAGGGTGATTGCCAGGGTCGCTTCACGCGCCAGCGGCGTACCGGTGGTGGTGAGCGCAATCACCATGGCATCGTTTTCACGCGCCAGCTGCGCCAGTTCAACCAGACTTTTGGTGCGGCCAGTATGCGATATCAAGACCACCACGTCATCTTCGTTACAATTCATACAGCTCATGCGTTGCAGCACGATGTCGTCGGAATAGATAACCGGGACGTTAAAGCGAAAAAATTTGTTCATCGCGTCGTGCGCGACCGCGGCGGATGACCCGAGGCCAAAGAAGGCAATTTTCTTTGCCTGGGTCAGCAGATCCACAGCGCGGTTAACCGAGGTCATATCCAGCGACTGGCGCACCTGATCCAGCGTCGCCATGGCCGATTCGAAAATCTTGCCGGTATAGGCCTCCACGCTGTCGTCTTCATCAACGTTACGGTTCACATAAGGCGTACCGTTCGCCAGACTTTGCGCCAGATGCAGTTTAAAATCAGGGAATCCACGCGTCTCCATGCTGCGGCAGAACCGGTTGACGGTCGGTTCGCTAACCCCGGACTCCTGCGCCAGGGCGGCAATGCTGGAATGAATGGCCTGAGCGGGGGCGGTGAGAATTACTTCAGCCACTTTTCGCTCGGATTTGCTAAGGTGTTCCAGTTGAAACTGGATTTTTTCCAGCATGTTCATTTTTAACACGACGCTCATCGGTGGAAGCGATTTCATTAATGGGTGAAATCGCGATTCGAATTAGCAAGAATATACGCCTGTGATATGCCGAAAGGGTCAAACCGTGGAAAAAATGTTGTTGTTTTTTTTCATTACTTGATCGCTGTCGGATTTTAGCAACGGCCTGGCAGAACAAAGTTTCACCTGTTTCACCGCCATGACCCGACCCGATGCGCGCCGCGGGCGAAATATCGCCGTATCGCACGCGAGGATAAGCGCAAATGGTTTCGGGAATGACGTAAAAGCAGTACAGTGCATGTAATAAAATTACAACGATATTCTGGCAAAAGCACCAGGGTATCCAACTGAGGAGAATGACATGGCGGTAACGCAAACAGCCCAGGCATGTGACCTGGTCATTTTCGGCGCGAAAGGCGATCTTGCACGCCGTAAATTGCTGCCTTCCCTGTATCAACTGGAAAAAGCGGGTCAAATCCACCCGGACACCCGTATCCTGGGCGTAGGCCGTGCGGACTGGGATAAAGACGCGTATACCAAAATCGTGCGTGAAGCGCTGGAAACTTTCATGAAAGAGAAAATCGATGAAAGTTTGTGGGATACGCTGAGCGGACGTCTCGATTTCTGCAACCTCGACGTGAACGACACGTCGGCATTTGCCAACCTGAGCGCAATGCTCGATCAAAAAAATCGCGTCACCATTAACTACTTCGCCATGCCGCCAAGCACCTTCGGCGCCATCTGCAAAGGGCTGGGCGAAGCGAAGCTGAACGCCAAGCCTGCGCGCGTGGTGATGGAAAAGCCGCTGGGCACCTCGCTGGCGACCTCCCGCGAAATCAACGATCAGGTCGGCGAATACTTTGAAGAGTGCCAGGTTTACCGTATCGACCACTATCTCGGTAAAGAGACGGTACTGAACCTGCTGGCGCTGCGCTTTGCCAACTCCCTGTTCGTGAATAACTGGGATAACCGCACTATCGATCATGTGGAGATCACGGTAGCGGAAGAGGTGGGTATTGAAGGACGCTGGGGTTACTTTGACCAGGCCGGTCAGATGCGCGACATGATCCAGAACCACCTGCTGCAGGTTCTGTGCATGATTGCCATGTCTCCGCCGTCGGATCTCAGCGCGGACAGCATTCGCGATGCGAAAGTGAAAGTCCTGAAGTCCCTGCGCCGTATCGATCGCTCCAACGTGCGCGAAAAAACGGTCCGCGGCCAGTACACCGCCGGCTTTGCCCAGGGCAAAAAAGTGCCGGGCTACCTGGAAGAAGAGGGCGCGAACAAAACCAGCAACACCGAGACGTTTGTGGCGATCCGCGTGGATATTGATGACTGGCGCTGGGCGGGCGTTCCATTCTACCTGCGTACCGGTAAACGTCTGCCTGCGAAATGCTCTGAAGTGGTCGTGTATTTCAAAAACCCGGAACTGAACCTGTTCAAAGAGTCCTGGCAGGAGCTGCCGCAGAACAAACTGACCATCCGTCTGCAGCCGGACGAAGGCGTGGACATTCAGGTACTGAACAAGGTGCCGGGTCTTGACCACAAGCACAACCTGCAGACCACCAAGCTGGATCTGAGCTACTCCGAAACCTTCAACCAGACGCATCTGGCGGATGCTTACGAGCGTCTGCTGCTGGAAACCATGCGCGGTATTCAGGCGCTGTTCGTACGCCGTGACGAAGTGGAAGAGGCGTGGAAGTGGGTCGACTCCATCACTGAAGCATGGGCGGCGGATCAGGACGCACCGAAACCGTATCAGGCGGGCACCTGGGGACCGGTTGCCTCGGTGGCGATGATCACCCGTGATGGCCGTTCCTGGAACGAGTTCGAATAAGGTTTACCGTTAATCCCTACGGGGTATTTTACCGGTAACATGATCTGGCTCAGGCCAGCGCACAATAATTAATCATTTAAGCTCCGGGTGGATTTCCACCCGGAGCTTTTTTTATTACACTGCCTGCAGCGATTTTGCCCCAGAGCTCCGGCAATCAAGCGTTTCAGCGATGTTACGACCTGCTAAACACTTTGTTAATTCCAGAGCGCGGACAGATAAATGACAGGAGCTTCTATGAATTCGATATTGTTACGGGTAACACAGCGCATCGTTGAGCGTTCAAAACAGACCCGTTCTGCCTACCTCGCTCGCATCCAGCAGGCGAAGTCCGATACGGTTCATCGTTCGCAGCTGGCCTGCGGCAATCTGGCGCACGGTTTTGCTGCCTGCCAGCCAGAAGATAAAGCCTCGCTGAAAAGCATGCTGCGTAACAATATCGCCATCATCACCTCCTACAACGACATGCTCTCGGCGCACCAGCCGTACGAGACCTACCCGGATATCATTCGTAAAGCGCTGCACCAGGCCAATGCGGTAGGCCAGGTCGCGGGCGGTGTGCCTGCCATGTGCGACGGTGTAACTCAAGGCCAGGACGGGATGGAGCTGTCCCTGCTGAGCCGGGAAGTGATCGCCATGTCCACGGCGGTGGGGCTGTCCCATAACATGTTTGATGGCGCGCTCTACCTCGGCGTGTGCGACAAGATTGTCCCGGGCCTGACGATGGCGGCGCTGTCGTTTGGTCATCTGCCTGCGCTGTTCGTGCCGTCAGGCCCGATGGCGAGCGGCCTTGCCAATAAAGAGAAAGTGCGTATTCGCCAGCTCTATGCCGAAGGCAAAGTGGATCGCATGGCGTTGCTGGAATCCGAAGCCGCCTCCTACCATGCTCCGGGTACCTGTACCTTCTACGGCACCGCTAACACCAACCAGATGGTGGTGGAGTTTATGGGGATGCAGCTGCCCGGTTCGTCGTTTGTCCATCCTGACGCCCCCCTGCGCGAAGCGTTGACCGCAGCCGCTGCCCGCCAGGTGACCCGCCTGACCGGTAACGGCAACGAGTGGATGCCGCTCGGTAAAATGGTCGACGAGAAAGTGGTGGTGAACGGTATCGTGGCCCTGCTGGCGACGGGCGGTTCAACGAACCACACCATGCACATGGTGGCGATGGCGCGTGCGGCCGGGATCCAGATCAACTGGGATGATTTCTCTGACCTGTCTGAAGTGGTTCCGCTGATGACCCGTCTGTATCCGAATGGCCCGGCCGATATCAACCATTTCCAGGCCGCGGGCGGCGTCCCGGTGCTGATGCGTGAGCTGATGAAAGGCGGCCTGCTGCATGAAGATGTTAATACCGTGGCCGGTTTCGGTCTGAAACGCTACACCTTAGAGCCATGGCTGAACGACGGCGAGCTGGACTGGCGCGAAGGGGCGCAGGCCTCGCTGGATGACAGCGTAATAGCCACCTTTGACAAGCCCTTCTCCCACCACGGCGGCACCAAAGTGCTGAACGGCAACCTGGGCCGTGCGGTGATGAAGACCTCTGCGGTTCCGGTGGAAAATCAGGTTATTGAAGCCCCGGCGGTTGTTTTCGAAAGCCAGCATGACGTGCTGCCAGCCTTTGAAGCCGGTCTGCTGGACAAAGATTGCGTCGTTGTTGTCCGTCATCAGGGACCCAAAGCGAACGGAATGCCAGAATTACATAAACTAATGCCGCCACTTGGTGTATTATTGGACCGCCGTTTCAAAATTGCGTTAGTTACCGATGGACGCCTCTCCGGTGCATCGGGTAAAGTGCCTTCCGCCATCCACGTCACCCCGGAAGCTTATGACGGTGGACTGCTGGCGAAAGTGTACGATGGCGATATCATCCGCGTTAACGGTCAGACAGGCGAGTTGACCTTACTGGTGGATGAGGCGGTACTGGCCGCACGTAAGCCGCATATTCCTGACCTGAGCGCATCGCGCGTGGGAACGGGACGCGAAATGTTCAGCGCGTTACGCGAGAACCTCTCGGGTGCAGAACAGGGCGCGACCTGTATTACGTTTTAAGACGACAAGAATTATCGATCTGGCGAGAGAAAAACTCTGATGAAAAACTGGAATACAAGTGCAGAAGCAATCCTGAAAACTGGCCCGGTAGTGCCGGTTATCGTGATTAATAAGCTGGAACACGCAGTCCCGATGGCGAAAGCGCTGGTTGCGGGCGGTGTACGCGTACTGGAAGTCACGCTGCGTACTGCCTGTGCAATGGATGCCATTCGCGCCATCGCCAAAGAAGTACCGGAAGCCATCATCGGTGCAGGCACCGTCCTGAACCCGCAACAGCTGGCTGAAGTGACCGAAGCCGGTGCGCAGTTTGCCATCAGCCCGGGCCTGACCGAGCCTCTGCTGAAAGCCGCTACCGAAGGCTCCATCCCGCTGATCCCGGGCATCAGCACCGTTTCTGAGCTGATGCTGGGTCTGGACTACGGCCTGCAGGAGTTCAAATTCTTCCCGGCGGAAGCCAACGGCGGCACCAAAGCGCTGCAGGCTATCGCAGGTCCGTTCGCTAACGTCCGTTTCTGCCCGACTGGCGGTATCTCTCCGGCGAACTACCGTGACTACCTGGCGCTGAAGAGCGTGCTGTGCATCGGCGGCTCCTGGCTGGTTCCGGCGGACGCGATGGAAGCGGGCGACTGGGATCGCATCACCAAGCTGGCGCGCGAAGCGGTAGAAGGCGCGCAGCAGTAAGGTTTTGTTTTGCCGGGTGGCGGCTTCGCCTTACCCGGCCTACGCCAATAAAAACGGGCCAGGCGGCCCGTTTTTTTATCCTGCAACCTGCACGCTGGCGGCGGCTTTTTTTGCCCGCTCAACGGCGTCTTCTACGCTGTCGGCCGTTGCCAGCGCCACGCCCAGACGACGCGAGCCCTCGATCTCCGGCTTACCGAACAGACGCAGCTGCAGGCCTGCGCCCACTGCGGCATCGACGTTATCAAAGATGACGTTCTGGCTGGTCAGCTGCGGCAGGATCACCGCCGACGCCGCCGGGCCGTACTGACGCACGCCGCCGACCGGCAGGCCGAGGAAAGCACGAACGTGCAGGGCAAACTCAGAGAGATCCTGCGAAATTAAGGTCACCATACCGGTGTCGTGCGGACGCGGAGAGACTTCGCTGAAGATCACCTCGTCACCGCAGACGAACAGCTCCACGCCAAACAGGCCGTGGCCGCCCAGGGCCAGCACCACTTTGCGGGAGATCTCCTCGGCCCGTTCCCGGGCCAGCGGGCTCATCTGCTGCGGCTGCCAGGATTCACGGTAGTCGCCATCTTCCTGGCGATGACCAATAGGATCGCAGAAATGGACGCCATCGACGGCGCTGACGGTCAGGAGGGTGATCTCAAAATCAAACTTCACCACCCCCTCAACGATCACGCGTCCGGCCCCGGCGCGGCCGCCCTGTTGGGCGTAATCCCAGGCTTTATCCAGCTGCTCTGGGCTGCGCACAAAGCTCTGCCCTTTACCGGAGGAGCTCATCACCGGCTTAATGATGCACGGGTAGCCAATTTCGGCGACGGCCTGCAGAAAATCAGCTTTGCTGTCGGCGAAACGGTAGCTTGAGGTGGGCAGAGCCAGCTCTTCCGCCGCCAGACGACGAATACCTTCCCGGTTCATGGTCAGCTTCGCGGCGCGGGCGCAGGGCACCACGCGCTGGCCTTCAGCTTCCAGCGCCAGCAGGGTGTCGGTGGCGATAGCTTCGATTTCCGGCACCACAAAGTGCGGCTGCTCTTTGGCGATCAGGGCGCGCAGGGCATCGCCATCGAGCATATTAATGACGTGTGAGCGGTGAGCAACGTGCATCGCTGGCGCATCGGCATAGCGGTCAACGGCGATCACTTCGACACCCAGACGCTGGCACTCAATGGCCACCTCTTTGCCCAGTTCACCCGAGCCCAGCAGCATCACACGCGTCGCTGCCGGACGCAGCGCAGTTCCTAAACGAGTCATAATAATTCCCCTGAAAAAGTTGCGCGCAGTATAAACGAAAACGTTTGCGTGTGTCTTGTGTTGCGAAAATTCGTCAGGCTGACAGGCGGTTATTTGCATCGCGCGATTTTTCGACCATGCTTTTGTTGAACCAAAACAGGAGAGCATGATGAACAAAACAGGGGTAGCGATAGCACTGCTGGCCGCCAGCCTGACGGCCCAGGCTGCAGATGAAAAAACCGTGAAATTTCCGGCCTGCGAAGGTCAGGATGCCGAAGGGATTGCCGCCAGCGTGAAGCGGGATTATCTGCAAAACCGCATTGTGCGCTGGGCGGACGATCAGAAAACGCTGGGCCAGGCCGATCCGGTCGCCTGGATCAATCCTAAGCAGGTGAAAGGGGAGAACGACCATTGGACGGTACCGCTGACGGTGCGCGGCAAAAACACCGATATTCACTATCAGGTGAAGATCGACTGTAAAGCGGGCAGCGCGCAGTATCTGTCGTCGAAGAGATGAATTTTCGCTTCTTTTGCTGACGCAGACATTTCCTGACATCCCCTCGCTTACGCTGAGAAATTCATCCACCGTTTAGTGAGGGTAAACATGTCAAACTGGTTGAATCAACTACAGTCTCTGCTCGGGCAGAAAGGGTCGTCATCGTCCGGTGAAGGCTTAAGCAAAATGCTGACGCCGGGCGCGCTTGGCGGCCTCGCCGGGCTGCTGGTGGCGAATAAATCCTCGCGTAAGTTACTCAGCAAATACGGCACCGGTGCCCTGCTTGCCGGCGGTGGTGCCATTGCCGGTACCGTGCTGTGGAACAAGTACAAAGACAGAATACGCAGCGCGCACCAGGACGAGCCACAGTTTGGACAGCAGGCCTCGCCGCTGGACGTGCGCACCGAAAGGCTGATCCTGGCGCTGGTCTTTGCCGCCAAGAGTGACGGCCATATCGACGACCAGGAGCGGGCCGCCATTGAACAGCAGCTGCGGGAAGCGGGCGTGGAGGAGCAGGGCAGGGCGCTGGTGGCGCGCGCTATCGAACAACCGCTCGATCCTGCGCGTCTGGCCCAGGGGATCCAGAATGAAGAGGAGGCCCTGGAACTCTACTTCCTGAGCTGTGCGGCCATCGATATCGATCACTTTATGGAGCGCAGCTATCTTAAGGCGCTGGGCGATGCGCTGAAAATCCCGGCGGACGTGCGGGAAGGGATTGAGCAGGATATTCGCCAGCAAAAACAAGCGCTACCCGGCTAGTTTTTTACCCCTGTCAGCACCGTTTCGCTTGCATCGTGCGCATGTTTTGCCAACCTTATAGGGTGTTAAACGTAAAAGAATCATATCGCCATGCCACCTAAAGCCCAACGCATACCGCACGCTCTCACCGCGCACGGTGACACGCGTATCGACAACTATTACTGGTTGCGGGACGACACCCGCTCGCAGCCGGAGGTGCTGGACTACCTCCACGCGGAAAACGACTATGGCCGCAGGGTCATGGCGACGCAGCAGGCGCTGCAGGATCGCCTGCTTGGTGAAATGGTCGAACGCGTCCCGCAGCGTGACGTCTCAGCCCCCTGGAGTCGAAATGGCTATCGTTACCGGCACGTTTATGAACCCGGTAACGAATACGCCATCTATCAGCGCCAGTCGGTACTCTGCGCCGAGTGGGAGGACTGGGAGACGCTGCTGGATGCGAACCAGCGCGCGGCGCACAGCGAGTTTTATACCCTGGGCGGAATGGCGGTATCGCCGGATAACGCCACTATGGCACTGGCCGAAGATTACCTCTCCCGACGGCAGTATGGCCTGCGTTTTCGCAATCTCGAGACCGGGAACTGGTTCCCGGAGATGCTTGATAACGTCTCACCCGACTTTATCTGGGCCAACGATTCAGAAACGATCTACTACATCAAAAAGCACGCCACCACCCTGCACCCTTATCAGGTCTGGCGGCACACGGTGGGCACGCCGTCGAAAAGCGACGAACTGGTGTATGAGGAGAAAGACGAAACCTTTTACGTCAGCCTGCATAAGACTACCTCAAAGCACTATGTGATTATCTTCCTTGCCAGCGCCACCACCACCGAAGTGCTGCTGCTGGATGCCGAACTGCCGGACGCCCAGCCGCTGTGCTTTATGCCGCGGCGCAAGGATCACGAGTACAGTCTCGATCACTTCCAGCACACCTTCTATCTGCGCTCCAACCGGGAAGGCAAAAACTTTGGCCTCTACAAGACCAAGGTCCGCGATGAACGCAAATGGGAAGTGCTGATCCCGCCCAGGGATCAGGTGATGCTCGAAGGGTTCACCCTGTTTACCGACTGGCTGGTGGTGGAAGAGCGCCAGCGCGGGCTCACTAGCCTGCGGCAGATCAACCGCAAAACCCGGGAAGTGATTGGTATCGCCTTCGACGATCCCGCCTACGTCACCTGGATTGGCTACAACCCCGAGCCGGAAACCTCACGTCTGCGCTACGGCTACTCCTCCATGACCACGCCTGACACCCTGTTTGAGCTGGATATGGACACCGGACAGCGCCGGGTGCTGAAGCAGGCCGAGGTGAAAGGGTTTGACGCCGAACTTTATCGCAGCGAGCACGTGTGGATTGTCGCCCGCGACGGCACCGAAGTTCCGGTCTCGCTGGTCTACCACAAGCACCATTTCCGCAAGGGCAAAAACCCGATCCTGATCTACGGCTATGGCTCCTACGGCTCCAGCATCGACGCGGATTTCAGCGGCAGCCGCTTAAGCCTGCTCGACCGGGGGTTTGTCTTCGCTATCGCCCACATCCGGGGCGGCGGCGAGCTGGGTCAAAAATGGTACGAAGACGGCAAATTCCTGAAAAAGAAGAACACCTTTAATGACTACCTCGACGTCTGCGAGGGGCTGCTGGGGCTGGGCTATGGCGATCGTAACCAGTGCTTTGCGATGGGCGGCAGCGCGGGCGGGATGCTGATGGGCACCGTGATTAACGAACGCCCGGGGCTGTTTAAAGGAGTGATCGCCCAGGTGCCGTTTGTGGATGTCCTGACCACCATGCTGGACGAGTCCATCCCGCTGACCATCGGCGAATACGAAGAGTGGGGCAATCCGCAGGATGAGACCTACTATCGCTACATGAAAGACTACAGTCCCTACGACAACGTCGGGGCGAAGGCCTATCCGCACATGCTGGTCACCACCGGTTTGCATGACTCCCAGGTGCAGTACTGGGAGCCCGCGAAGTGGGTGGCGAAGCTGCGCGAAATGAAAACCGACGATAATTTACTGCTGCTCTGCACCGACATGGACGCCGGGCATGGCGGGAAGTCCGGACGCTTCAAATCCTATGAAGGGGTGGCCCTGGAGTACGCGTTTCTGGTGGGCCTGGCTCAGGAGACGTTAACCAGCCAGGCGGCAGAGGTCGATCAGGATCCACCCAGGTAGTGCTTCAGCGTCAGACGCAGCTCCGGGCTCATCCGCTCGAGGTTGTTATACAGCCAGCGGAGATAGCCCGGATCCTTATCCGCGATTTCCGCCACCGCTTTGCCGCGATATTTCCCGAAGGTAAAGGTGGTCAGCAGCGCCGGGCGTCCGGTGATGTCGGCCATCTCGTCCGGGGTCCAGCCGGTGGTGTTCATGATGTCGATGAGCAACGCGGCGGTGATATAGCAGTCGTACAGGGCCCGGTGGTGGTGCAACCCTTCCGGCGTTCTTACGCTGAGCTTGCGCGACTTGTAGAGCGCCATATTGCTGTATTTGATCCCCGGCCATAAGCGCCGCGCCAGCTTCATGGTGCAGATCCACTCCCCGGGCATCTCGGGCAGCACGCGGCGATCGAAGCTGGCGTTATGCGCCACATACCATGGGCTGCCGTGGTAGTGCGGGATCACCTCTTCAATCCAGGGTTTATCGGCGACCATCGCCTCGGTGATGCGGTGGATAGCCATCGCCTGCGGGCTGATAGGGCGATCCGGACGGACCAGATGGCTGCGTGGATTGACGATCTGCCCGTTCACAACGTCGACAGAGGCGACTTCCACAATGCCCCCCTGCAGGTCACAGGTTTCGGTGTCGATGACACGTAGCATGGCTCTCTCCTGGCCGTAAAAGGTTTAGCGTAATGGAATGATCTCACCTTGCCAACCCTGCTCAACAAAGCGCCCGGTCAATAACAGCTCGCCACGATCGGCGCGGACGATTAATTGCCCTTTAGCATCCCACAGGGCGCTTCCGCCGTCGCGGTTCGCCATCAGGACGGCGATAGCATAGCGATGGGCAAAACGCTGCAACTGCGAGAAGGTGGCAGACCAGCCGGTTTCACTCACCGCCATGCCGCGGGTAAACAGGGCGGCATCAGGGGCAATATTGGGTTGATCGGGCTGAGAATCAACGATACTCAGGCCGCCGAGCCTGCTCTCCAGACAGGCACCGGCACCATGGGGGTAAAACGTGGCCCGGGGCTGGTTCGGGGTAAACCAGGCCAGTCCGGGCTGGCGCTTACCCCTGACTTCCACGGTGATCCCGGCAATCACCGAGACGTTATGGGTATGGGCGGCATCAATAAGAGGCGTCAGCTGCTGAGCGTCAGGCGGTGCAGGAAGCTGGCCATCGGGCAGGGCCGGGCCGGTTAACGATAGCTCCGGAAAGAGCACTAAATTGCACTGCAGGCGAGCGGCGGCGGTTATAAAACGCAGATGGTGCGTGATGTGGTCATCAACGCAATGATGATTTGGACGGTACTGTGCGGCAGCAATATTCCAGTGGGACATCGTGATTTCCTTATACACGGAGTCGCAGAGATTCATAAAGCCCCTGAATGTATCAGGGGTTTTCATCCTGGCATAAACAGTGTAAGGAACTGTAACCGCGGGTAAGTTTACTTAACTTTCGGCTCCCACGGCAGGCGCGAGAGGTTGACGGAGGTTAATCGGTGAGCAATGAGCCGCTCGCGAAACCAGTCGCGCAGATGCGAGGGCTGCTCGCGTTCTACCACTTCGGCGATCACCGGCATGTTGTAGCGCTCTTTGAATGCCACACCTGCGGCGGCCAAATCGACATTCACTTTGTCCATCTCCTCCTGGGGGAGGGTGGCGAGATTAATATGCATAACCGTCTCCTTCATTTGCGGGCCAACGTTACCCAAACGGCGGGGCGTTGACAAGTCCGGACGGGATGATCCTCGACTGGATCATTATACAGAGTTATCCTCTGACAATCAGGCATAACAAAAAGGAATATATGCGATGGCACTCCGCCTTTCCCGTACGTTCAGCACTCTTACTTTGCTGCTGACCACTCTCGCGACCCCGACTGTCTTTGCTCATGCCCATCTGCAGCACCAGTATCCCGCTGCAGATGCCGCCGTTGACGCGGCACCCCAGGCGCTGACGCTCAACTTCTCCGAGGGGATTGAGCCCCGGTTCAGCGGCGTGAGCGTCACGGATGAAAAACAGCAACCCGTCGCGCTTGGGGCGGTAAAACGCAACGAGAAGGACCCGACCCAGATGATCGTGCCGATGGCCGCTCCGCTGACGCCAGGGAGCTATACGGTGAAGTGGCACGTGGTCTCCGTGGATGGTCACAAGACCGAGGGCAGCTACCGTTTTAGCGTGAAATAAGATGCTGGCGTTCTGCTACGTCACGCTGCGCTTCGCCCATTTTGCCGCTCTGATGGTGCTGTTTGGCAATGCCCTGTACGGGGCATGGCTGGCACCTGTTTCGCTGCGGCGTGTCATGGCGCGTCGTTTTCGCGAACAGCAAAAAAAGGCCGCGCTCGCCAGCCTGCTCGCCGCGATGCTGCTGCTGGCGCTACAGGGCGGAATGATGGGCAACGGCTGGCCGGATGTGATCAACCCGTCCATCTGGCAAGCGGTGCTCACGACACAGTTTGGCCAGATCTGGTTATGGCAGATGATCCTGGCTCTGATCACCCTCTGCATCGCCTGGCTGCAGCCGCGAAAAGCCGTGTCGCTGATTTTGCTGTTCACCGCCGCGCAGTTTTTCCTGCTGGCAGGAACCGGACATGCGGCGTTGCATGATGGCGTGACGGGCCTGTTCCAGCGCAGCAATCAGGGTCTGCATCTTTTATGTACCGCAGGCTGGCTGGGCGGCCTGTTGCCGCTGCTCTTTTGCCTGCGCCTGTCCCGCGGACGCTGGCAGCGTGCCGCCGTATACACCATGATGCGTTTTTCTCGCTACGGCCATCTGGCGGTGGCGGGCGTGGTGCTCACCGGGGTGATGAATACGCTGCTGATCCAGGGCTGGGCGCTGCCGTGGCACTCCGCCTGGGGACGTATGCTGTTGTTGAAATGTGCGCTGGTGGCAATGATGGTGGTAATTGCCCTGGTGAATCGGTATGTTCTGGTGCCGCGGTTTCGTTCTGGCGACGGACGTGCGCAACGGTATTTTATCAGGATGACGCAGACTGAGGTTGTGCTGGGGGCGCTGGTTCTGGCGGCAGTCAGCCTGTTCGCGACCTGGGAACCCTTCTGACGAGGTGGAACACAATGAAAAAAACAGTACTTTCTTTATTATTGCTGGCCTGCTCCGGCACGGCGCTGGCAGCACCGCAGGTGATTACCGTCAGCCGGTTTGAAGTGGGCAAAGACAAATGGGCGTTCAATCGTGAAGAGGTGATGCTGACCTGCCGTCCGGGCCATGCCCTGTATGCCATTAATCCCAGCACCCTGATGCAGTATCCCCTGAACGACGTGGCGCAGCAGCAGGTCGACAGCGGTAAGAGCAACGGCCAGCCGATCGCGATTATCCAGATTGATGACCCGGCAAACCCGGGGCAGAAGATGAGCCTGGCGCCGTTTATCGAGCGCGCGAATACGCTCTGCTAGCATCCCGCTTCCAATAAAAAAACCGCAGGCTTCTCTTCGGAAGCATTGCGGTTTTTGTGTTTAAGGACAGGCTAACGCTTTTTTTCAGGCCACTTTTGATGCGGACTGGAAAACCTGGCGTCGTCATCTATTCTTAAAGTGCAAGGCGACTTAGCCTGCATTAATGCCAACTTTTAGCGCACGGCTCTCTCCCAAGAGCCATTTCCCTGGACCGAATACAGGAATCGTATTCGGTCTCTTTTTATCTGTTGAAAGTCAACGCCTTTTCCTTGTGCGGACTTTAACAGTTGGGCAACATTCTCTGTTCTTCGCTAAACCATACCACACTACGCCCGGCGGAAGTCCAGCGCTTTTTAGCGGTTGTGTTAAATTTTTGCCTGTCAGGGGTGAAAGCAGGTATTAGCGGCTAAACCGCTGGCTTAAGGCCAGTTCAATCTCATCAAGCAGTTGAAAACGGCGGCGGTATTCGGCGCGTTTTTTACTGGCAATGCTCTCCAGTGATTTACGCTCCATACCGGCTGGCAAGGTCCAGCGGAAAGCTCCGCACGGTGTTGCGCCCAGCGATTGCCAGAATTCGTCGTAGCTGGCGTGAAGATGACGCCCTTTACTGAAGCGATAGCGCAGGGCACGCAAAACGTGGCCTTCATCGCTGACGCCGTAAATAGCGCTGATGCCTGACTGTTTCGCCAGATTGAAGATCGCTTCCAACAGAATACGTTTAGGGAACAGGCCATAGCAGGCGCGGGTGGCATTCTTGATCGTCTCCCGGCCGACATCCCGGCGCGGTCCCTGCAGGCCGCCAATCACCAGCGCGCTTTGCCCGTTATCGCGGGTAACGCTGAAGGTCAGGCTCGCCAGCAGGGTATTATCCCCGGCGCGTAGCCAGAGCGTGGTTTCCCCCTCGCGTTCAGCCTTAACCGCGCTGGTGGCGTAGATCGTATATCTGGCGTCGTCTTTGGTGGCGAACTGCAGTAGCGCAAGCGGCGTCGGGCTGGTAAAGATGCGAGCCAGGCTGGCGTCCGGCAGCGCATCAACCCAGGCGTAATGATGGAGAATGGCGTCGGCACGCTCACCTGCGCTTAACCCACGGGTCAGATATTGACGCTGGGTTTTCACCGGCAGGGTGCTCTGTGCTTTCAGTAACAGGGGAAAATCGTCGCGACGGGAGAGCGTCTCCAGCATACGGGTCGTGGAGGACCAGAACAGCAACGTGCGCAGGAAGAATTTCAGCCGGTAGTCGCGTTTATGCCACAGCGGACCCGGCATCAGTTCACCCTTCGCCAGGGCGATGATCACAGAAGAACGGTGCGCTGATGGCACCTCAACAGGCAGGATGGTATTTGACACGATGAAGACCTCTTTATAATTCTGCAATTATCTTAAAGGCCATCGGATATTGATTTAAGAGTTGCTAACCCTTTATTTCCGCTTTGTTTAATATCGATTGAGGTTATTTCGAACGGCGTTTTCACACATATTATTGCCGTACTCCGCAGAGACTATACTGATCCTGAGGAGGCACTATGTATCTCAAACTTGATGGTCACAACTGGCGGCACGTCTGGGTGGTAAGCGATCTTCACGGCTGTTATCAGATGCTTATGGAGGCGCTAAAGCGCCGGCATCTTAATCCGTATGAGGATTTACTTATTTGCGTCGGCGATTTAATCGATCGCGGCCCGGATAGCGTGAAATGCCTGCAGTTATTAAATGAAGCGTGGTTTTATGCCGTGCGCGGTAATCATGAGCAGATGGCGCTGGACGCCCTGCATAATAATCAGTTTGGCCTGTGGATGATGAATGGCGGCAACTGGTTCGCTGAATTAAAAGGTGAACAACAGCAGCAGGCTATCGATCTGTTCCGCCGCTGTGAAACGCTGCCGTGGATTATCGAAATCAACTGCGCTAACGGATTGAATGTCATTGCCCATGCCGATTACCCGTCATCGCACTATGTGTGGAATAAGCCGGTAGAGAAGCAGCGCATTCTGTGGAACCGGGATCGTCTGCAGGATTTAATGAACGGCAGTGAGGAGGGGATCGGCGGGGCAGATCACTTCTGGTTCGGCCATACGCCGCTCAGAAAACGCTATGACTGCCAGAACCTGCATTATATCGATACCGGGGCAGTGTTTGGCGGCAGCCTGACGCTGGCGCAGCTGCAGTGATTACAGGTCAGAATACTCCTGCGCCGGGCGCCAGAAGCCGTCGATAAAATCTTCTACCGGATAACAGCCGCCGTGGCGGATACGCTGGTCGTCCATCGATGCCTCGCACTGGGGTTCGGTGCGATACACGTCCACCACCAGATCTTCACAGCCTGCGTCCAGATAACAGATAAACAATACCAGTGCGTACATCATGCCCCTCAGCATTTACTACCGTATTGATATTGTAGGGGATGATTCAGGGAAGGGGAGAAATTGGGAATAAATAACCCGCCTGCGGGCGGGTTCTCTCTGAATCAGGCAAGGCGCATGATCCAGGCATCGGAACCTTGGTCGTAATGCTTACGGTACAGGACTGAGTGTTCTCCATCGAGAATGGCCGGAACGCTGGTGTCTGCATCCCAGGCGTCGAGTTGCATGCACAGGTCGGGGTCGGATTTACAAGGGATAGTTAACGTTCGCTCGCCCTGCGTATCGCCGTTTAACTCGGCATCATCGATTTCGAATGCGCCAATGCGCACATTGGTTTTCGTCATAATGCTCTCCAGGATCATGCTGTGGTCTGGTACGACCAGTATAGTCGCCCACTTTTCAGCCTGGTCAATGGAGAGCAAAAGCGCCAGTAAAAAAGTGCTATTTTTAGCTCTCTTCGCCGTTACCGGTAAACAAGCGGCCATCGCGAACCAGCTCGCGCGGGTAGCTGTTCTTCAGGCGCGAGCCCACTTTTTTCGCCAGCCCTACCGGAAAGCCCTGATACGTCAGGACCGCATCATCCCCGGTTGGGGTTGCCTCTGGCCACACATCGCGTCCGCGATACCACTCTTCCGCTTCTGCCTGGGTCAAGGCAAAGGTGTTGTGCTCGCCCGCCAGGGCGATCACCGCTTCATGCTGCCAGCGGTAACCTTTGTTGTGCGTCTCCGCCAGGCGGATGCCGAGACGAGAAAAACGCACTTTGCCTATCAGCGGCTCAATCTCCGTCGGGAATAACCACACCTCTTTATCACGCTGCCACAGGCGCAGGTTGTCGTCCCAGCGCAGGCCCACCTGATGTGCGGCGGTGGCGATCTGCTGGGCTTCACGGGTTTTAAGCGGCGTGAACGGGAAGTTGCCGACCTTGAATTTTGGCACGGGCAGCGGCGCTATGGCCGCGGTTTTACGCAGGCGTGCCACGAAGAAGCCTTCGCAGTCGTAGATGTGCGGGAAGACGTGCAGGAACCCTTCGGGAGTGACGCAGTCAGCGGCGCTGGTAAACAGGTCGTTCAGCGGCAGGAATTCAACGGCATCGGGATACTGCTCTTTCAGCCACAGGCAGACGGCTTCGTTTTCGTCGCGGTTCAGAGTGCAGGTGGAGTAGACCAGCGTCCCGCCGGGGCGCAGGGCGTGGAAGGCGCTGTCGATAAGCTCGCGCTGGGTGGCGGCGATCTCAAGATTGCTGGCGACGGACCAGTTCTTCAGCGCATCAGGATCTTTGCGCACCACCCCTTCGCCGGAGCAGGGGGCGTCCAGCAGGATCGCATCGAAGGCTTCCGGCAGGGCCGCGCCAAACACGCGGCCATCAAAATGGGTTAAGGCCACGTTGCTGATCCCGCAGCGGCTGATATTCGCGTGTAGCACCTTGACGCGGCTGGCAGAAAACTCGTTGGCGAGGATCGCGCCCTGATTGTTCATCCGTGCGGCGATCTGGGTGGTTTTGGAGCCGGGCGCGGCCGCCACGTCCATCACCCGGGCGGGGGTGTTGCCATCGGCAAACAGCGCTGCAACCGGCAGCATGGAGCTGGCTTCCTGAATGTAGAACAGCCCGCTCAGGTGTTCTGCTGTGCTGCCCAGCGGTAACGCCTCTTCGTCGTCACGCTCGATCCAGAATCCCTCTTCACACCAGGGCACCGGCGTGAGCTGCCAGTTGTAGGGGGCGACAAGCGAGAGGAAATCCGCCACGCTGATTTTCAGGGTGTTGACGCGCAGGCTGCGGCGCAGCGGACGCTGGCAGGCGGCGATAAACGCATCGAGAGAGAGAGGGTCAGGCAGGGCCTGGCGCATTTGAGCCAGAAATTCTTCTGGCAGATAGACGGAACGTTGAGACACGAGCGCACCACAGGGAGTCAAAGAGGCGCGCAGTGTACCACAAACGCTCCGGTGGGTTGACACCGGAGCGTAAGGGTTAGCGTGGCAGGGCGGTTCCCCAGTTGCGCCACTCTTTCGGCTCACTCTCCTGCAGCAGGAAGTGCTTGCCGGGCTGGGATTTCGGCGCCAGCGGGGTACCCGGCGGCGTCGCGAAGGCAATACCGCCGCGGATAAACTGATTAAAGGTCCCGGTTTTCACCACGCCGCCGGTCAGACCAAAGTCCAGGGAATAACCGGACGCCAGCCAGAACACCGAGTTGTTACGCACCAGATGCTGATAGCGATCGCTGATACGCAGGGCCACCATCACCCTGTCGGAGAGCGTCCCCAGCGTCAGCCCGGTCACTGTACCCACTTCCATACCGCGGAACAGCACCGGCGTACCGATGGCGAGCGACGCCGCATCCGGCACCTCCACCACGATGCTCAGGCCATCGAGATAGCGTGAATCGGTGATGGTCGCCTCCTGCAGTTCGAAGTCGCGACGCGCCTTGCCCTGGCCGGGTTCGACGTTGATATAAGGCTGGAGAATGGTATCGAGATGCTCAACGCCTGCCGCGGAAATCTGCGGGGTGATCACCGAGAAACGCGTCCCGGCGCGGGCGAAGTTATCGACATATTCCGGATACAGCACCGCCGTGGCCTGCACTTCGTTGCGGGCGGTGATCAGCTTCAGATTCTGGATCTGCCCGATATCAATTCCCAGATAGCGTATCGGCATCCCTTCGGCGAGCTTGCCCGCATCAAAAGCATGCAGGGTGATCTGGCCGCCCACCGCACGGGCTGCGGTTTCGGAAGGGTAGAGGATCCGTTTGTCGCCTTTACGCTGGCTGGCGCTCGCCCCGCTCAGGTTGTCAAAGCTGATGGCCCCGCGCAGGGCGCGGGAGAGCGGAGAGGCCTGTACCGTCAGGCCGCTGCCGTTAAGCTGCACTTTGGCCCCGCCTTCAGCCCAGAACACGCTGTTGCTGGTAAGCAGCTTGCGGTATTCCGGCTTGATATGCAGTTCGATATCAAAGGCATTGGCGCGCGGGCGAACCAGAATCACTTCACCCACCTCGAATTTGCGATACAGCACCACCGAACCCGCCTGCACGTCCGGGAGGGTGTCGGCCACCAGCGTGAGGGTGGTGGTCGGCAGATCGCTCAGGCTGTTTTCCAGAGCTTTATCGAGGTTGGCATACAGCGGATAGCTGTCGCGCATGGCGCCTTTGTCACCCGGCAGGATACGTATCCCGCCGCTGATCCATTCGCTGGCGCTGGCCGCCAGGAACTCGACGCCGTCGAGCCCGACTTTGACATCCACCCGGCTGTTGACCACGAATTTGCTGTCGCCATGCACCAGCTCGCGGTACTGCGGATCGATCGCCACCTCAAAGCTGACGCCTTTGCTGGTTAAGGTGCGCTCAAGCACCTGGCCAATCTGCACGCCGTGCAGGATCAGCGGTTGACCGGCATCGATACCGTAGCTTTCCGGCGCGTTGAGTTTGACGGTGATGACGCCCGGTTTTTGCAGCAGCGCCTTATCGGCCGGGGCGATCACAAACTGATTTATCGGTTCGCCGCCGCCGGGGATCAGTTCAAAAGTGCTGCCGGTCAGCAGGCTACTGACGCTGGGGTTGCTCAGCGACAGTTTTGGCGAACGCAATTCGATGCGCGTGTTTTTGCGCAGCAGATCGACCACGCTCGGGTCAACGGTCATCTCCCCGGTGACCAGGCCGCCAGGGTTAAGGGTCATTTTGGTGAGCTGCCCAACCTGTAACCCCTGATACATCAGCGGGGTGGAGTCTTCCTTCAGACCATCCGCAGAGGGGAGGGTGAGCTTCACAATCACGCCGCGCTGGCTGTGGGCCAGATCTTTATACAGGCCAAAATCATCTTCCTGGGTGGCAGGCTCAGAACCTTCCGGTGAATCGAAGGCGATAGCCCCGTTCACCAGCGCCGCCAGGCTCTCCAGCTTCACTTTGGCACCGCTCAGGCTCAGGTCGGCATCCACGCCGGACACATTCCAGAAGCGGCTGCCTTTTTTCACCAGCGAGGTGAAGCGTCGTTCGATCAGCACGTCGATGACCACCCCCTGCTTGTTAGGGGTGATGGCGTAGTCATATACCCGACCGACGGGGATCTTACGGAAATAGACCACCGAACCGCTGTTCAACGAGCCCAGATCCTGTGCGTGCAGATGGATCATCAGATCGCCATTGTTGAGCCGGTATTTCGGCTGCGTATCCAGGGCGGTGAAGTGATCCTTTGGTTCACCTTTACCCGGCATCATGCCGATGTAGTTACCCCCGACCAGCGCATCCAGACCGGAAACACCCGCCAGCGAAGCTTTGGGCGTAACCAGCCAGAACTGCGTCTCATCGCGCAGGGCATCTTTCATATCGGATTTAATGCTAACGCGAACCTCGATTTTATTGAGGCTCTTATCCAGCGAGATATCCTGGACGGTCCCTACTTCAACCCCCTGAAAACGCACCGGCGTACGGCCTGCCACAATGCCGTCGGCGCTCTGGAAATCGATAGTGACGGTATTGCCGCGATCCTCGTAGCTGGTCCAGATTAACCAACCGGCGATCATCAGAGCGATAACCGGCAGTAACCAGAATGGCGAAATACGACGTTTTGTTTTAACTCGCGCTTCAGTCGGCGAAGCTGGCGTTTCCTGACTCATGTGCATCCCAAAGTAAGCGGCTATCCAGCCATTCCACTGAAAGAATAGTCAAAATCACCGCAGTGCCGAAATAGAACGCTGCGGGTCCCATAGTAAAAGCAAGGAGCTGATCGCGATTGATCAGCGACATCATCAACGAAATAACAAACAGATCCAGCATTGACCAGCGGCCAATCCAGGTAACGAAACGCAACAGCAGTATGCGGGTTCTCAGCCCCTGTTCACATTTAAAATGAATGCTGACGAGCAGGGTAAACATCACCACCACTTTGGTAAAGGGCACCAGAATACTGGCGATAAACACCACCGCCGCTACGGCGATATTGCTGTGCGCCAGCGAGACGATGCCCGACATAATGGTGTCCTCCTGGCGTCCACCGTTAACGTAAATCACCGAGATAGGCAGCAGGTTGGCCGGAATAAGAAACACCAGCGAGGCGATCAGCGCCGCCCAGCATTTTTGCAGACTGTTGTGCCGCCGCACGCGCAGGGGAATATGGCAGCGTGGGCAGCGACCGCGCGCGTCGGGCAGTCCGGTATAGTGACAGCCAAGACAGACGCGCAGTTCGGGGTTGTAGCGGGTGGCGGGGCGCTGGGGGTAAAAGCGCTCCCAGAGCTGCTCCACGTTCAGGTGAATAAGCGTCAGCACGCTCAGGATCACCAGCGCAATAAACGCAAACAGACCGCCGCCCGGCTGCAGGTAAGCGTAGTCCTGCACTTTGATGGAGGCGACAACAATCCCCACCAGGTAGATATCCAGCATCACCCACTCCTTGAGCTTCTCGAGCATCAGGAGTACCGGACGCAGGTTCATTCCCAGGATATTGCCGAGCCACAGGTAGGCGATAGCCGCCACCAGCACCACCGGCGCGCCGACGGTACAGAACAGAACCATCGACGCGGTGAGGGGATCGCCCTGGCGGGTCATCTGCCAGATCCCCTGTAACAGGTTGGCATCAATGCGCACGCCCAGCAGGTGCAGCCGCAGCAGCGGCTCGCTCCAGGCGAAGGGCATCAGCAGCATCATAGTGACCGCCATCGCCGCCAGCCGGGTCAGTGACCAGTCGCGGCCGTCGCGAATTTTTGCGTTGCAGTGCGGGCAGAAAGCACTTTGGTATGATTTCATCTTTGGCAACGTAAAAAGCGTATCGCATTGCGGGCAACGCTGATAATGTGCACGAGGCAGCGCATCGCCGACCGTATGCACGGTGATTTTTTTCGTCGGCGTTATTTTCGGTGATTTAAGAGCCATCGGTCGCGCTAAAAAAGGATAGTTAATAGTTATCTTAACTCATGAATGGATTCATCTTGAGCATGAACGTAAATAATGCTTATTTTAATAGGCTATGCTGTAACTTTGTAAGACAACCAAGTGATTGAATAATGAACAAAACAGAATTCTACACGGATCTAAACCGTGACTTTCAGGCATTGATGGCAGGTGAAACCAGTTTCTTAGCCACTCTGGCGAATACCAGCGCATTACTTTTTGAGCGTCTTTCCGATGTGAACTGGGCCGGTTTTTATCTGCTGGAAGGTGAAACCTTAGTACTCGGACCCTTCCAGGGCAAGCTCGCCTGCGTGCGTATTCCGGTCGGGCGCGGCGTATGCGGCACCGCGGTGGCGCAAAATCAGGTACAGCGTGTGGATGACGTTCACGCGTTCGACGGGCACATCGCCTGCGACAGCGCCAGCAACGCTGAAATCGTCCTTCCTCTGAAAGTAAACAATCAGATTATTGGTGTTCTGGACATCGACAGCACTGTCTTTAATCGCTTTACAGCCGATGATGAACAGGGGCTGCGCGAGCTGGTGGCGAATCTTGAAAACGTTCTCGCCGCGACCGATTATCACAAATTCTTTGCGAGCGTCGCAGGATAATCAACGGATAACGTAGCATTTACGGATGGCGTCATTATAATGTCGCCTGTTCATGCCTGCGGCTTGTCGGCAACGTCCGTTGTAATCAGGAAATTTCATGGAAAATCAACCTAAGTTGAATAGCAGTAAAGAAGTTATCGCGTTTTTGGCCGAACGTTTTCCTCAATGTTTTAGTGCCGAAGGCGAAGCTCGTCCCCTGAAAATTGGTATTTTTCAGGATCTGGTAGAGCGTGTTGAAGGTGAGATGAACCTCAGCAAAACCCAACTCCGCTCCGCCTTACGTCTTTATACTTCGAGCTGGCGTTACCTTTACGGTATCAAAGCGGGCGCGACGCGTGTTGATCTCGACGGCAACCCTTGCGGTGTGCTGGATGAGCAGCATGTTGAGCATGCCCGTAAGCAGCTTGAAGAAGCCAAAGCGCGAGTTCAGGCTCAGCGTGCTGAACAGCAGGCTAAAAAACGCGAAGCAGCCGCGGCCAATGGCCAGGAAGAAGCGCCTCGCCGTGAACGCAAGCCACGTCCTGCACCGCGTCGCAAAGAGAATACCGAGCGTAAGCCACGTGCTGAGCAACCGGCGGCAAAAGCCCCGCGTGCGCCTCGTGAAGAGCCGCGCCACACTCCGGTTTCTGACATCACCGCCCTCAGCGTGGGTCAGTCTCTGAAGGTAAAAGCGGGTAACAATGCTATGGATGCCACCGTACTGGAAATCACCAAAGATGGCGTTCGTGTACAGCTGACTTCTGGTCTGTCAATGATTGTACGCGCAGAACACTTGTTGTTCTAAAACGGAGGCCAAGCCCGGCATGAACACATTTTTTAAGCTCACCGCGCTGGCTGGCCTGTTTGCAATAACAGGCCACGCTTTCGCTGTGGACGAGATTACGCGTGTCGATCAGATTCCGGTTCTGAAGGAAGAGACTCAGCACGCGACGGTCAGTGAGCGCGTCACGTCGCGCTTCACCCGTTCGCACTATCGCCAGTTCGATCTCGACCAGGCCTTTTCGACAAAGATTTTCGACCGCTACCTGAACCTGCTGGACTACAGCCATAACGTCCTGCTGGCGAGCGATGTCGAACAGTTTGCCAAAAAGCAGACCCAGGTTGGGGATGAGTTACGCAGCGGCAAGCTGGACCTGTTCTACGACCTGTATAACCTGTCGCAGAAACGCCGTTTTGAGCGCTATCAGTACGCGCTTAAGGTGCTTGAACGTCCAATGGACTTCACGGGTAACGACACCTTTAATCTTGACCGCAGTAAGTCGCCGTGGCCAAAAGATGAAGCCGAGCTGAATCAGCTGTGGGACAGCAAAGTTAAATACGACGAGCTGAGCCTCAAACTCACCGGTAAAGATGAGAAAGAGATCCGCGAAACGCTAACCCGCCGCTACAAATTTGCCATTCGTCGCCTGGCCCAGACCAACAGTGAAGATGTCTTCTCGCTGGCGATGACGGCCTTCGCGCACGAAATCGATCCGCACACCAACTATCTCTCTCCGCGCAACACCGAGCAGTTCAACACTGAAATGAGCCTCTCCCTTGAAGGGATCGGCGCGGTGCTGCAGATGGATGACGATTACACCGTGATCAACTCCATGGTTGCCGGTGGTCCGGCGGCCAAGAGCAAGGCGATTAGTGTAGGCGATCGCATTGTCGGTGTCGGTCAGCCCGGCCAGAACATGGTTGATGTGATCGGCTGGCGTCTGGATGATGTGGTTGCCCTGATCAAAGGGCCAAAAGGCAGCAAAGTCCGTCTGGAAATTCTGCCTGCTGGTAAAGGCACCAAGACCCGTATCGTTACCCTGACCCGCGAGCGTATCCGTCTGGAAGACCGCGCGGTGAAGATGTCGGTGAAAACCGTGGGTAAAGACAAGGTTGGCGTGCTGGATATTCCTGGTTTCTACGTGGGCCTGACGGACGACGTCAAAGTCCAGCTGCAGAAACTTGAAAAACAGAACGTTAAGAGCGTGATTATCGATCTGCGTACCAACGGCGGCGGCGCCCTGACCGAAGCGGTTTCGCTTTCCGGTCTGTTTATCCCGTCCGGACCGGTGGTACAGGTGCGCGACAACAACGGTAAAGTGCGTGAAGACGCGGATACCGATGGCGTTGTGTACTATAAAGGCCCGCTGGTGGTGCTGGTCGATCGCTTCAGCGCCTCGGCCTCGGAGATCTTTGCCGCCGCGATGCAGGATTACAGCCGTGCATTGATTGTTGGCGAACCGACGTTCGGTAAAGGTACGGTGCAGCAGTACCGCTCCCTGAACCGCATTTACGATCAGATGCTGCGTCCGGAATGGCCAGCGCTGGGCTCGGTCCAGTACACCATTCAGAAGTTCTACCGCGTGAATGGCGGCAGTACCCAGCGGAAAGGCGTGACCCCGGATATCATCATGCCGACGGGCACCGAAGAGACCGAAACCGGTGAGAAGTTCGAAGACAACGCGTTGCCGTGGGATAGCGTGAACGCTGCCACCTACGTGAAGTCGGGCGACATGACCCAGTTTGGTCCGGCGCTGCTGAAGCAGCACGACGACCGCATCGCTAAAGATCCGGAGTTCCAGTACATCGTCAAGGATATTGCCCGTTTCAATGCCCTGAAGGCGAAACGCAATATCGTCTCTCTGAATTACGCGCAGCGTCTGAAAGAGAACGAAGAGGATGATGCGACACGTCTGGCGCGTATCAACGACCGCTTCAAACGTGAAGGTAAGCCAGTCCTCAAAAAGCTGGATGACCTGCCGAAGGATTACCAGGAGCCGGATCCGTATCTCGATGAGACGGTGAAAATCGCCATCGACCTGGCGAAACTGGAAAAAGACAAGCCTGCCGGTAACCCCGCTCCGGCAAAATAATCTCCCCCAACAGGCACAAGAAATTGTGCCTGTTTTTTTGTTAACCGCATTCTGCCGTCAGGCAGTCATTTCATTATGTAAAGTTGTGTCTTTCTGGTGACTTACGCCTCTCCAATCCTTGAAAATATGCGGAATACCCATACGATGTGGGTAATCGCATAGTGCGTTTTGTTAAACTGAGGTTAAAAGAATATTATGATGCGAATCGCGCTCTTCCTGCTCACCAACCTTGCGGTCATGGTGGTCTTCGGGGTGGTTCTCAGCCTGACAGGAATTCAGTCGAGCAGCGTTCAGGGTTTGTTGATTATGGCGCTGCTGTTTGGTTTTGGTGGCTCCTTTATCTCACTGCTGATGTCCAAGTGGATGGCACTTAAGTCCGTTGGCGGCGAGGTTATTGAGCAACCGCGTAACGATATGGAACAGTGGCTGATGACCACCGTTGCCAATCAGTCCCGTCAGGCAGGTATTGCCATGCCGCAGGTGGCGATTTATCACGCCCCGGATATTAACGCCTTCGCCACCGGTGCGCGTCGTGACGCCTCTCTGGTTGCGGTGAGCACCGGTCTGCTGCAGAACATGAGCCGTGATGAGGCGGAAGCGGTTATCGCCCATGAGATCAGCCACATTGCCAACGGCGATATGGTGACCATGACCCTGATTCAGGGTGTGGTGAACACCTTCGTTATCTTCATCTCGCGTATCATTGCCCAGATCGCCGCAGGCTTTATGGGTGGCGATCGTGAGGAAGGCGAGTCGAGCAACGGTAACCCGCTGATCTACTTTGCGGTCTCAATGGTACTGGAACTGGTATTTGGTATCCTGGCGAGCATCATCACCATGTGGTTCTCCCGTCACCGTGAGTTCCACGCTGATGCAGGTTCCGCCAAACTGGTTGGCCGTGAGAAGATGATTGCTGCGCTGCAGCGTCTGAAAACCAGCTACGAGCCGCAGGAAGCCTCCACCATGATGGCCTTCTGCATCAACGGTAAATCGAAATCGCTGAGCGAGCTGTTCATGTCTCACCCGCCGCTGGATAAGCGTATTGAAGCGCTGCGTAACGGTGAATACCTGAAGTAACAGCTTCGGCTGGATAATAAAAAAGCGCGTCTTTCGACGCGCTTTTTTTATGCCTGCGAACGAGGCTGGGTGACCCTGAGTCCGCTGATGATGGCCGCGACGGTGGCCAGTGTGCCGGCGGTCAACAGCGCCATGTGCGTGCCGCTTTGCCCGGCCAGGTTGAACATCAACGCCACCAGCGCCGCGCCGGTACTCTGTCCCAGCAGGCGGGCGGTGCCCAGCATCCCGCTGGCACCACCGCTGCGATGGCGGGGAGCGGCGGTGATAATGGTGTGGTTATTCGGCGACTGGAACAGGCCAAAGCCTGCCCCACACAGCACCATGCGCCAGATGATATCCAGATCGTGAGGCGCTGCAGGCAGCAGGGCAAGCGCGAAAAGTCCTGTTGCCATCACCACCAACCCCAGCGCACCCAGTAATCCGGCATGTACCCGCTCAATCAGATAACCCGCCAGCGGCGCCATCACCATTGTTGCCAGCGGCCAGGGCGTTAACAGCAGACCCGTTTCCACTTCTGAGCGGCCAATGACGCTTTGCAGGAAGAAGGGCAGGGAAACCAGGGCCAGCATCTGCGCGCAGAATGAGCAGATGGAGGTACAGATAGAGAGCGAGAAGAGCGGAATACGCAAAAGGTCCACCGGCAGTAACGGCACCGGCAGCGCCAGCTGACGACGCACGAAGAAGAAGCCGACCACCAGCAGCGCCACGACCTCGCCCGCTATCAACATAAGCGACTGGCCCTGGGCAAACCCGCTCAGGGCGGTGATCAGCAGGCCAAAGGTGAGGGCGTTCATCACCGCGCTCGGGAGGTCGAATTTGGGCATGCTGCTTTTCGGCCCGTTGGCGGGTAAAAAGCGCAGGGCGAACAGCAACGCCACGATCCCCAGCGGAACGTTGATTAGAAACAGCCACTGCCAGGAAGCTACGGAGAGGATCGCTGCGGCGATGGTCGGGCCCGCCGCAGACGACACGGCAACGATAAAGGAGTTAATCCCCATGCCCCGGCCCAGATGCCGCTGCGGGTAGATCAGGCGAATCAACGCCGTATTCACGCTCATCAACGCCGCGCCGCCAAAGCCCTGCGCGATGCGCGCCAGGGTCAGCATGTGCAGCGTGTCCGAAAGGGCACAAAAGAGAGACGTCAGGGTAAATACCACCAGCCCGCACTGATAGACCCGGCGGTAACCAAACATATCCCCGAGAAAAGAGAATGACAGCAGCGAGATGACAATGGCTATCTGGTAGGCGTTCACAATCCAGATCGAGCTGGCGGGGGAGGCATTCAGGTCGCTGGCAATAGTCGGGAGAGCCACGTTGGCGATGGCGCCATCCAGTACAGCCATTGAAATACCGATAATAATGGTCGCAATCGCACCATAGCGTTGCGGTATCGGCAGGCCGTCAGTGGGGGTTGTAGTCATGAGAATTAATTAGCATTGGAGGTTATTATTAACAGGGTAACGATATTATCACTGTTATTTCGGTTGTATGTCGCAGATTTGTAACCAGGTAAGCCAGGATTGATTGCAGCAACGCGGCTGCGAATTTATAATAAAAACCGGTTCTGAATTTTATAAAACACTTGCGTTGAGGTGATTAATGGCAATCGCGGATTTGGATAAACAGCCAGATTCTGTTTCATCCGTGTTAAAGGTGTTCGGCATCCTGCAGGCGCTTGGTGAAGAGCGCGAAATTGGTATTACTGAGCTGTCCCAGCGTGTGATGATGTCAAAAAGCACCGTTTATCGCTTTTTACAGACCATGAAATCACTGGGTTATGTTGCACAGGAAGGGGAGTCTGAAAAGTACTCTCTGACCCTGAAGTTATTTGAACTGGGCGCGCGCGCGCTGCAGAACGTCGACCTGATCCGCAGCGCAGATATTCAGATGCGTGAACTGTCGCGTCTGACGAAAGAGACGGTGCACCTGGGGGCGCTGGATGAAGACAGTATCGTCTACATCCATAAAATCGACTCCATGTACAACCTGCGCATGTATTCACGCATTGGTCGTCGTAACCCGCTGTACAGTACCGCTATCGGTAAAGTCCTGCTGGCATGGCGCGACCGTGACGAAGTGAAGCAGATCCTCGAGAACGTGGAATACAAACGCAGCACCGAACGCACTATTACCACCACCGAGGAGCTGTTGCAGGTGCTGGATAAAGTGCGTGAGCAGGGTTATGGCGAAGATAACCAGGAGCAGGAAGAAGGCTTGCGCTGCATCGGCGTACCTGTCTTTGACCGTTTCGGTGTGGTGATCGCCGGCCTGAGTATCTCCTTCCCGACGCTGCGTTTCTCTGAAGAGCATCTGCACGAGTACGTAGAAATGCTGCACACGGCGGCGCGTAAGATTTCTGAGCAGATGGGTTACAACGACTATCCGTTCTGATTGTTAGCGCCATAAAAAAACGCTGCCTGATGGCGGCGTTTTTTGTGCACAGAATCAGCCGTTATCGATGACGGTCTCGGTTTTCCTCAGCAGCGGGCAGCGGGACAGCCCGATGAAGCCGCTGTCTGAATGAATATACTGCGCCGTGCTGATGCCACGCGCGGTAAGATACTGGCACTGAATGCCCAGCCCACCCGCATTCTCTTTACTGCCGGTCAGCACGCCGTAGCCTGCGAGCAGCAAACCCGTCCAGACGAGTGCTATAACAATCAATGTGCGAATAAAAAAGCGCATCATTACCTCATTTTTTGAATAACTGCCGCTTAGGGTAATCGATACAATCACTTTAACAAGTATATGATTCCGAAAGCATCGCCTTCACGTTACAGTTAGGCATGGTTTAAGTTGCGCATGATAACCTGGCATCAGGCAGTTAGGGTACGGAGAGTGGAGTGAAAAAAATACGCTGGGTTATTCTGGTCTTAGTGTTGCTGGCCTGTGTTTTACTCTGGACGCAGACCATTAACGTGATGTGCGATCAGGATGTACAGTTCTTTAGCGGTATTTGTTCTATCAATAAGTTTATCCCCTGGTAGCTGTCATTTTTATCGCAAATGATTTCCTTCCTTAACGCGAGTGGTAAAATGAGCGTTTTTATTGGGGGGTGAAATGGGTGAGTTAGTGAATTCCGGGATGTTCAGCGTGGCATCTCTGGCAATCTCGGTCGTGCTGCTGGTTGTGGGCCTGGTGCTGTGGTTTTTTGTGAATCGTGCAAGCTCCCGTACCAGCGAGCAGATTGAGCTGCTGGAGAAGTTGGTCGACCTGCAGAAACGACAGAATGTCCTGCTGCGTCGCCTGTGCGAAGCCAATGAGCCGGAAGAGAAAGAAGCACCAAAAGCGCCAGAAGTGACGGCTGACAGCCAGGACGATGACTTTATTCGTCTGGTAGCCGAACGCTAATCCGTTAAGGGAGGTGTGTGTGGCCTGGAGTAATCCCTGGTATAACGCCTCCCTCGCGCATCATACCCCGCAGGGCTTTCGCAATACGAATGACTCTGGTCATCAACCCGGCGACGTTGAACGCTGGCGCAAAGAGCGCAAAGCTGCCGGATTGCCAAAACCCCCAGCAGAAGGCTACGACGCCTTTATCCGCCAGTGGTGGCAGCCTGTCACCTTGAATACCCTAGAAGAAGACGGTGTCTGGTGGCTGGGACACGCCAGCCTGCTGTTACGCCTGAGCGGAAAGTACATCCTTACCGATCCGGTCTTTTCCCGGCGCGCCTCGCCGGTATCCTTTGCCGGGCCGACACGAAAAACGCCTCCGGTAACGAGCGTCGCGGCGCTACCGTCACTCGATGCCGTCGTCATTTCCCATAATCATTTTGATCATCTCGACTCCGCAACGGTGCGCCAGCTTTTGCGACGCTTCCCGCAGCTCACTTTTTTTGTGCCCTTAGGACTGGGCGCCTGGTGTCGCCGACGGGGGGCGAAACAGGTTATTGAGCTGGACTGGTGGCAAAGCTACGTTTTCGAAGGGGTGGTGTTTACTGCGGTTCCAGCGCAGCACTGGAGCATGCGTAGCCTCTGGGATCGTAATCGCTCGTTATGGTGCGGCTGGGTCTTTGAAGGGCAAAACCAGCGCTTCTGGTTCAGCGGCGATACCGGATATACCCCTGAGCTCCTGACCATCCCCGAACGGCTGGGAAAATTGGATACCGTTGCCATACCTGTAGGGGCGTACGCACCACGTTGGTTCATGTCGGTGCATCATATGGATCCGCAGTCGGCGGTGGCGCTCTGGCAGCAGTTGGGCATGCCGCGGGCGATCCCGATCCACTGGGGGGTATTTGAACTGGCAGATGAATCCCTGGATGAGCCTGTAAAAGAGTTGGCTCAGGCACTTAAGAATATATCTTTACCCGGCGATAACTTTCAACCTCTTCGTATTGGTCAATATTTATCCTTATAAACTATTATGTGTTCGCTTAGTACTTATTCTGTATTAAACCGACGCGGGTCATATTTTATTTTAATCGAAACGTTTTGATTGCCTTTTTTTGAAGCAGGTTCATAAAAATATCATTATTTTGGTGCATGGCGACTTTCAGGGTCAGGGTGTATATAACTTAAACAAGCGAAGCGATATAGTCTGTTTTTTTACTGATAAACAAATGCCTGCCGTTGCGATCAAATCAGCATAAGTTTTTACCAAATGTTCTAATGGAAATAGATGTTGCAGGAAATCCGCCTCGCTTGCTGGACGATACGAAGTTATTGGTCTAAGGTAAAAAAGTCTTTGATAACAGCGTCTACCCTGACGGTCACTGATCGAGCAACATACGGGCCAGCTATACACATAAGTGGATTACTGTGCAGATTGTGGCAAATCAGTCCCTGAATTTGTGCGGCTGATCGAGACACGTTTAAAAATGGCTTGCCATTATTTAAGTTGTGTGTGATAACACGGTTTGGGTCAAACGAGGTACAGTTCTGTTTATGTGTGGCATTTTCAGTATAGAAGTCCTGAGTAAACACGTTGTCGTTGAATACCGCTTCTCTGCCGAACCTTATATTAGTGCCTCATGCAGTAATGTCTCAGTTTTATCTAGTGAATGCCCGCGGGCGAAGAAATCATTCTAAGGAATTTTGCAAATGGCAAAGATTAAAGGTCAAGTTAAGTGGTTCAACGAGTCTAAAGGTTTTGGTTTCATTACTCCTGCTGACGGCAGCAAAGATGTATTCGTACATTTCTCTGCAATCCAGGGTAACGGCTTCAAAACTCTGGCTGAAGGCCAGAACGTTGAGTTCGAAATTCAGGACGGCCAGAAAGGTCCGGCTGCTGTTAACGTAACCGCTATCTGATCGAACCCCTGCCTGATCTGAAGCGTTCCGACGTTTCAGTTGCAGAGATATAAAGCCTCGCGTATGCGGGGCTTTTTAATGCATGTTTTTCAAAGTGTTACCACATGCGTCTCTGTTAGCAGTTTGTTTCAAAGCTGCGAGAGTATTAGCATTGTTTTCACCCCTCCAGCTCATATTTGCCGTTAAATCAGGGCGTTGTTACCAACCCCTGGAGCCCTGGTGAAAAAGAAACACGTCAACCCCGCAGCAAACTTCACTCCGTTACGTTTTGCTCTTCTCTGCATGGTCATTCTTGGTAGTCTGCTCTTTCTTCTGGGCCGCGTCGCCTGGCTGCAGATCGTCAAGCCCGACCCGCTGGTTAAGCAGGAGGACATGCGCTCGCTGCGGGAAGTGGCGATTAACGCCCCCCGGGGAATGATAATGGACAGGGAAGGGCGGCCGCTGGCCGTGAGCGTGCCGGTGCAGGCGGTGTGGGCCGATCCCAAAACGGTGCTGGCAAAAGGGGGCGTCGGGTATGACGATCGCTGGCAGGCGTTAGCCAGTGCGCTGCATCTGTCGCTCCCCACGCTGGCGGCGCGTATCAATGGCAATCCGCATGGCCGGTTTATCTATCTCGCCCGCCAGGTCGACCCCTCTCAGGCTAAGTGGATCGAAAAGTTGCGGCTACCGGGGATCAGCCTGCGCGATGAGTCCCGGCGTTTTTACCCGGCCGGGCACGTGGCAGCCAACCTTATCGGCTTCACTAACATCGACGGGCAAGGCATAGAGGGGATCGAAAAAAGCTTTAATGCCCAGCTCACCGGTAAACCTGGCCTGCGTCGCGTGCGCGAAGATCGCTTCGGGCGCGTGATCGAAAACATCACCGAAGTCCCGCCGGTTCCGGCGCACAATATCCAGTTAAGCATTGACGAGCGACTGCAGACCATCACGGAAGATGCCCTGGACAACGCCGTGGCCTGGAATAAAGCGGAGTCAGGGGCGGCGGTGCTGATCAACGTTCAGACCGGCGAGATCCTGGCGATGGCCAGCTTCCCGGATTTCAACCCCAATAACCGTGAAGGCGCCACGCTGAACGATTTTCGCAACCGCGCCATCAGCGACACCTTCGAACCGGGCTCAACCGTTAAGCCGCTGGTGCTGATGACCGCCCTTCAGCAGGGGCTGGTGCAGCCGGACAGCGTTATTGATACGCATCCCTACACCCTGGCCGGACACCGTATCCGCGACGTCGGTTACTACCCGGAGCTGACGCTGACCGGCATTTTGCAAAAATCGAGCGACACGGGCGTATCACGCCTCTCGCTGGCGATGCCGATCCAACGCCTGCTGGACACCTACCACGGGTTTGGCTTCGGCCGCTCCACCGGTCTGGGTTTAACGGGGGAGAGCAGCGGCCTGCTGCCGGTGCGTAAATTCTGGAGCCAGCTCGATCGCGCCACCTTTGCGTTTGGTTACGGACTGATGGTCACCCCGTTGCAGCTGGCGCACGTCTACGCCACCATCGGCAGCTACGGCCTGGAGCGTCCGCTCTCTATCACCCGCATCGATCCGCCGGTTGTCGGCACCCAGGTAATGCCTGCGTCGATTGTGCAGGAGGTGGAACATATGATGGAGAGTGTGGCCCTGCCGGGCGGGGGCGGGATCAAAGCGGCAGTCCGTGATTACCGGGTGGCGGTGAAAACCGGCACCGCGAAGAAAATCGATGATGCCGGCAACTATGTCGACAAATACGTGGCTTATACGGCGGGCGTCGCGCCGGCCAGCAAGCCTGTCTTTGCCCTGGCGGTAGTGATTAACGATCCGCAAAACGGGGCCTATTACGGCGGAGCGGTCTCGGCGCCGGTATTCAGCCAGATCATGGGCGACGTGCTGCGCATCGAAAACATCAAGCCGGATGGACTCCCGGCCGACTCAAGCCATCTAATCGTAATGCGTTAAGGCCGTTTTATAGCGGGGCGATTAGCGGTACACTTTCGCCCTTTATGATTGCCCGGAGTTACCATGACCTTCTGCTGTCCTCTTTGCCACGCGCCGCTGGCGCAAACGGATAAAAGTTACGCCTGCCCGCTGGGGCACCGGTTCGATATGGCGAAAGAGGGCTACGTCAATCTGCTGCCGGTGCAGCATAAGCGGTCGCGCGATCCGGGCGACAGCGCAGAGATGATGCAGGCGCGCAGAGCCTTCCTTGATGCCGGTCACTATCAGCCCCTGCGTGATGCGGTCGCCGAAAAGCTGGCGGCGTTATTGCCCGATGGCGCGACGTCGATACTTGATATTGGCTGCGGCGAAGGTTACTACACGGCCGCTTTTGCACAAACCGCGCAGGAGAAGGGCGCAACGACCTTTGGTCTGGACGTCTCGAAATCCGCTATCCGCGCCGCGGCAAAACGCTACTCGCAGGTGACTTTCTGCGTGGCATCCAGTCACCGTCTGCCGTTTGAAGAGAACAGCATGGAGGCGGTGGTCCGCATCTACGCCCCCTGCAAGGGTGAAGAGCTGGCGCGGGTAGTTAAAGAGGGCGGATGGGTAATCACCGTGACGCCAGGGCCGCGCCATCTGATGGAGCTGAAAGGGTTGATTTACGACGAGGTTTTGCTGCATGCGGCGCATTCCGAGCAGCTGACGGGCTTTGCGCTCAAAGAAGAGCAGTCGCTGGGTTATGGCATGTCGTTGAGCGGAGAAGAGGCGGTGGCGCTGTTACAGATGACGCCTTTCGCGTGGCGGGCAAAACCGGAGGTGTGGGAAGCCCTGGCAAAACAGGAACATTTCAGCTGCCAGACAGATTTCAGTCTCCACTGCTGGCAGCGCGTCGGTTAACCGGCGAAGTGGCTCCACATAATCTGTGCGCCAATACCGATCAACACGATACCGCCGAGGATCTCGGCGCGTTTCCCTAACAGCGGGCCGATAAACCGGCCAATCATCATCCCGAGGGTGGACATAATAAAGGTCGCGCAGCCAATCGCCAGCGCGGTGGCAATAATGTTCACCTGCAGGAACGCCAGCCCCACGCCGACGGCCATCGCATCCAGACTGGTGGCAATTGCCGTGGTCACCAGCAGCCAGAAGCCGTGACGGTGGATGGGCTCTTCTTCATCGACATCATTACGAATGCCTTCGATAACCATACGTCCGCCGAGGAAGGTCAGCAGGATAAAGGCGATCCAGTGGTTCCACTCCAGCACGAACTGGCTGGCGAGCATCCCCAGACCCCAGCCAATCAGCGGAGTCAGGGTTTCGATAGCACCAAAGATAAGACCGGTACGCAGGGCTTCAGAGAACTTAGGTTTATGCAGCGTAGCGCCTTTACCCATGGAGGCGGCAAACGCGTCCATCGACATGCCAAAGGCCAGAAGAAGTGTTGCAGAGAGGTTCATAAATGCGTCCAGACCGGGAATATCCATATGACACATCACTGCCCCCAGTAAACAGCAGTAGATGCATCTATGGTCTCGCCTGACCCCTCTGCGTAATGCAGAAACAATCCGTACGTGCCACGTTTTGCAACGAGTATGTTGACACGCACATTTCCGGCAAACCGGAAATCGGCTACTCCCCAACGACGGGCGCAACCTTAACATATTTTGAGAATATAAAACAACAACAGGAATGTATTATTCAGTTTACTTATTGATAACGATTTTCATTTAGATTTTGTTGTGAAAATAACGTTAATAATAAGGCGTGAATTCCGTGAAATAATATAGCCATGGCTATATGGCATTGCTAAATATTTGTCCAGATATAGCCAGTGCTATTATTCTATCTTATTGAGTTTTAACAAGTAACCTGTATATCTTCTCCAGGTCGTCAATATTCCGTACCCGGATAAGCAGGCGTCGCTGCTCTAATTGCATTACCAGCACGCCATCTTCCGATAAATTCATCTCTTTAATGCGGTTATATTCTATCCAGACGTTGGCGAAAAAGAATCCAGTGGATTTGAAGATTATTTTCGGGGCCCGGATCCAGAAGAGATAAAACCCCATTAATGCCAGGGCACATAATAACCATGTGGTCAGTAATGATCCCTGACTCATCACGTTGTTATAAATAAGGATCATCAGCAGGCCGGTAAAGATGATGCCGTCAACGCGACCACGGCGCAGAAGGGGGATTGAGAGCAGCGTCGCGCCGTTGCGGCGGGGCATGATCAATTCGTCGTAGATGGCATACGCCAGAAGGGCAACAATAAAAACAACCAGTACGATGTCCGTGACCGTCATTCATCCTCCGGATAAAAAAACGGGGGCCTTCATGCCCCCGGTGTATTCAGTTAAAACTTACAGACCCAGCAGACCGATCGCGTAACCAACGATACCGATAACGAAGAAGCCGACGATGATCCACAGCGCGTTCACTTTCTTACGCAGCAGCCACATACAGGCGAAGGTCAGCAGCAGCGGCACCAGGCCCGGCATCAGCTGGTCCAGGATGGTTTGCACGGTGGTCACACGGGTCTGGCCATCCTGGCCGGTGATGGTTGACACCACCAGCGGGATATTCACGTGCGTCCACTTGTTCACCAGCGCCCCCATGACAAACAGGCCGAGGATTGACGCCCCCTCAGTCAGTTTCTGCAGGAAGCCGCCGCCCATATCCTGAACGATATCCACGCCCTTACGGTAGCCGTACGCCACGCCGTAGTAGCGGGTGGCCAGACGCACCACGTTGAACAGGATAAAGAACAGCAGAGGCCCGAGCAGGCTACCGCTCATGGCGATACCGGCACCGAGTGCAGCGAAGACCGGACGCACGGTACCCCAGAAGATGGGGTCACCCACGCCTGCCAGCGGCCCCATCAGACCCACTTTGATACCGTTGATGGCACCATCGTCAATCTCTGCGCCGTTGGCACGCTGCTCTTCCATCGCAAGCGTTACGCCCAGAACCGGCGCCGCAACGTAAGGATGGGTGTTGAAGAATTCCAGGTGACGCTTAATCGCCTGACGACGCGCTTCGTTGTTCTCCGGATACAGACGTTTGATTGCCGGTACCATGGAGAAGCAGAAGCCCAGCGCCTGCATACGTTCGAAGTTCCATGAACCCTGGAACAGGTTTGAACGGATGAACACGCCACGAATATCACCCGGAGTCAGTTTTTTCTGAGGGGTAGTTTTAGTCATATCAACCATTTCGCTCACCTGCTAGTCCAGTTCGTTATCGAGATCGTTATTACCAGCAACCTGCGCTGTACCGGCTACGCGGTTATATTTCGGGCTGAGCTGGATGTAGAGGATAGCCATTACTGCACCAATCACGCCCAGTGCTACCAGGTTGAAGTTGGTGAAGGCCGCAGTAACAAAGCCGAGGTAGAAGAACGGCATCAGGTAGCCTGCGCGCATCATGTTGATGACCATCGCATAACCAACGACCACGATCATGCCGCCTGCAATGTTCAGACCGCTGGTGACCACTTCTGGAATGGCGTTCAGCATGCCCTGAACTTCGCTGGTGCCGACGGAGATTGCCACGATGACCGCCGGGATAGCGATACGCATGGCCTGCAGGAACAGGGACGAAACGTGGATCCAAGACAGTGCCGTCAGGTTGCCATTTTCCGCCGCCTTATCTGCCGCATGCTGGAACGCGACGGTGATAGTACGCACGATGATGGTCAGTACCTGGCCTGCTGCTGCCAGTGGGATAGCCAGCGCAATACCGGCACCGATGTTCTGGTGGCCGGCGATAACCAGCACGGTAGAGATGATGGAGGCGAGAGCCGCATCGGGCGCTACAGCCGCACCGATGTTCATCCAGCCGAGGGCGATCATTTCCAGGGTACCACCGATGATGATACCGGTTTTCATATCGCCGAGAACGGCGCCGATTAACGTACAGGCGACCAGCGGACGGTGAAACTGAAATTCATCTAGTACGGATTCCATACCCGCTATACACGCGACGATGAACACCAGCACAATCTGAAGAGTGGTAATCTCCATTGTACTTCTCCTATAGCTTAAACAGACTTAAGTGTGAAATTTGTCAACCAGCTCCGGCTTATTTCGCCACTTTGCTGATCAGATCCATCATTTTCAGTTTCTGGTCGGTAGAGACTTTACGCACTTCAAGCTCAATCCCGCGATCGTTGAGTTTTTTGAACGCTTCAATGTCTTTCTCGTCCACCGACACGGCATTGTTCACCTGCGTTTTGCCCTGACGGTAAGCCATACCACCGATGTTAACGGAGGTGATCTTCACCCCTTCTTCAACAATACGTTCGACGTCGGTTGGGTTGGTAAACAGCAGCATCACGCGCTCACCCGCATATTTCGGGTTGTTGTAAACGCGGATCATTTTGGCGACGTCCACCACGTGGGCGGTTACGCCCGGCGGAGCGACCTGAGTAAGGAGGGTTTTGCGAACCGTATCGGCGGCGACTTCATCGCTGACGACAATGATGCGCTGCACGTTGGTCTCTTTGGTCCAGCGGGTGGCGACCTGACCATGGATCAAACGGTCGTCGATACGCGCGAGGCCAATCTGCATATAATCATTGGGGCCCATTGGCTTAAGCGGGGTGGCGGTTTTCGCGACGGCAGCAGGGGCGGCGGCAGCGACAGGAGCGGCTTTTTCAACCGGTTTCGCTTTCAGCGCTTTCACGCCTTCGCGACCGGTTTCGACGGCCAGCGCAACCAGCTCGTCAAAGCTCGGGTTGTCGTCACGGGCCATCAGCGTCTCAACCAGCATCGGGATGTTGACCCCGGCCACGACTTCATGCAGCTCTTTATCAACCACAATGCGGCTTGCGGCGTTGAACGGACTGCCGCCCCATGTGTCAACAAGGAACAGCACGCCGCTGCTGGTGTCCAGCTTTGCCAGCTGAGCGGTATACTTCTCTATCAGTGTCTCGGCGTTTTCACCGGGAACGAAATCGATCCAGCCGACGTTTTCCTGTTCGCCTAAAAGCATTTCTGCGGTTTTAAGTAACTGCTCTGCAGCCCAACCATGTGTGCCTATAACAATAGCAATAGTCACTTGCTACCTCCTTTTATTATCGTTAACGCCCCCGGGTGAGAAGAGCATTAGAGATCATCTTCGAAAGAACGAATCGATTCAGATAAGGGTTAGAGTTCAATTAACTAATTCTTACGCGATTTATTTTAGACATCGAAAAAATAATTTATGTGATGAAGATCCGTAATTTAGCCTAAGCAGATGAGATATTTCTGTGATCAAAAAAAGCCCTGAAACATCTGTTTGCAAAGGAAAGTAAATCTTTGCCAAAAAGCACAGGTCTCTGATATGTTTACCATCCGTTTAATTGTCAGGAGTATTGGGCAGCAGCCCACTGTATGGACCGTCACCGACGCCAGTCACACACCCGGCCAGCTCTGGCCAGCCTAATCGGCGATTCGCGCCACTCACTGTTTACGTCTTTTACCGCTTCGCCCGCATCTTTCGCGGCGCCGTTTTGCCATTCCTTTAGCAGGAGCTTGTCATGGAATTCTTAATGGACCCGCAAATCTGGGTAGGATTGCTCACGCTGGTGGTGCTTGAGATCGTTCTCGGCATCGATAACCTGGTGTTTATCGCTATCCTTGCGGATAAACTTCCGCCTAAACAACGTGATAAAGCACGTTTAATCGGTCTGTCGCTGGCGCTGATTATGCGTCTTGCGCTGCTGTCGGTGATCTCGTGGATGGTTACGCTTACGCAACCTCTGTTCACCGCTTTCGACTTCACCTTCTCAGGGCGTGACCTGATCATGCTGCTGGGGGGTATATTCCTGTTGTTCAAGGCCACAACCGAACTCCATGAACGGCTGGAAAACCGCCAGCATGACGATGGACACGGCAAAGGCTACGCCAGCTTCTGGGTGGTGGTACTGCAAATCGTGGTGCTGGACGCCGTCTTCTCCCTCGACGCGGTGATTACCGCCGTCGGTATGGTTAACCACCTGCCGGTGATGATGGCTGCTGTGATCATTGCGATGGCGGTGATGCTGCTCGCCTCGAAACCATTGACTCGATTCGTCAACCAGCATCCGACCGTCGTGGTGCTCTGTCTGAGCTTCCTGTTGATGATCGGTCTGAGCCTGGTTGCAGAAGGTTTCGGCTTCCATATTCCGAAAGGCTATCTGTACGCCGCAATTGGTTTCTCCATCATTATAGAGATGTTTAACCAGATTGCCCGTCGCAACTTTATTCGCCAGCAGTCGAACCAGCCACTGCGTGCCCGTACCGCTGATGCGATTCTGCGTCTGATGGGTGGCCGCCGCGAAGCCAAAGCGCAGCAGGACAGCGAAAACCATGTCCCTGTGCCGGTGCCGGAAGGTGCCTTCGTTGAAGAAGAGCGCTATATGATCAACGGCGTGCTGTCGCTGGCCTCGCGCTCCCTGCGCGGCATTATGACCCCGCGTGGCGAAATCAGCTGGGTCGATGCCAGCCTGAGCGTGTCGGAAATCCGCCAGCAGCTGCTCTCCTCCCCGCACAGCCTGTTCCCGGTGTGTCGCGGTGAACTGGATGAGATTATCGGCGTGGTACGTGCGAAGGAGATGCTGGTGGCGCTGGAAGAGGGTGCAAACGTTGAAGCCATTGCCGCCGCGTCGCCTGCTATCGTGGTACCGGAAACGCTCGACCCGATCAACCTGCTTGGCGTGCTGCGCCGTGCCCGCGGCAGCTTTGTTATCGTCACCAACGAGTTTGGCGTGGTGCAGGGTCTTGTAACCCCGCTTGACGTGCTGGAAGCCATCGCCGGTGAGTTCCCGGATGCCGACGAAACGCCGGAAATCATCAACGATAACGATGGCTGGCTGGTGAAAGGCACCACGGATCTGCACGCGCTGCAGCATACCCTGGGGCTGGAACACCTCACCAACCATGATGAAGATATCGCGACGGTTGCCGGCCTGGTGATTGCTGTAAACGGTCAGATCCCGCGTATGGGTGATGTACTGGAATTACCGCCGCTGAAGATAACGATCGTGACCGCCAATGATTACCGCGTTGACCTGGTGCGCATTGTTAAAGAGCAGTCCGCCCACGACGAAGAAGAGTAATCAGGATATCGACGGCATCATATCGCCGTTGTGAGAGGCTGGCGGAGGTGAACTCTCCGCCAGCCATTGCGGGAAATCCCGCAGCGGCATGGGCCGCGCGTACAAGAACCCCTGCAGTATATTCACGCCGTGCAGGCGCAGATGACTCGCCTGATCGCTGGTTTCCACCCCTTCAGCCACCAGTTCAATATCCAGACGCTGAGCCAGGGCAATAATAATGTCCGTCACCGTCGAGTTGACGGCGTCAGTGCCGATGGCGGCCGTAAAGGATTTATCAATTTTCAGCACCTCGGGATTGAGCTTCTCCAGCCACGAGAGCGAACTGCTGCCGGTACCAAAATCGTCAATCGCCAGCTTCACCCCTTTCTGATGCAGCTCCTCCACCATGTTGAAATCCATCTCCATCAGCGTATCGCGCTCGGTTAATTCAATGACCAGCTGCTGCGCGGGCTCGGCGCTGAACCAGACGCGGTTCAGGTCGTGAAGGAGCTCGCCGCCGCGAAAATGGCTGGCGGCCACGTTGATCCCAATATGAAAGCCCGGTGCGGTAGGAAACATCGCCAGATGCCGGACGGTTTCGATGAGCACGTAGCGGGTGAGGGGCACAATCAGGTTATGCTCCTCCGCCAGCGGGATAAAGATATCCGGGGCGATCCACCCCTGGCGCGGATTGTTCCAGCGCAGAAGAATTTCCACGCCGATGCAATCCTGTTTTTTCGCATCGATCAGCGGCTGGCAGAAAAGTTCAAACTCACCGGACGCCAGACCAAAGTTGATCTCCCGGGTAAAGCTCATGCGACTGGCGGTGGCAAGCCAGGCGATATACCCCACCAGCATGCTGAAGATCACCGCCAGCGGCAGCTGTGACGGCAGCGTTTTCAGCGCCAGCGCGGTGAGCCCCGGGCCGTTAACGGTGATGGTGAAAGGAAAGTTGATTGAGGCCTGCTGGTAGATATTGTCGTCATCGCCGAATACCAGCGAATCCGTGAGCTGGCGCTCATGATTCAGATGCTTATCGCCCACGGTGAGATTAACGTCACTGATTATTGGTAGTTGGGGCTCCAGCAGCAGCCTGGCGATAAGCTCGATATTCACAATCTCTATCACCCCGTCTTCACTTTTGCCGGGCAGCGGATACCACTGGATCAGCACCGGATTACCCTGCAAAAACGGCTGATCGGCGGTAAGCAGCAGTAACGGCTGGGAAGAGGGGAGCTGGGGCTGGAACTGGCTGATGGGAAGATCGCGATTGCCGAACATGCTTGAGCAGTAAAGCACGCCGTCCTCAATCAGGCCGATCGAGCGGACGGTTTGCAGAGTCGCGGCCTGTTTGCGCAGTAAAAAATTGACCTCCACACAGGGCAGGCCAATCAGGGGTTGTACCACGTCGCGCCCGGTTTCCAGCGGCTGCAGGATCTTGTCCAGGGTGTCGACAGCGTGGGATACAAAGGCAACGGTGGACTGCTGGTTTACATTGCGCTGCGAAATAAAGCCAATAATTAGCGTGCAAACGAGGGTAGAGAGTGACAGCACAAGGCAGACGATTATCCGTTTGCGGCGATAATTTTTAATTATCCTGTGAGCTGTTTGCATGCCACGGCCACCCGAAGAGCCACTGGCGTGAGTGCCCGTGGCAACCTGGCTATTGTAGTAGGCATTATTTCAGGTAACGAGAAAAGTCGATAAAATTCGCCCATCCGTATCAGATGGGCGAAAAAAGCATGAGAGACGAAAGTCGCAGAAGCGCTTTCAGAGGCTTAGTCGCACTGCACCTTAATGGCCAGGCCGCCGCGGGAGGTTTCGCGGTATTTGGCGTTCATGTCTTTACCGGTTTCGTACATGGTTTCGATGACCTTATCCAGCGAGACGCGCGGTTCGCTGGTGCGGCGCATCGCCATGCGTGAGGCGTTAATCGCTTTCACCGAGGCAATGGCGTTACGCTCGATGCACGGCACCTGAACCTGGCCAGCGACCGGGTCGCAGGTCAGACCGAGGTTGTGTTCCATGCCGATCTCTGCGGCCACACAAACCTGCTCCGGGCTGGCGCCCAGCAGCTCAGCCAGACCGGCCGCCGCCATGGAACATGCCACGCCGACTTCACCCTGACAGCCGACTTCAGCGCCGGAAATAGAGGCGTTCATCTTATACAGCGCACCGACCGCGCCCGCGGCGAGGAAGTAGCGAATATAAATATCCGGGCTCACCGATTCGATAAAGTGATCGTAGTAGGCCAGCACCGCCGGAACGATCCCGCAGGCGCCGTTCGTCGGGGCAGTCACCACGCGGCCACCGGCGGCGTTCTCTTCGTTCACCGCCAGGGCAAACATGTTAACCCAGTCGATCACGTTCATCGGATCGTTGGAGTATTTGTCCGTTGTGACCAGCATGCGGCGCAGGGCAGAGGCGCGACGCGGCACGCGCAGCGGACCCGGCAGCACGCCTTCGGTGTTGATGCCGCGATCGATACAGGCGCGCATGGTCTGCCAGACGTTGGCGAAATAGTCTTCAATCTCTTTCTTGCTGTGCAGCGCCAGCTCGTTCTGCATCACCATGCCTGAGAGGGACAGGCCGGTCTCTTTGCAGTAATTCAGCATCTCAGTTGCCGATTTGAACGGGTAAGGCACCTTCACATCGCCCGTTACGTCCTGGCCGAAATGCTCTTCGTCGACGATAAAGCCGCCGCCGATGGAGTAATAGGTTTTGCTGTAGACCACTTTCTCGCCGCTGAAGGCGTGAATCTGCATCCCGTTTTCATGCAACGAGAGGTTGTCGCTGCGAAAACGCATGCCGTCGTCCTGGGGGAAATCCACTTCCTGCCGGCCATTCGCCAGCAGCAGACGACCGCGCGTTTCCACGTCGCGGATAAACGCCGGAATGGCGTCAATATCTACGGTGTCCGGCATATTCCCGGCCAGACCCATAATAATGGCGATATCGGTGTGGTGGCCTTTACCCGTAAGCGACAGTGAACCGTAAACGTCGACGGCCACGCGGGTAACGCTATCCAGTATTCCTTTTTCGACCAGGTCATCGACGAACTGTTTACCGGCCTTCATCGGCCCTACAGTGTGGGAAGAAGAGGGACCAATCCCCACTTTGAACATGTCGAATATACTAATCACTTTAACACTCCTGACAGGGTTACCGGGTTTCCAGTAACGATGTAATAACTTCGCATAGTGTAAGAGGGAACCCTGTCGTCAGCTTAACTATTCACATGAATTAAACTAATGGTTAACGCCGGATAAACTAATAGCGGGAGGAAGATCTCAAAGGCGCAAAAAAAGGGCGAATGTAAAGTATAGTCAAGGTTTCAGGCCGATCTGTAGCGCCAGTTCACGAATAATTCCCGCCGTCATGCCCCAGACAAAATAATGCTGATACCAGGAGAGCCACACCCGGTGATCGTGACCACGACGTTGAATATCCAGCGGATGATAACGGCCCAGACGCAGGGCTTCCGCCAGCGGCATTTCAAAGACCGACTCCACTTCGTCGACGCTGGCGTGATAGTGCAGATCCGGCGGAATAATGCCTACCACCGGCGTCACCTGAAAACCGGTCACGCTGTCCACCGGCGGCAGGACGCCAATCACCTCGACCTTGTGCGGCGGGATTGCCACCTCCTCCTCGGCCTCGCGCAGGGCGGCGGCAATTAACGAGGCATCGGTGCTGTCTACCGCCCCGCCGGGAAACGCCACCTGACCGGCGTGTTTACGCAACCGGGCAGAGCGGCGGGTCAGCAGCAGGCCAGGCTGCGCCCGGCGTACCACCGGGATCAGTACCGCCGCCTGACGCTGGTTCAGCGCGGTTTTGTTCACCTGCGGGCGCAAAAGCTGAAAACGCGATAAAAAATTGTCCAGGGTCAGGTCGTGGGTATCCACCAGTTAACTCTCCAGTTGTTGCAGAATACGATTCACTTTATCAAAGGTTTCCTGATACTCCGCCGCGGCCCGGCTGTCCGCCACGATCCCGCCGCCTGCGGAACAGTAAATCTCTCCGGCCACCGCCGTCAGGGTGCGAATGGTGATGCTGGTATCCATGCCGCCGCACAGGCTGATATAGCCGATGCTGCCGCACCAGGCGTTACGGCGATGGGGCTCCAGCTCGTCGATAATTTCCATCGCCCGCACTTTTGGCGCGCCGGTGATCGACCCGCCGGGGAAGGCGGCGCGCAGAAGATCGCACGCCGTCCTGGTCGATGGCAGGCGGGCGGTAATGGTGCTCACCAGATGATGTACGGCAGGGAAGGGCTCCACCACGAACAGCTCCGGCACCCGCACGCTTCCCGGCTCCGCCACCCGGCCAATGTCATTGCGCATCAGGTCGACGATCATCAGGTTTTCCGCTCTGTCCTTCGGCGAGGCGGCGAGTTTCTCAGCCTGCTGGCGGTCGGCACCGGCATCCGCCAGTCGCGGCAGCGTGCCTTTAATCGGGCGAGTCTGGATGGTGCCTTCCGCCAGGTGAATAAAACGCTCCGGGGAGAGGCTCAGAACAGCCCCCTCATCGAGGCGCAAAAAGGCGCTGAACGGGGCGCGGTTGTTTGCGTTCAACCGGGTAAACGCCTGCCACTCATCGCCCTCGTAATGCGCCTGGAAACGCTGGGCCAGGTTCACCTGATAGCAGTCCCCGCTGTGCAGGAAGGCCTGCACGCGGTCAAATTTGTCGTTGTACTCCGCTGCGGTCATATTGGCCTGCCAGCCGGAGGTCAGCCGGAACGCGGGCAAGTTCGCAGGCGTTCGCTGTGCTTCCAGCCAGGCCAGACGCGCTGCAACATCGCCATGACACACCAGCGACACCCGCTGTTTGTGGTGATCGACCACGACCGCCCAGTCGTACAGGCCCACCGCCATGTCCGCCAGGTCGATATCGCGCTCGGCCATGTCCGGTAGCTGCTCGAAGCGGCGGCCCAGATCGTAGCCAAACAACCCCAGCGCGCCGCCCTGGAAGGGCAGATCCGGGTTTGGCGTGCAGGGCAGGCCCATCTCGTCAATGGCCTGCTGGAGCAGGCTCAGCGGACAGGCATCCGAGGACGCGCCGTTAATCAATGTATCTGTGCCCTGCGTGACCAGGGTGGTGCGCGGGTCGGCCACCAGAATATCAAAGCGGCTGTAAGGGTGATCCGCATGGCCCGAGTGCAGCAGCATTGCCCACGGCAGATGGCTCAGGGGGGCAAACCAGAATTCTGCGGCGTCAGGACGCCAGGGTAATGTCAAAACAGTGGGGGATAACGAGTTCATGGGTGGTAGACTACCGGGCAGCGTGAAATAATTAGCGCTGATAATTTAGCAGGAGTTGACGATGTTTGCAGGTTTACCTTCACTGAGCCACGAGCAGCAGCAAAAGGCCGTCGAGCGCATTCAGGAGCTGATGTCCCAGGGGATGAGCAGCGGACAGGCGATTTCCCAGGTGGCTGAAGAGCTTCGCGCCACCCATACCGGCGAGCGGATCGTGGCGCGTTTTGAGGATGACGAAGAGGAGTAACCCCTCTTACACCGCAGCGATAATCTTAATCTCAACCTTATACTGCGGCTTCATCAGCGTCGCCTGTACTGTGCAGCGTACAGGCGCGTGCCCTGCCACGACCCACTCATCCCAGGCTTTGTTCATCGCCGCAAAATCCTCTTTACTGGCAAGGAAAATGGTCGCATCCAGAATGCGGGATTTGTCGCTGCCCTGTTTCTCCAGCACCGCGTCAATCTGCGCCAGGGTATTGGCCGTCTGCTCGTAAGCGTCGGCATCCAGGTTCGCCGGCACGCCGGTGTAGTACAGGGTCTGATTGTGGATCACCACATCTGACCAGCGGGCTTCGGCATCAATGCGCACAATTGTCATACACGTTTCCTCGTTATTGTGAGTTTCGCGGGCAAGACTGCCATATTGTTTTGCCTGCGTCACTATCGACTGGCGCGAGGGGCAGCGGCCTGACATAATCCCCTGTGCAAAAATACAGGGGGCAGAGTGGCAGACGATTTCGCAGCAGACGGACAGTTAGCAAAGGCAATTCCAGGCTTTAAGCCGCGCGAGCCGCAGCGCCAGATGGCGCACGCGGTAGCCGATGCCATCAACAGCGCTCAGCCGCTGGTGGTCGAGGCGGGTACCGGCACCGGTAAAACTTACGCCTATCTCGCACCGGCGCTGCGGGCTAAAAAAAAGGTGATCATCTCCACCGGTTCGAAAGCGCTACAGGATCAGCTTTATAGCCGCGATCTGCCCACCGTCGCCAAAGCCCTCAAGTACAAAGGCCGTCTGGCCCTGCTGAAAGGGCGCTCCAACTATCTCTGCCTTGAGCGGCTCGAACAGCAGGCGCTGGCGGGCGGCGATCTGCCGGTGCAGACCCTCAGCGACGTCATCATCCTGCGCAGCTGGGCCAACCAGACTCTGGATGGCGATATCAGCACCTGCGCCAGCGTGGCCGAAGACTCGCCCGCCTGGCCGCTGGTCACCAGCACCAACGACAACTGTCTGGGCAGCGACTGCCCGCTCTACAAAGACTGCTTTGTGGTGAAAGCGCGTAAAACGGCGATGGATGCCGACGTGGTGGTGGTCAACCATCACCTGTTCCTGGCGGATATGGTGGTGAAAGAGAGCGGCTTTGGCGAACTGATCCCCGAAGCGGAAGTGCTGATTTTCGACGAAGCCCATCAGCTCCCCGATATTGCCAGCCAGTATTTTGGCCAGTCGCTCTCCAGCCGCCAGCTGCTGGATCTGGCGAAAGATTTCACCATCGCCTACCGCACCGAACTGAAAGATACCCAGCAGCTGCAGAAGTGCGCCGACCGCCTGGCGCAAAGCACCCAGGATTTCCGCATGCAGCTGGGGGATCCGGGCTTTCGTGGCAATCTGCGCGAACTGCTGGCCGATCAGCATATTCAGCGCGCGCTGCTGCTGCTCGATGACGCCCTGGAGCTCTGCTACGATGTGGCGAAGCTGTCGCTTGGCCGCTCTGCGCTTCTCGATGCCGCTTTTGAACGCGCCACGCTCTACCGCGCGCGCCTGAAACGGCTGAAAGAGTTTAACCAGCCGGGCTACAGCTACTGGTACGAATGCAACTCGCGCCACTTCACCCTCGCCCTGACGCCGCTCACCGTGGCCGATAAGTTTAAAGAGGTAATGGTGCAAAAACCGGGCAGCTGGATCTTCACCTCCGCCACACTGTCGGTGAATGACGATCTGCACCACTTCACCGAACGCCTGGGGATTGAGCAGGCCAAATCCCTGCTGCTGCCGAGCCCGTTTGATTACGCTACCCAGGCGCTGCTTTGCGTGCCGCGCAACCTGCCGCTGCCCAATCAGCCCGGCGCCGCCCGTCATCTGGCGGCGATGCTCAAGCCGATGATTGAGGCCAACAACGGCCGCTGCTTTATGCTCTGCACCTCCCACGCGATGATGCGTGACCTGGCGGAGCAGTTCCGCGCCACCATGACCCTGCCGGTGCTGCTGCAGGGTGAAACCAGTAAAGGCCAACTGCTGCAGCAGTTTGTCACGGCGGGCAATGCCCTGCTGGTGGCGACCAGCAGCTTCTGGGAAGGGGTGGACGTGCGCGGCGACGCGCTGTCGCTGGTGATCATCGACAAACTGCCCTTTACCTCCCCGGACGATCCGCTGCTGAAGGCGCGCATGGAAGACTGCCGCCTGCGCGGGGGCGATCCCTTTGATGAGGTACAGCTTCCCGATGCGGTGATTACCCTCAAGCAGGGGGTAGGGCGTCTGATCCGCGACGTGGACGATCGTGGGGTGTTGGTGATCTGCGATAACCGCCTGGTGATGCGCCCTTACGGCGCCACCTTTATTGCCAGTCTGCCTCCGGCGCCGCGCACCCGGGATATCGATCGCGCGGTGCGTTTCCTTGCCGCGCCGCAGGCGCAGTAATTTATTGATGGGTGTGCTAAAATGCGCGCCTTTTTGTGACTGACCACTGCGAGAGCGCGACAACACATGCGAATTCTGGCTATCGATACCGCGACAGAGGCCTGCTCTGTTGCCCTGTGGAATGACGGCACGACCTGTGCGCATTTCGAAGAGTGCCCCCGGGAACACACCCAACGGATCCTGCCCCTGGTGAAGATGATCCTCACCGAGGGCAATACCTCCCTTACCGATCTTGACGCGCTGGCCTATGGCCGCGGCCCGGGCAGCTTTACCGGCGTGCGCATTGGCATCGGCATTGCCCAGGGGCTGGCGCTGGGTGCCGAACTGCCGATGATCGGCGTTTCGACCCTGGCGACCATGGCCCAGGGCGCATGGCGCAATACCGGCGCGACCCGCGTACTGGCGGCCATCGATGCCCGCATGGGCGAAGTCTACTGGGCGGAATATACCCGCGACGAGCAGGGCGTCTGGCACGGTGAAGAGAGCGAAGCCGTGCTTACGCCGCAAGCGGCAGGCGAGCGCATGAAGCAGCTTTCCGGTGAATGGGCGACGGTCGGCACCGGCTGGCCGGCGTGGCCGGATATGGCGAACGACAGCGGTCTGACCCTGGTCGACGGCAACGTGCTGCTGCCGGCGGCTGAAGATATGCTCCCTATTGCCTGTCAGATGCTGGCGGCAGGTAAAACCGTGGCGGTGGAGAAAGCCGAGCCGGTTTATTTACGAAACACCGTAGCGTGGAAGAAACTTCCGGGCCGGGAGTGAATCTCAGTATAAGAGCCTGAGAAAAAGGAGTCGCATCATGGCGGTTCAAAAATATGTCGTTCGTCTGCTGACCGTCGGGGCGTTCGCCCTGGCGTTAACAGGATGTGTTTCAGTGCCTGATGCGATCCAGGGCAGCAGTCCGACGCCGCAGCAGGATCTGGTCCGGGTGATGAATGCCCCGGAACTCTACGTGGGCCAGGAGTCGCGTTTCGGCGGCAAAGTGGTGGAGGTCATCAACCAGCAGGGCAAAACCCGTCTGGAGATCGCCACCGTGCCCCTGGACAGCGGCGCGCGTCCGGTTCTGGGGGAAGCCTCACGAGGCCGGATCTATGCCGATGTTAACGGCTTCCTCGATCCGGTGGATTTCCGTGGGCAGCTGATCACCGTGGTGGGGCCGATCACCGGCGCAGAGCAGGGCAAAGTCGGCAACACCCCCTATAAATTTATGACCATGCAGGTCAACGGCTATAAACGCTGGCGGGTACAGCAGCAGGTGATGATGCCGCCACCGGATCCCTGGTACTGGGGACCCCATCCATGGCGTTATGGCTATGGATACGGCTACGGCGGCTGGCCAGGTTATGGCCCCGGCCCTGCACAGGTCCGGACGATAGTAACAGAGTAAGTGACTGTTATTATTGAATAAGAAACAGCGGCCCGTCCGCTGTTTCGTTTTTTCCACGGTAATAAGAAAAATAAATAGTGACGCGCTTCGCAACCTTAAATCCGGGCAATTAATAAACTGGTACGCTGAGTTAATATTATGTTAACGACTTGTTTATTAACCGGGGTTGTGATGACGACGAACACGCTTTTCAGAGGTGATGTAGTGAAGAAGGTTTGGCTTAACCGATATCCTGCGGATGTTCCCGCAGAGATAAACCCTGACCGTTATCAATCCCTGGTTGAACTGTTTGAAAACTCCGTAACACGTTACGCCGATCAGCCTGCGTTTGTGAACATGGGCGAAGTGATGACCTTCCGTAAGCTGGAAGAGCGCAGCCGGGCCTTTGCGGCCTATCTGCAGGAGGGGTTAGGCCTGCAGAAGGGCGATCGCGTGGCGCTGATGATGCCGAACCTGCTGCAGTATCCGGTGGCGCTGTTCGGTATTTTGCGCGCCGGGATGATCGTGGTTAACGTCAACCCGCTTTATACTCCGCGCGAGCTGGAACATCAGCTGAACGACAGCGGCGCCTCGGCGATTGTGATTGTCTCCAACTTCGCCCACACGCTGGAAAAAGTGGTTGATAAAACCCAGGTCAAACACGTCATTCTGACGCGAATGGGCGACCAGCTCTCCACCGCCAAGGGGACGCTGGTTAACTTCGTCGTCAAATACGTCAAACGGCTGGTGCCGAAATACCACCTGCCGGATGCCATCTCCTTCCGCCGGGCACTGCACCAGGGCTACCGGATGCAGTACGTGAAGCCCGAAATCGTCTCCCAGGATCTGGCGTTCCTGCAGTATACGGGCGGCACCACCGGCGTGGCGAAAGGGGCGATGCTCACCCACCGCAACATGCTGGCGAACCTCGAGCAGGTGAATGCCACCTACGGGCCGCTGCTGCATCGCGGCAAAGAGCTGGTGATCACCGCGCTGCCGCTCTATCACATCTTCGCGTTGACCATGAACTGCCTGCTGTTTATCGAGCTCGGCGGGCAGAACGTGCTGATCACCAACCCGCGCGATATTCCGGGCCTGGTCAAAGAGCTGGCGAAATATCCGTTCACCGCCATGACCGGGGTAAACACCCTGTTTAACGCGCTTCTCAATAATAAAGAGTTCCAGCAGCTCGATTTCTCCACCCTGCATCTGTCAGCGGGCGGCGGGATGCCAGTGCAGCAGGCGGTGGCTGAGCGCTGGGTGAAACTGACCGGCCAGTATCTGCTGGAGGGCTATGGCCTGACCGAATGCGCCCCGTTGGTGAGCGTTAACCCGCACGATATCGACTATCACAGCGGCAGCATCGGCCTGCCGGTGCCCTCCACCGAAGCCAAACTGGTGGATGACGACGATTACGAAGTGCCGCATGGCGAGCCGGGCGAGCTCTGCGTACGAGGCCCGCAGGTGATGCTGGGCTACTGGCAGCGTCCGGACGCCACCGATGAAATCATCAAGGACGGCTGGCTGCACACCGGGGATATCGCGGTGATGGATGACGAAGGTTTCCTGCGCATCGTCGATCGTAAGAAAGACATGATCCTGGTCTCCGGTTTCAACGTCTATCCGAACGAGATCGAAGACGTGGTCATGCAGCACAACGGCGTGCTGGAAGTGGCCGCGGTAGGGGTTCCGGCAGGCAGCAGCGGTGAAACGGTTAAAATCTTTGTGGTGAAAAAAGATCCTGCCCTGAGCGAAGACGCGCTGATCACCTTCTGCCGTCGCCAGCTCACCGGGTATAAAGTGCCGAAGCTGGTGGAGTTTCGCGACGAACTGCCAAAATCGAACGTCGGGAAGATATTGCGACGAGAATTACGTGACGAAGCGCGCGCCAAAGTGGACAATAAAGGCTGAGCTTCGTGTTAGTCACCCAGAAACGCTGGCCTGGCCAGCGTTTTTTTATGGGCGCAAACCAAAGAGAATATGATTTGAACTACCAGATGATCACCACCAACGACGAACTGGCTTCGCTGTGCGATGTTACCCGCGATGCTGACGCCATTGCGCTGGATACCGAGTTTGTTCGTACCCGCACCTATTATCCGCAGCTGGGCCTGATCCAGCTGTATGACGGCAAAAAGGTATCGCTTATCGACCCGCTGGGGATCACCGACTGGACGCCGATGCGCGAGCTGCTGCTGGATACCGCCATCACCAAATATCTGCACGCCGGGAGTGAAGATCTGGAAGTTTTCCTCAACACCTTCGGCATCATGCCGGAGCCGCTGATCGATACCCAGATCCTCGCCGCCTTTGCCGGGCGTCCGCTGTCATGGGGCTTTGCCGCCATGGTGGAGGAGTATACCGGCCTTGCTATCGACAAGAGCGAATCCCGCACCGACTGGCTGGCGCGTCCGCTGACCGAGCGTCAGCTCGACTACGCGGCGGCGGATGTGTTCTATCTCCTGCCGATTGCCGGTCAGCTGATGAAAGAGGCCGAAGCCTCCGGCTGGCTGCCTGCGGCCCTGAACGAGTGCCGGATGACGCAACTGCGTCGTAAGGAAGTCACCGATCCGAAAGAGGCCTGGCGCGATATCAGCAACGCCTGGCAGCTGCGTACCCGTCAGCTGGCCTGCCTGCAGCTGCTGGCCGACTGGCGTCTGCGCAAGGCCCGCGAGCGCGATCTGGCGGTGAACTTTGTGGTGCGCGAGGAGCATCTGTGGGCCGTGGCGCGTTACATGCCGGGCAGCCTGGGGGAACTGGACAGCATCGGGCTTTCGGGTTCGGAGATCCGTTTCCACGGTAAAACGCTGCTGGCGCTGGTGGCGAAAGCTCAGGAGTTGCCGGAAGAGGCGTTGCCGGAGCCGCTGTTGAACCTGATGGATATGCCGGGCTATCGCAAAGCCTTCAAGGCAATCAAAGCCCTGGTCCAGGAAGTGGCAACGGAGAGCAAAGTCAGCGCCGAGCTGCTGGCTTCACGCCGTCAGATTAACCAGCTGCTGAACGCGCACTGGAAGTTGAAACCGCAAAACGGCACGCCGGAACTGATTGCCGGATGGCGCGGGGAGTTAATGGCAGAACGCCTGAATGCGCTGCTGGAAGAGTATCCGCAGTAAAGGGTGAATTCCCCGGCGGCGCTGCGCTTGCCGGGGCTACAAATGTAGGCCGGGCAAGCATCGCGCCGCCCGGCAATGCCGTTATGAACGCGACTCTTCCGCTTCCGGCAGGGTCACGTTGAGCTCCAGAATCGAGATATCCCCGTCCTTTTGCTCCAGCTGTACGGTCACCATCTCCGGGTCGATCTGCACATACTTACAAATCACTTCCAGGATGTCTTTGCGCAGCTGCGGCAGGTAATGCGGTTCTGCATCGCTGCGGCGGCGTTCCGCGACGATGATCTGCAGTCGTTCTTTTGCGATGTTGGCGGTGCTTTTTTTCCGCGAGAGAAAAAAGTCCAGTAATGCCATAACTTATCCTCCGAACAGGCGTTTGAGGAAACCTTTCTTCTCTTCTTCTATGAAGCGGAAAGGACGTTCTTCTCCGAGCAGACGATCTACCGTGTCCGCATACGCTTTACCGGCGTCTGCGTTAGCGTCGAGGATAACCGGTTCACCCTGGTTAGAGGCGCGCAGCACGGATTGATCTTCCGGGATAACGCCAACCAGTTTGATGCGCAGGATCTCCAGCACGTCTTCCATACTCAGCATATCACCTTTATTGACGCGACCCGGATTATAACGGGTCAGCAGCAGGTGCTCTTTAATCGGCTCTTCGCCATTCTCTGCGCGACGGGATTTTGAAGCAAGGATCCCCAGAATACGGTCGGAGTCGCGCACGGAAGAGACTTCCGGGTTGGTGGTGATGATCGCTTCATCGGCGAAGTAGAGCGCCATCAGCGCACCGGTTTCGATGCCCGCAGGTGAATCACAGACCACGAAATCGAAGTCCATTTTTTTCAGCTCATCGAGCACCTTTTCCACGCCTTCGCGGGTCAGCGCGTCTTTGTCGCGCGTCTGGGAAGCGGGGAGAATATAGAGGTTGTCGGTACGCTTATCTTTGATCATTGCCTGATTCAGCGTGGCATCACCCTGAATCACGTTCACGAAATCGTACACCACGCGGCGCTCGCAACCCATAATCAGGTCGAGGTTACGCAGGCCGATATCGAAGTCGATAACGACAGTTTTCTTTCCCTTCTGGGCCAAACCAGTAGCGATGGCCGCGCTGGAGGTGGTCTTGCCAACGCCTCCTTTACCCGAAGTAACAACAATAATGCGTGCCATAGAAATTCCTTGTTAAAAAGGGATCAATTCAACGGTTGAACGGTCAAAGCGTTGTCTGCCAGACGCAGACGAGCGGCTTTACCAGAAAATTCGGCCGGGATGTTATCGCTCAGCCAGTAAACACCTGCGATGGAGACCAGCTCCGCCTCCAGATGGGTACAAAAAATTTGCGCATCGCGATCGCCGCTGGCACCCGCCAGCGCGCGACCCCGCATGGAGCCATAGATATGAATATTGCCATCGGCGATAAGTTCTGCACCAGCGCTGACGTGGTTAGTTACAATAAGGTCACAGTTTGGCGCATAAATACGCTGACCGGAACGCACCGGCAGATCGATCAAGCGCGTTTTTGTGACGGGTGTAACAGGGAGTTCAGGCGGGGCAGGGGGCTCTGCGCGTGGGGCTTTATCTTTGCCTTCGGTGAGCAGCGGAAGACCCGCCTCGTCAATTTCGGCTTTCAGTGCGGCATCTTTGCAGCCGCTGATGCCAACAATCCGCAGGCCGGTGGCTAACACTGCCTGCTGCAACTGCTGCCAGTTAATCGGCGCTTCAAGGTCGCTTACGTTAATGACGACGGGCGCATGTTTAAGAAATGCGGGCGCCTGGGCGATTTTGTCTTCTAACGCCTGACGAATAACCTCGGGTTTTGCTTCATGCAAATGAACCACTGATAAGGTGAAGCTACTGCCTTTAAGCTCGATTGGCGTGTTTGACATCCTGGCCTTACTCAATTTGCTTTTTACCACGGCGTGTGCGTCGTGATATTCCGAAGAGTATCAGGCATGTTATAGTCACAACTATATTGAGGCAAGTCACCCTCCCCGTTAATTCTGAGTAAATATATGTTTTGTGTGATCTACAGAAGTACCCAACGCGACCAGACCTATCTCTATGTCGAAAAAAAGGACGATTTTTCCCGCGTGCCTGAGGCACTGATGGAGACCTTCGGAAAGCCGCAAATGGTGATGCTGATGCCGCTCGACGGGCGCAAGCAGCTGAAGAACGCCGATCTGGAAAAAGTGAAAAGCGCGTTAGCCGAACAGGGCTATTATTTACAACTCCCTCCGCCGCAAGAGAATTTACTTAAACAGCATCTTGAGGCGCAGGGAAAAAAATAGTTTAAGAATTATCTGTCAGCGTTACATTAACCTTTTAGGGGCTCATTATGTATCAGCATCATAACTGGCAAGGCGCCTTGCTGGATTATCCGGTAAGCAAAGTCGTCTGCGTCGGCAGTAATTACGCGAAGCATATTCAGGAAATGGGCAGTGCGGTTCCGGACGAGCCGGTGCTGTTTATTAAACCGGAAACCGCCCTCTGTGATATTCGCCAGCCGCTGGCGATCCCGCAGGGGCTGGGTTCGGTTCACCACGAAGTGGAACTGGCGGTGCTGATTGGCGCAACGCTGCGCCAGGCCTCTGAAGATCATGTGCAGAAAGCGATTGCCGGTTATGGTGTGGCGCTGGACCTGACCCTGCGCGAGGTGCAGGGCAAAATGAAAAAAGCGGGTCAGCCGTGGGAGAAAGCCAAGGGCTTTGATAACTCCTGTCCAATCTCCGGCTTCGTACCGGTGTCTGAATTCCAGGACGATCCGCAGAACACCACCCTGAGCCTGAAAATTAACGGCGAAGTGCGTCAGCAGGGTTCTACGTCCGACATGATCCACAAAATCGTGCCGCTGATTGCCTACATGAGCCGTTACTTCACCCTGAAACCGGGCGATGTGATCCTCACCGGCACCCCGGAAGGGGTAGGCCCGCTGAACGGTGGCGATGAGCTGGAGCTCTCCGTCAACGGCCTGTCACTGAAAACCCGCGTGCTGTAATCCCCGCTTGCCGCCTTAAAAGGGCGGCAAAACTTGCATCAAGATGCCAGACTGGTTATAAGGTGCGCTTTCTTTTGACGTGTGGACATCCTTATGAGCGAAATCCCTTTCTGGCAAAGCAAAACTCTCGACAACATGACCGACGCCGAGTGGGAATCGCTGTGCGACGGTTGCGGTCAGTGCTGCCTGCACAAGCTGATGGATGAAGATTCGGACGAAATCTATTTCACCAACGTCGCCTGTAACCAGCTGAACATCAAAACCTGCCAGTGCCGCAACTACGAGCGTCGTTTCGAGCTGGAGCCGGACTGCATCAAGCTGACCCGCGACAACCTGCCGACCTTTGAATGGCTGCCGCCGACCTGCGCCTACCGTCTGCTGGCGGAGGGTAAAGATTTGCCGAAGTGGCACCCCCTGCTGACCGGCTCGAAAGCGGCGATGCACGGCGAGCGGATCTCCGTGCGTCATATCGCGGTGAAGGAGTCAGAGGTGCGCGACTGGGAAGACCACATATTGAATCACCCAAACCGCGCATAATAAAAAACCCGCCTCGGCGGGTTTTTTTATTAGTGCGGCCTGATGCCCTCACCCCAACCCTCTCCCACGGGGAGAGGGCGCAAACATTAAAAACGGCAACCCCCAGGGTTGCCGTTTTGCTTTTACCTACCAAACAAATCGCGTTTTTTCGGTTTAAACGGCTGTGCAATCAGCACCAGCAGCGCCACGACCAGGTAGGCGGCAAAAATCCCCACCAGCCACTGCGGCATCTCGAGGGTCAGGAATTCCCACTGACGTACGGCGCAGTCACCGGTAGCCACGAACACCTGCGGCAGCCACTTGTCCAGCGGCAGCCAGCTCGGGAAGCTGGCGGCAAAATCACAGGTCTGGAACGGGGAGGGGTGCAGCTGGATCATGGTGTGCTCCCAGGCGAGCTGCAGGCCTTTGCCGGCACTGTAGAGCCAGAGGGCGATGGCGCCATAGCGCAGTGGGCTTTTCGGGGCGATAGCGCCCACCAGACCCGCGCCCATCACGCCAAACAGCGCGCAGCGTTCGTAGATACACAGCACGCATGGCTTCAGCATCATCACGTGCTGGAACCACAATGCCACCATTTCTAACACGAAGGCGGTCAGGGCCAACAGCAACCACGCCCCGCGTCCGCGCGAGCACTGGTTCAAAAATTTCAACATAATCATTTCCCTGGAACAGGTATAGAAAGCGCAGTGTAAACGAAAACAATTTGCGCGCCAGCCTCAGCGCGCAAAATATAACGTAATCGGATATTTATCATGCACAAGCGCAACCGGGCGAATTATCGCCCGGCTGACTGACTTAATGCGTCGCCAGTATACCCGCCTGCAGCATCCATTGGGTAAAAGGAATGAGGGTAATTTTGACGCATAACAAACCGACTGCGGTTAATACCAGGGTATAAGGCAGCGCCATCCATACCATCCGGCCATAAGAGAGGCGGATAAGCGGGGCGAGGGTGGAGGTCAGTAAGAACAGGAAGGCCGCCTGACCGTTTGGCGTGGCCACCGAAGGCAGGTTGGTGCCGGTGTTGATCGCCACCGCCAGCATCTCAAACTGCTCGCGGTTTATCACGCCGCTCTCCATCGCCGCTTTCGCTTCGTTGATATAGACCGAGCCGACAAACACGTTATCGGAGATGGCCGACAGCAGGCCGTTAAACAGATAGAACAGCGACAGCTGGGCGTCGGGTTCAGCCTGCAGTACGAAGTGAATAATCGGCGCAAACAGATGCTGATCGACAATTACCGCCACCACCGCGAAAAAGACCGCCAGCAGCGCGGTAAAAGGCAGCGCTTCGGTAAAGGCTTTGCCGATGGCGTGTTCATCCGTCACGCCGCTAAAGGTGGTGGCCAGAATAATCACCGACAGACCAATCAGCCCCACTTCCGCCAGGTGAAACGCCAGGGCGATAATCAGCCAGACGCCAATGATGCCCTGGAAAATCAGCGCCAGCCGCTGCTGACGGGTCCGCTGGCTGCGGCTCTCTTCGTCGAAGCGGCGCAGCACGTCGCGCACCTGGGTCGGCAGCAGGGTGCCGTATCCAAACCATTTACACTTCTCCACCAGCCAGCAGGTGAACAGGCCACACGCCAGCACCGGCACGCTGACCGGCGCCACGCGCAGGAAAAATTCAACAAAATTCCAGCCCGCGGCTTTGGCGATGATCAGGTTCTGCGGTTCGCCAACCATGGTCATCACGCCGCCCAGCGCCGTACCTACGCCCGCATGCATCATCAGGCTGCGCAGAAATGCGCGAAACTGCTCCAGCACGTCGCGCTGATGGACGTCAACGTGGCTGTCATCCTGCATGCCGGCTTCCGGCTGGGACGAAGCCACCCTGTGGTAAATGCCGTAAAAGCCGACGGCGACGCTGATCACCACCGCGACCACGGTCAGAGCATCGAGGAAGGCCGACAGGAACGCGGCTGCAAGGCAGAAGGCCAGCGACAGCATAGTTTTTGAGGGGATGCTCAGCAGCAGGCGGGTAAAGATAAACAGCAGCAGCTGCTTCATAAAGTAGATCCCGGCCACCATAAACATCAGCAGAAGGAGCACTTCGAGGTTCGCCGCCAGCTCCTCTTTCACGTGTTCTGCGCTGGTCATGCCGATAACCACCGCCTCGAAGGCCAGCAGGCCGCCCGGCAGCAGGGGATAACACTTCAGCGCCATCGCGAGGGTGAAGATAAACTCCGCCACCAGCAGCCAGCCTGCGGCGAAAGGGCTGATGATGAAGATAAGCGGGTTAAGAACCAGGAAGACAACCAGGGTCAGTTTGTACCAGTCGGGAGACTGGCCTAAAAAATTGCGCCACAGGGCGCGACGATAAGACATTTCCACAACAGATTTCCTTGCCCGTCACATAATTACGTCCTAAGTATACGCAAATGAGGCCGGTGGAGGAGCGCAGGGGATGTTTTTTAAATGATAAAAATAAAACGGCGATCCCTTTTTTCTCGCCTCGCTGCGCTATCTGCCTCTGCCAGCCTCTGGTATGATGAGTGAATTTTGTAAAAAGCAGTTAATGGAAAACTCACTATGGTCATTAAGGCGCAAAGCCCGGCGGGTTTCGCGGAAGAGTACATTATCGAGAGCATCTGGAATAACCGTTTTCCCCCAGGCTCGATCCTTCCCGCAGAACGCGAACTCTCTGAACTGATTGGCGTCACACGTACCACCTTACGTGAAGTGTTGCAGAGACTGGCCCGCGACGGCTGGCTGACGATCCAACACGGCAAACCGACCAAAGTGAATAACTTCTGGGAAACGTCGGGCCTGAATATTCTTGAGACGCTGGCGCGCCTCGATCACGAAAGCGTGCCGCAGCTGATCGACAACCTGCTCTCCGTGCGCACCAACATCGCCACCATCTTTATCCGTACGGCGTTCCGCCAGCACCCTGATAAGGCGCTGGAGGTCCTGGCCCGCGCCACGGCGGTAGAAGATCACGCCGACGCCTTTGCCCTGCTGGATTACAACGTTTTCCGCGGGCTGGCGTTTGCCTCCGGTAACCCGATTTACGGCCTGATCCTCAACGGCATGAAGGGGCTCTATACCCGCATCGGTCGTCACTACTTCGCCAACCCGGAAGCCCGCAGCCTGGCGCTGGGGTTCTACCACAAGCTGAGCGAGCTCTGCTCTGAAGGTCAGCACGACCAGGTGTATGAAACCGTACGTCGCTACGGCCGTGAAAGCGGCGAGATCTGGCATCGCATGCAGAAAACCCTCCCGGGCGATCTGGCAATTCACGGACGCTAAAATAAAAAACCTCTCGCTTGAGAGGTTTTTTTTGCCGGGTGGCGGCTGCGCCTTACCCGGCCTACAAAATCTGCAATCTTTGTAGGCCAGGTAAGCGAAGCGCCACCCGGCAAACAGGCCGCACCGAATTACAACATATTCCCCTTCGCCGGGCAGCGCTCCAGCAGCTCAACGCTACCATCCTCGTTCTGCTGCTCCAGCATAATGTCAAAGCCCCACAGACGGTGCACGTGCTTCAGAACTTCCTTGCGCCCCTTATCCAGCGGCGCCCGGTTGTGCGGGATATAGCGCAGCGTCAGGGAGCGATCCCCGCGCAGATCCACATTCCAGACCTGAATATTCGGTTCCAGATTGCTCAGGTTGTACTGGGCCGAGAGGCGGGAGCGGATCTCGCGATACCCCTCCTCGTTGTGGATAGCTGAAATCTCCAGATAGTTGTTGTGATCGTCATCCAGCACCGTAAACAGGCGGAAATCACGCATCACTTTCGGCGACAGGAACTGGCTGATAAAGCTCTCGTCCTTAAAGTCGCGCATCGCAAAGTGCAGCGTCTCCAGCCAGTCGGAACCGGCGATATCCGGGAACCAGTATTTATCCTCTTCCGTCGGGTTCTGGCAGATACGCTTGATGTCCTGGAACATCGCAAAGCCCAGCGCGTACGGGTTGATGCCGCTGTACCACGGGCTGTTGTAAGGCGGCTGGAACACCACGTTAGTGTGGCTGTGCAGGAACTCCAGCATAAAGCGCTCGGTCACTTTGCCTTCATCGTACAGATGATTCAGGATGGTGTAGTGCCAGAAGGTCGCCCAGCCTTCGTTCATCACCTGGGTCTGTTTTTGCGGATAGAAGTACTGGCTCACCTTACGCACGATGCGCAGGATCTCACGCTGCCACGGCTCCAGCAGCGGGGCGTTCTTCTCCATAAAGTAGAGCAAATTCTCCTGCGGCTCGGAGGGATAACGGCGCGCTTCAGGCACCGCTTTCTCCTCTTCCCGTTTCGGCAGGGTACGCCACAGCGTATTCACCTGGCTTTGCAGATACTCCTCGCGGCTTTTCTGCCGGGCTTTCTCCTCCTGCAGGGAGATCTTCTGCGGACGTTTATAGCGATCCACGCCGTAGTTCATCAGCGCATGGCACGAGTCCAGCAGCTTCTCAACCTCTTCCACCCCGTAGCGCTCTTCACACTCGGTGATGTAGTTCCGGGCGAAGATCAGGTAATCGACAATCGAGCTGGCGTCGGTCCAGCTGCGGAACAGGTAGTTATTTTTGAAAAACGAGTTATGCCCGTAGCAGGCGTGCGCCATCACCAGCGCCTGCATGGTGATGGTGTTCTCTTCCATCAGGTAGGCTATACACGGATTGGAGTTGATGACGATCTCATACGCCAGCCCCTGCTGGCCGTGTTTATACAGGCGTTCGGTCTCAATGAATTTTTTACCAAACGACCAGTGGGTATAGTTGATGGGCATCCCAACGCTCGAGTAAGCGTCCATCATCTGTTCAGAAGTAATGACTTCGATTTGATGGGGGTAGGCGTCCAGACGGTAGAGTTTCGCCACCCGATCAATTTCCGCCAGATAGGTATCCAGCAGCTCGAATGTCCAGTCGGGTCCATCGCTCAGACGTGTGGTGTCCTTATTCATGGAATCAATAGTAGCCATTAGCGCGCCCTCGTTGTTGGTAGCTCTCTCTGTCTGGAGAACCTCTTTTCAAGCATAGAACACAGCATTCAAAAGCGTGCTGGCACGCTATTTTTTTTCTTTGCGATTTCCCGTCGCGGCGATGGCGAAAACGGGGTGGTCAACAGCATAATCTGCTGGTTAAAAATGCCGCGCAGCAGGAGATGCCAAATACCCGCCAGCCCCGTCATATGGGGAAGGTGTGAGGTAAGTCACCATAAAAAATGCCTATGTTGAATAATATTTTCAGCTGGGTTATCAATATGTAACCAGAAGATTGTTCTTTTGCTTATAAATGGAGTGGCTATGCGTGTTGTCATACTGGGAAGTGGCGTCGTTGGCGTAACCAGCGCCTGGTACTTAAGTCAGGCCGGGCACGATGTGACCGTTATCGATCGGGAACCGGGTCCGGCACTGGAGACCAGTGCTGCGAATGCCGGACAAATCTCTCCGGGCTACGCGGCGCCCTGGGCGGCACCGGGCGTTCCGCTGAAGGCGATTAAGTGGATGTTCCAGCGCCATGCGCCGCTGGCGATCAGCCTCGACGGCACGCAGTTCCAGCTTAAGTGGATGTGGCAGATGCTGCGCAACTGCGACACCTCGCACTATATGGAAAACAAAGGGCGGATGGTGCGTCTGGCGGAGTACAGCCGCGACTGCCTGAAAGCGCTGCGCGCCTCCACCGGCATCCAGTATGAAGGCCGTCAGGGGGGCACCCTGCAGCTGTTCCGTACCGCCCAGCAGTACGAAAACGCCACCCGTGATATCGCCGTCCTCGAGGACGCGGGCGTCCCGTATCAACTGCTGGAAGCCAGCCAGCTGGCGCAGGTGGAACCGGCCCTCGCCGAGGTGGCGCACAAGCTGACCGGCGGTCTGCGTCTGCCCAATGACGAAACCGGCGACTGCCAGCTCTTTACCCAGAATCTGGCACAGATGGCAGAGCAGGCGGGCGTCAAATTCCGCTACAACACCGCCGTCGATAAGCTGCTGTATGAAGGGGATAACATCTACGGCGTGCTCTGTGGCGATGAAGTGGTCAAGGCCGACGCTTACGTCATGGCCTTCGGCTCATACTCCACCGCCATGCTGAAAGGCATCGTGGATATTCCGGTCTACCCGCTGAAGGGATATTCGCTCACCATCCCGGTGAAAGAGGACAGCGGCGCCCCGGTTTCAACTATCCTTGATGAAACATACAAAATCGCGATCACCCGTTTTGACAACCGGATCCGCGTGGGAGGAATGGCGGAAATCGTCGGCTTTAACACTGAGCTGCTGCAACCGCGCCGGGAAACGCTGGAGATGGTCGTTGGCGACCTGTTCCCGCGCGGCGGCTTTATTGAACAGGCGACCTTCTGGACCGGGCTGCGTCCAATGACCCCGGACGGCACTCCGGTAGTCGGGCGGACACCGTTTAAGAACCTGTGGCTGAACACCGGACACGGCACCCTGGGCTGGACAATGGCCTGCGGTTCAGGGCAGTTACTCAGTGATTTGATCTCCGGGCGCACACCCGCTATTCCGTTCGATGATTTAAGCGTTGCGCGCTACCGTCCGGGGTTCACGCCGTCACGTCCACAGCATTTACACGGCGCGCATAACTAACAAGGAGTCGTCATGTCCCGTCCCGTTCTGGCTCAGCTGGATCTGCAGGCCCTGAAGGATAACCTGCAAATTGTCCGTCGCGCTGCGCCAGCTTCACGCGTCTGGACGGTGGTCAAAGCTAACGCTTATGGCCACGGTCTGGATCGCGTCTGGAGTGCATTAAGCGCGACTGATGGTTTTGCGCTACTCAATCTCGAAGAGGCGATCCTGCTGCGCGAGCGCGGCTGGAAAGGACCGATCCTGATGCTCGAAGGCTTTTTCCACGCAGATGAGCTGCCCCTGTTTGATAAGTACCGCCTGACCACCAGCGTGCACAGCAACTGGCAGGTCAAGGCGCTCCAGAATGCCAGGCTCCACGCCCCGCTCGATATTTATCTGAAAGTGAACAGCGGCATGAACCGTCTCGGTTTCCAGCCGGAGCGGGTTCACAGCGTCTGGCAACAGCTGCGGGCGCTGAAGAACGTCGGGGAGATGACCCTGATGGCCCATTTCGCCGATGCGGAAAAGCCGGAGGGCATTGCCGAACCGATGAAGCGCATCGAGCAGGCGGCAGAGGGGCTGGATTGCCCGCGCTCGCTCTCTAACTCGGCGGCGACGCTCTGGCATCCGGAGGCGCATTTTGACTGGGTGCGTCCGGGGATCGTCCTGTATGGCGCGTCACCGTCCGGGCAGTGGCAGGATATCGCCAACAGCGGCCTGAAGCCGGTGATGACCCTGCGCAGCGAAATTATCGGCGTTCAGACCCTGAAGGCGGGGGATACCGTGGGCTACGGCAGCCGCTACCGCGCCCCGGGCGAGCAGCGGATCGGCATTGTCGCCGGAGGCTACGCCGACGGCTATCCGCGCATTGCCCCGTCCGGTACTCCGGTGTGGGTGGACGGCGTGCGTACCGGCACGGTCGGTACCGTGTCGATGGATATGCTGGCGATTGACCTGACCCCGTGCCCGCAGGCGGGGATCGGTACGCCGGTTGAGCTGTGGGGCAACGAGGTGAAAGTGGACGACGTTGCCGCCGCAGCGGGCACCGTCGGGTATGAGTTGTTAACCGCGCTAGCGCCGCGGGTGCCGGTGGTTACCATATAAAAGCAAAAGCAGTTTTGTAGGCCGGGTAAGGCGTAGCCGCCACCCGGCATCAGCACCGGAGTCAAACGCCGGGTGGCGCTTACGCTTACCCGGCCTACTCTTCAGCATCCTCCGCCACGCGGACACCCACCTTCAGCACAGCGTTATCTTCTTTCTCCGCCACCGTCCAGATCATCCCGGCGAACTCCACCTGGTCACCCACGACCGGTGCGGCTCCCAGCAGCTTCTGCACAATCTCGCCCAGCGTCTGCTGGTTATCGCGATACTCCAGCCCCTCGTCCAGGCCGTAGATCAACGCCACATCGGCGAATTTGGCGCTGGCTTCCAGAATAAAGTCCCCGAAGAAGCGCTGATCCAGCGCCACCGGCGGCGACTGGCTGAACAGCTTGCCGAGGGCAGGGAGGTCATGCTCCCGGCCAATCACGCAGAGAATATCCCCTTCGCGCAGCCGGGTGCTGCCGGTCGGGTGCAGCAGGGCGTTATCGCGAAACAGGGCGGCAATGCGCGTCTCTTCCGGCATATGCAGATCGCGCAGCGAGGCGCCCACGCACCACTTATCGGCGCTGAGCTGATAAACAAACTGCTCCCACGGATTTTCGGGGTGAATGTCCAGCCCCACGCGGGAGACCGGCCAGCCCACCGGCGGGATCACCACGCGGGCCTTTTTCGCCGCCCACGACAGGGACGTGCCCTGGAACAGCAGCGACACCAGCACCACAAAGAACGCCACGTTGAAGAACAGACGGGAATTATCCAGCCCGGCCATCATCGGGAATACCGCGAGGATGATAGGCACCGCGCCGCGCAGCCCCACCCAGCTGATAAACACCCGCTCGCGCAGGTTAAAGCCCCGGAACGGCAGCAGACCGGCAAACACCGACAGCGGACGGGCAAAGAAGATCATCCACAGCGACAGCAGCAGTGCCGGAATGGCAATCGGCAGCAGATCCGACGGCGTCACCAGCAGCCCCAGCACCAGGAACATGCCGATCTGCGCCAGCCACGCCAGGCCGTCAAAGTTTTGCAGAATGCCAAAGCGGTTGCGGATAGGGCGATTGCCGAGCAGGAAGCCGCACAGATAGACCGCCAGAATGCCGCTGCCGTCCATCGCCGTGGTGAGGGCGAAAATCAAAATCCCGCCGCTCAGCGCCAGCAGCGGATAGAGCCCCGCCGGGAGCGAAATACGGTTGATCATCTGTTGCAGCAGATAGCCCCCGCCGAGGCCAATGATGATGCCTAAGCCAAACTGCTGAAGGATGTGCCAGGCGAACATCCAGCTCAGGCCAGTTTCATGCTGCTGGATCATCTCAATCAGGGTGATGGTCAGAAACACCGCCATCGGATCGTTACTGCCGGATTCAATCTCCAGCGTCGAGCCGACACGTTCGTTCAGCCCTTTGCCGCCGAGCAGCGAGAAGACTGCCGCGGCGTCGGTTGAGCCCACAATCGCGCCGATCAGCAGCCCTTCCATAATGTCCAGCTTAAACAGCCACGCCGCCATCATCCCGGTCAGGCCGGAGGTGATAAGCACCCCGACCGTCGCCAGCGACAGGGCCGGGCCCAGCGCCACGCGAAACGAACTGGCCTGGGTGCGCATCCCGCCATCCAACAGGATCACCGCCAGGGCGAGGTTACTGATCATGTACGCAAACGGGTAATTATCGAAGGGAATACCGCCGATGCCATCAACCCCCGCCAGCATGCCGATGGCGAGGAAAATAACCAGAATGGGGATGCCAAGACGTGATGAAAATGAACTCAATAAAATACTGCAGGTTACAAGAACTGAACCCAGGATAAAAAGACTGATTATTGCTGCGGCATCCAATGTTTGCGTACTCCCTGCCCGACGTGGTGACTGTTATTAAAACCCTAACATATTAACGCCCCTCACAGCGCGGAAATCGGGCGTTTAAGGGGCTTTTTTTATGCCTTTAACACCGGATGACCGCTCAACGTTAAAGAACTTCCCCTTGATGTATGAACCAGCGTCGCCTGTGCGCCAATCGGCAGGGTGACGGTTTGCTGTTCATGGCCGAAATCGAGCCCGCTGATAATCGGCACCGACACACGGGCGCGCAGATAATCGATCATGGTCGCAAGAGAGTATCCGGCATCGTAATCGTTGGGGGTTGCTCCGCTGAAGCTGCCGAGCACAATCGCCCGCTGACGGTCGAGAATGCCCGCGTGAAGCAGCTGGAGCAGCATACGTTCGACGCGGAACGGGTGTTCGTTGATGTCTTCCAGCACCAGGATGCCGTTCTCAATGGCGGGGAGCCACGGGGTGCCGATGAGCGACACCACCATCGCCAGATTGCCGCCCCATAACTGGCCTTCGCATTCGCACTGCGGGCCATCGCCCTGCCACTCGACGGAGTAGGTAGAATTACGCAGCGCCCGCCAGAAATGGTCTACAGTGAAGGCGTTCAGTTCTGGCGCACCGAAATTGCCCGCCAGCATCGGGCCGCTGAAGGTGATGACGTTGTGCAGCGCCAGCAGGCCCAGCTGGATCACCGTGAAATCACTGTGACCGCAGATAAGCAAAGGGTTCTGCTGCTGACGTTTCGCCAGCCCCTGCCAGTCGATCTGCTCCAGCAAGCGGCTGGCACCGTAGCCGCCGCGTACCGCCAGCACAATCTGGTTGGCCCCGGACAGGCGGGTGAGGGCGTTGATATCATTCAGGCGCGCAGCCTCGGTACCGGCAAATCGCTGCTGGCGGCGGGGTATAATCGTCTGATTTTGTACCTGATGGCCCTCTTCCATTAATCGCGCCACGCCCCGTTGCGCCGCTTCCTGATTAATGCAGTAACCTGATGGTGCGATGAGATGAAACTGAGACATGGCATTTCCTTGCTGACTTATAAAGCTGAATGTATATATCATGCCGCCTGAGCGCGTCCTTCATCAAGCGGAGGATAGGGTAACAGCGATGAATGACCATAAGGACAGATGACGTGAAATTAAGATGGTTTGCTTTTTTGATTGTGTTGCTTGCAGGATGCAGTTCAAAGCAGGATTACCAGAAGCCGGAATGGAACCCGGAAGTCCCGGTTAAACGGGCGATGCAGTGGATGCCGATCAGTGAAAAAGCTGGTGAGGCCTGGGGCGTCAGCCCGCGTCTGGTGACGGCCATCATTGCGGTGGAGTCGGGCGGTAACCCGAATCTGGTCAGTAAATCGAACGCGGTGGGCCTGATGCAGCTTAAAGCCTCCACCGCCGGGCGCGAGGTTTACCGGCACATGGGCTGGAGCGGGCAACCCTCCACCAGCGAGCTAAAAAACCCGGAGCGCAATATCTCCATGGGTACCGCCTATCTGAGCATTCTTGAGCACGGGATCCTGAACGGAATCGACGATCCGGAAGTAATGCAATATGCACTGGTGGTCTCGTACGTTAACGGCGCGGGCGCGCTGCTGCGCACCTTCTCGTCGGATCGCAAAAAGGCGATAGCCGAAATCAACGATATGGATAAAGACGAGTTCTTTGAGCATGTCGTCAATAACCACCCCGCACCGCAGGCACCGCGCTATATCTGGAAAGTGCAGAAAGCGATGGACGCCATGTAATCGGCTGCCGGGCAGCGTCGCGCTGCCCGGTGGCGATCAACGCACTTTGTTAGCACGTTCCCGCGCTTCGCGCTCCAGCGAGTAGATGATCCGCTGCAGCTCGCGCTCCGGCCCTGGCCCGACGTTAAGAAAACGGAAGCTCAGACGCGGCGTGGTGATGGTTTCGTTTTTGCTGTCCACCACTTTACGCTCGCTTACCGTGATCAGCTGCGCATCGAAGAAGAAGCGACCCCAGCCGCCCATATCCAGTTCGATCTGCGAAAAACGCATCCCTTCCACCAGACCTTCCGGTTTGGCGGTATCCATCAGCGCACCCATGCCGCCGAGCGACAGGTCGTGCAGACGAAAACGGATCACGCTCTTGTCCGGCATTTTGGCTTTGCAGAAGTAGGCCGGATGCAGCGGGGCGCTGATACGGAAATATTCCCGGCGCTGAATGCTCCACACCGATGTCGGAAGGGGGGTGATAAAGGCGGGCAGGGACTGGTAATTGCCCTGCTCAATGCGCGGCAGTTCGAATTCGACTTTCGCTCCCTGGGTATCAGCGGCCACGGTGATGTTTTCTGCGCGCAGCACCGCGCGGTTTTCATACTCCTGACTGCCCAAATCCATGACCAGGCGCTCCGGGGTCGCATCCAGAATTTTGCTGATGAACTGGTTGCTGCCCCAGCTGATGCGGACAGGTACGTCATTTTTTTGCAGATCGCGTATTACACCTAGCACCGCCAGCGGATTCGTTTTCAGGAACTGCTCACTGTAATTACTCACGCCCCAGGGCTCCTTCATTGATGACAGTCTGTGGATGCGTTATCGGCACGCCGGCGCGGAACTTAATACAAACCGGTAATTATTTTTTTCGCCTCAGCCGCAATTAAGTCGGTGTAGTAAAACTGGTTTTCCCGCTATTGCCTATACTTAGTATTACCTGCGCGGGCCGGTGTTCCGCACGGGCTTAACTCTGCAAGAGGGCATTGCTATGGGTATCATCGCCTGGATTGTATTTGGTCTGATTGCTGGCGTTATCGCAAAATTCATCATGCCGGGACGTGATGGCGGCGGCTTTATTGTGACCTGTATCCTTGGGGTCGTAGGTGCGGTTGTCGGCGGCTGGCTGGCAACGATGTTTGGCATCGGCGGCAGTGTATCCGGATTTAACCTGCAAAGTTTTCTGGTGGCTGTGGTGGGTGCCATTATCGTGCTACTTGTTTACAGAATGGTGCGACGCGCCTGAAACGTATAAAACGGCTCTTGTTTAGAGCCGTTTTTTTGTGGCCTGCACCGGTGCGAAATGCCGGGTGGCGGCTACGCCTTACCCGGCCTACATGTCGCCTTTGACCTTCCAGGCCCGGCAAGCGTAGCGCCGCCAAGCGGCCTGGAGGTTACTGCTGGCCGACACTTTTCTGTGCGTCTGCCGGTTCATCATTGGCCGCTGGCTGGTCACTGGTTGTCGATGAACTATTCGCCGCCGGTTGCTCGCTGGTGGTCGATGGCGTCGTGCTTACCGACGCATCATTGGCCGCGGGCTGCGTGGCGGGCACTTTGTCGCAAGGATTGGCCTGCGGACAAACCAGATCCAGCATCTTCAGCGTCACGCCGTTGGTCCAGCCAAAGCCGTCCTGCAATGGATATTCGCCGCCGCCGCCGCCGGTGCCGGTCGTTGAGACATCATACTTCTCCACCAGCTTCTGCTCGCGATCGTAGGTGTGCTGCACGTTGGTGAGGAAGCGCCACGTCACGTCCATCGCCACTTTTTTATGGCCGTAGTTCTGCAAACCTTCGGTCGCCACCCACTGCAACGGAGCCCAGCCGTTAGGCGCATCCCACTGCTGGCCGCTGTTAACGGTGGTGGTCGAAATGCCCCCGGCTTTCAGCAGCTGGGCTTCAGCGGCCTTCGCCGTTTTGTCCGCGCGCTCCTGCGAGGCAGCATTAACGTACAGCGGGAACAGCGCCGCGGCGGTCAGCTGATCGCGAACCTGTTTGTTTTTCAGATCGTAATCGGCGTACCAGCCCTGTTTGTCGTTCCACAGATAGCGTTCCATCGCTTTCTGACGATCGGCGGCCAGACCCTCGTAGCGGCTGGCGGCTTCGCTGTCACCCCCGTCCTGGCTGGCCTTCGCCAGCAGTTTCTCCATCTTGAACATCAGGGCGTTCAGATCCACCGGCACGATGCTGGTGGTGCGGATCGTCCCCAGCTGCTGCGGATCGTCCATCCAGCGCGAGCTGAAGTCCCAGCCGGAAGCGGCTGCAGAACGCAGATCCCGGTAGATCTCGGTCGCCGGGCGGCTGGGGTATTTTTTCGCGGTGTTGATGTCATCCAGCCAGGATTCCGGGCGTGGCGTATCGCGATTGTCCCAGTAGCGGTTAAGCACTGCGCCATCGTCCAGTTTCACTACGCGCTGGCTGGCCTGGCCCGCCTGCAGGGCATCCACCCCCTCCATCCAGTAGGCATACTCTTTTTCCATCTGCGGACGGTACTTCTTCAGGGCGTCTTTATCGTGCGTCGCCAGCAGTTCGACCATCAGGGCAAAGAACGGCGGCTGGGAGCGGCTCAGGTAGTAGCTGCGGTTGCCGTTAGGGATGTGGCCCCAGCTGTTGAGCTCATAGGCGAAGTTGTCCACCATGCTGGCGACTTTGTCCCAGTGGCCGCTCTCCGCGAGCCCGAGCATGGTGAAGTAGCTGTCCCAGTAGTAAATCTCGCGGAAGCGCCCGCCCGGCACCACGTAGGGTTGCGGCAGCGGCAGCAGCGAATCCCACTTCCCGGCGCTGGAGGTGGTGCGCGTCAGCACCGGCCACAGCCCGTCGATATGGGCCCGCAGGGTCTGACCCGCTGGCGGCACATATTTCTCTTTTTCGGTCGGCAGGGTGAAGTTCATCTCCACGAAGTGGCGCAGATCGAACCCGGACTGTTTACGCTGCATGTGGTAGTCGGCAAGGATCGTCTGGGGATCGTTTTTCGGTACGGCATCGGCAAAGGTTTTCTGATCCGGGAAAAGTTTGGCGCTTTGCACGTCGTTAAACAGTGGACCAAACAGAATATCAGGGGCTTGTTTCATTGCGCCGGACGGTTCGTCCGCATAGCTGTAGGCAGTAATCCCAAGCAGGATGCCGCCAATCGCCAGCCGCAGTGCTGCGTGCTGCTGAGGTCTCATCATGGTTGTTCTCCTGGGTTCTCCGGGCAGCGCGACCGCTGCCATTAATCACCTGAAAACCTTAGACGAAACTGAGTGACTTCGTGTGTTCGACACCACATTTTGCGCATATACAGACAATTTACCGTTGCGGATGAAAACGAGCGAAGCCGCTGTTTTTTCTCAGATATGCCGGATCAATTCCCTCATCTGCACTACCTTCATAACCAGGTTTTATGAAAGGGAGTGCCAATGAAATCGTTACCTCTGAATCTTGCTGTCCTGCTGCTTGTCGGCTGCGGCGCGAATAATACCCCGCCCCAGGCCCCTCTCCCCGGTAAAAGTACCTCTGCCACCCTGAGTACCCTGGAAACGGGGGCTCAGGTTATCCAGTCGCGGCCGCCGGTGGAGGCCATCAGCGCGTATCTGGACGGCTTTCATTTTTACAGCGGGGATAAAAACGGGCAGATGGAAGCCCATCACTACGTGACCGTGCTCAATGAAGAGGTGATGCAGGCGGTCATCTATGACGGTAATACCAAAGATGCCCGCCTGATGGGGGTGGAGTACATCATCAGCGAGCGCCTGTTTAACACCCTGCCGCCGGAGGAGAAAAAGCTCTGGCACAGCCACCAGTACGAAGTGAAATCGGGCAGCCTGGTGGCCCCCGGCCTGCCTGCGGTTGCCGACAAGGCGCTGATGAATAAAATCGTCAACACCTACGGCAAAACCTGGCACACCTGGCATACGGATCGCGACAAAACCCTGCCGCTCGGCATCCCGGCGCTGATGATGGGCTTTACCGGAGAGGGACAGCTCGATCCGGCGCTGCTGGCGGATCGCGATCGCCGCCTGAAGATCGATACTCAGGAGATCAAAGCCCGGCGGGCCGATATCCTGGCCCACCCGGTAGCGGAAGGCGCCAACGCCTGGCAGCGCGGCGAGGTGATTCAGCTTAAGCGCGTGCAGGGCAGCGGAGAACACGGCCACGGCGACACCGCGCATTTTGGTACATCTGAAAAAAGTGAAAACCAGAAACAGCCTTAGTTACCGCAACTTAGGCGTGGCGCGGCATTGAAGATGATCGTTTAAAAATTATACTGGATATTTGAACAGGTATTTGTATACTATTAGAGCAAATTACCCGAGTAATGTATGAGTGAGGGGTGAAACCTATGGTAATTCCTGTTGAAACTTTCCAGTCCAGTGGCCAGCTTGCCACCATCAGCAGTCGCGAAATCGCGAAGCTGACCGGTATTGCCCATACCGAGGTGAAGCGTATGGTGCAAAGCCTGGAAACGGCGCAGCGTCTTTCGCAGCCGGTCACGACCAGCCTGTATGAGCGCGAAGGTGAAACGCGGCAGGAGTTTTTGCTGAACAAACGGGACTCCCTGCTGACGGTTTCACGTATCTCCCCGGGCTTCACTGCCGCCATGCTCGATCGCTGGCAGGAGCAGGAGAGAAACGTCAATATCCCGGACTTCACCAACCCGGCGGCGGCGGCGCGCGCCTGGGCCGAGCAGTATGAAAAACGCCAGCGTGCCGAAGAGCAGCTTGCGCTCTGGGCCCCCAAGGCGGCGTTCTTTGATCAGTTCGTGCAGGTGAAGGAGTCGCTGGGCTTCCGCCAGCTCTGTAAGATCCTCAAGGCCAAAGAGCCCCAGTTCCGGGAGTTTCTGCTGGAGCGCAACATCATGCAGCGCGTCGGCGGCAACCTGGTTCCGCCGCAGCACCACATCGATGCGGGCTACTTTACCCTGCACAGCGGCGTGGGTGAAAACGAGCGCACCTGGTCTCAGGCACGCTTTACCGCGCGCGGCGTAAAATGGGTGGCTGACCTGTGGGCCAAACACCTGTCAACCCTGGCCATTGAGATGCCCCGGGCGGAGCGCACCGAAGGCGCGCCTGTCCAGCAGAGCTGGCTGTAACTCTCCGGGCCGGTCAGATCTCCTGTGGGGTCTGACTGGCTTCGCGCAGTGCTCCCGGCGACTGGCCGACAATCCGCTTAAACGCCCGGCTGAAGGCCGCCAGCGAACTGTAGCCGAGGCGCAATGCCACGGTTTCAATCGCCTGATTTTCCTGACCGATATACTGGATCGCCAGCCGCATCCGCAGTTCGCTCAGGTACTTCGCCGGCGTGGTGCCGGTAGCTGAGAGAAAACGCTCGGCAAACACCGACCGCGACGTTCCCGCCTCTTTTGCCAGCTCCGCCACGCTCCAGTTAATGCCCGGCTGCTGGTGCATGGCGTAGATCGCCCGGCTGAGGCGCGGATCGCGCAAAACCTGGATCCAGCCGGTGGCCTTACCGCACCCGGCTTCAACCCAGCCGCGGACAATCAGCGCCGCCACCACGTCCGCCAGCCGGGCGAGGATCCCGGCAAAACCGACCTGGCGCGCCATCGACTCCCGCTCCATCGCCACCAGCAGGGGATGGATCTCCGGCCAAGTGGTCATCAGACGGCTGACCATCATCACTTCCGGCATCGCCTTGATCAGCGGCTGCATCCCGCCCAGATCGAAATCCATGCACCCGCTGAATATCACCACGTTCTCGCTGTCCGGACACGGCTCGCAGTGAATGTCGCACACGCTGTTGCAGATCGGTTCGCTGGGGAAGGCCGATACCGGCGTGATGGTGGCGTCATCCCCGGAGAGCAGGGCGTGGGCATCCCCGTTCGGCAGAAAGACCGCGTCACCGCTGTTAAGCTCGAACCGCGAGCCGCTGTGCATCCGCAGGACCGCCGGACCCCGGCTGATAAAGTGGAACTGCGCTTTGCCGGGGGCCGCGCCGAAGGCCACGCCAAAGGGCGCGCTGGCCTCAATGCGGCGGTATTTCACCCCCGACAGGCGCATACCGCGCAGTAACTCACTGATCAAATCTGGCGAGCGAAGGTTCATTTCTCTATTCCCGGACGAATAATCAATAAATGAAGATTATATGTCATAGATCGTCCGCGGTGAACTTCCTATGCTTTGCGACATACGTCACATTTTCATAACGGGAGTATTACAAATGCATTCATCCATCGTCGCAAACGAGGCCAGCGCCCCGGCCAGACCGGCCTGGCGCGCGGTCTGGTCCCTGGGGCTCGGGGTGTTCGGGTTGATCGTTGCCGAGTTTCTACCTGCCAGCCTGCTGACGCCCATGGCCGCCAGTCTGGGGGTGAGCGAAGGGGTCGCCGGGCAGTCGGTGACCGCCACCGCGCTGGTGGCGCTGGTCACCGGCCTGTTGATCACCCCGGCGACCAAAAGCATCGACCGCCGCTGGGTGCTGATGTTCTTCTCCGTGCTGCAGATCGTCTCCAGCCTGCTGGTGGCCTTTGCACCGTCGCTGGAGGTACTGCTGAGCGGACGCCTGCTGCTGGGGGTAGCGATAGGCGGCTTCTGGGCGATGTCCACCGCCACCACGATGCGGCTGGTGCCCGCCAGCGATGTGCCTAAAGCGCTGGCAATTATCTTCTCCGGGGTGTCGATTGCCACCGTGGTGGCCGCGCCGCTGGGGAGCTATCTCGGCAGCCTGATCGGCTGGCGTAACGTCTTTATTCTCTGCGTGGTGCCCAGCGCCCTGGCTCTGCTGTGGCAACTGTGGGTGCTGCCGTCGATGCGCCCGGAAAACAGCGGCAGCCTCGGCACTCTGGTGCGGGTGCTGCGCCGTCCGGGAATGGTGGGCGGCCTGCTGGCCACCATCCTGATCTTCAGCGGCCATTTCGCCTTCTTTACCTACCTGCGTCCGTTCCTTGAGACGGTAGGGCAGGTGAGCGTGGAGACCATCTCGCTGATCCTGCTGGGCTTTGGGGTGGCGAACTTTGTCGGCACCTCCATTGCCGGGCATCTGCTGGCCCGCAACCTGCGCCTGACTCTGGCGCTGGTACCGTTGGCGATGGGCATGCTGGCGTTGCTGATGGTGGCGTTCGGGCATCTGGCGCTGGTGGACGGCCTGCTGGTGAGCCTGTGGGGCTTTGCGTTTGGTCTGGTGCCGGTGGGCTGGTCAACCTGGCTTGCAACCACCGTCACCGACGAAGCCGAAAGCGCAGGTGGGTTGATGGTGGCCTCGATCCAGCTGGCGATCAGCGCCGGTGCCGCCGGGGGCGGAGCAGTATTCGATCTCAACGGGGCGAGCGGGGTATTTACCGCCAGCGGCGTGCTGCTGGTAGCAGCGATGGTGATGGTATTCGCCGGGGTGCGGGTTAAACCGGTGGCAGCGGACTAAATGTGTCCACGATAGATCCCCTCTCCCTTGAGGGAGAGGGTTAGGGTGAGGGGGAACATGCCGCACAGGTGCTAAAAATCACCCGTTCGTCGGCAATCCTTTCAACGACTCTGCCTGCTTCGTTGCGTGTTTCATCGGGATCAAGGCAATCACCGCCGCACCCAGCACGAGGAAACCGGCCACCATGAAGATCCCGGCGTTGAAGTTGCCGGTGATATCTTTCATCAGCCCCATCAGCAGCGGCCCCAGCGCGGCACCGGTCATCCCGGTGGCGTTGATCACCGCAATACCCAACGCGCGGGCACGCAGGGAGATGGAACGATCCGGGGTGGTCCAGAAGATCACCATCGCGGCAAAGGCACCTGACGAGGCCATCACGATCCCGGTGAACTGCAGCATCGGATTAGTACTGGTGGCGGTCAGGATCCAGCCTGCGGCGGCAAACAGGTACGGCAGCAGGGTGTGGATCTTACGCTCGTTGCGCTTGTCGGAACGTTTACTCCACCAGACCATCGCCACAATGGTACACACCTGCGGAATGGCGCTCAGAATGCCGATGGTCACGTTGCTGCTCTCTTCGCTGATGCTGCGCAGGATCAGCGGCGTCCAGACGCTCAGGGCGCTGAGGGTGTTGGTCAGGCAGAAGTAGGCCAGGGTGTAGAGCATGATGGTCGGCGTGAACAGCTCGCGCATCACGCTGCGCTGCTGCGGTACCAGCGTCGCGGCCTGTTCCCGCTCCCGGGTGCTGATGGCGTTCAGGCGATCCGCCTCCAGCATCTCCTTCAGACAGGCTTTGTCATCCTGGGTCAGCCAGCGCGCTTTATCCGGGCTGTCGTCCAGCCAGAACCAGACCACGAAGCCCAGAATCACCGACGGGAAGCCTTCCAGCAGGAACAGCCACTGCCAGCCCTTCAGGTTCATCACCCCATCAAGATTCAGGATGTACCCGGAGGCCAGCGACCCCAGCGCCATCGTCACCGGCATGGCAATCATAAACAGGGCGTTGGCGCGGGCGCGGTAGTGCGCCGGGAACCAGAACGTTAAATACAGCAGCAGCCCCGGCAGGAAGCCCGCTTCGGCAATCCCCACCAGCATACGCAGCACATACAGGCTGTTAGGGCCGGTGGCGAACATAGTGGCCGTGGACGCAATCCCCCACACCACCATCAGAATAGCGATCCAGCGGCGGGCGCCCACCACGCTCAGCATCACGTTGCTGGGGATCCCACAGATGACATACATCACGTAAAACAGCGTGGTTGCCAGGCCAAACATGGTGCTGGTAAGGCCCAGATCTTTGCCCATCGTCAGACCGGCAAAGCCGATATTGATGCGATCCAGATACGAAAAGACGAAAAGAATGAACAAAAAAGTGATCAATCTCCGGAACAACTTTTTGATCACTCGCTGTTGACGCGGATCGAGCGTGCCGTCAGCAGACGAAGGCGGACCCAGCACGTTGTCACGTGTCTGTTCCATCGATGGGCTGTCGTTCATGAAATGCTCCACATAGCGGTTAGAGGTATTGTTGTTATTTCGTGCAAGCTGAACACGTGCGCTAACGTATAGGAAACCGCACATATGAACGTCAATGTTCTGTTTAAAAAATGATACGCAAATGTTAATCACGTAGCGTTTTCGAATCATAATGCGATATCGATCGGCTTTTGTGGCGCGGCGATTTGTTAACAGCCCGGGGCAGGGTGCGATCGGGCTATAGCGGGCGGTCAATAGCGGGTATAATTGCGGCCATTGCATCACTTCTGGAACGTCATTTCATGAGTCAAACGAAGACATCGTCAGACACCGGCCCCACTTTTCACCGCGAAGAGTTCCCCTTCTACTGGATCGTCAACGTCTACGCGCGCTATACGCAAGTTATGGAAATCACACTGAAAAAGGTGCAGCTTGATGTGTCCCGCTTTCGGGTGCTGATGATTACCGAGCAGTACGGTAAGGCCAGCATCTCGCAGATCTCCGAATACGCCATGACTAAAATGCCCACCGTCACCAAAATCGTCGGTCGGCTGCGCGATGACGGTCTGGTCACCACCGCCAGCAGCGTACAGGACGCCAGAGTCACCGAGGTGATGCTCACCGATGCCGGACGCGAAAAAGTGACCGAGGCACACCGTCTTGCCAGCAAGGTTTTCGAGAAGGGTTTTAAGGGCATGACCGCCGCCCAGATGGAAAAAATGAACCTCTCCCTGTCGAAGGTGCTCGACAACCTCAACGAGCTTTGAAGCTGCCACAGGGAGAATTGCGGTTTTGTGACCGCCGTAGATATTTGTTATAAGCCACTGTAAATAAATGATTTTATAAACAGTCCGTCCTGATTGTCAGGGCGGCTTTTTTTTGATTCCCGTGCAGGCTTTATTGTTATTTTTCATCATCCTGACCCACTTATCCACATGTGTTAACAAAATGTTTCAGTGTTATTTTTTCGTAAAATTAACGTGAAATATTACTTGAATATTCATCTAAATATTCCATGATTGACCTGAGCAAACGTGGGTCGAACCGCAGCGAAGACTGCCCCGCCCGAATATGATTCGTTTTTTCTGGTTAAGGTGCGAATTATGCAGCCCGTTACTGAGAGCAATGGTTACGTCGCGCAGTTTACCCTTGGTGAGGGCGACCTGCGCTTCGCGGTGAAAGACACCCTCGACATCGCAGGCTTTCCGACCCGTGCAGGCTGCCCGGCGCTGGCGGCAAACCCGGTGGCAGCAACGCACGCCGACGTGGTTGCGACCCTTCTCGGGAAGAACTGCGTCCTGACCGGAAAAACCACCCTGCATGAACTGGCGTTTGGCGTCACCGGGATCAACCCCTGGGGCGGCACGCCGGTTAACCCGCAGTTTCCTGACCTGATCCCCGGCGGCTCCTCCAGCGGCTCTGCCGCGGTAGTGGCTTCCGGCGAGGTCGATTTTGCCCTCGGCACCGACACCGGCGGCTCGGTGCGCATGCCTGCCGCCTGCTGCGGGATCCTCGGCTTAAAGCCAACTTACGGCCAGCTTAGCCGGGAAGGGGTGATGCCCGCCCAAAGCTCGCTGGACTGCGTAGGGATCTTCGCCCGCCGCGCCGAGGTGCTGCGCGAGGTACTGGCCCGTCTGGGGCTGCCGGTTGACGCCCCATTACAGACGATGCCCGCCATCGGCTTTATCCCGGCGGCGCTCGTCGACATCGACTCGCTGCTGCTGAAGTTCCTGGCGCAGGCTGACCTGCGTCCCCATCAGGTTGAGCTCCCGCTGCTGGGCGATGCCCATCGCGCCGGGCTGACCATCATCAGCCACGAAAACTGGCAGGCGTTTAACCCGCTCCTGAGCGATGAGCGGCTCTCCGCCGATGTCGCTACCCGCATCCGTGCCGGGGCCGATATCGATGCCGGTGCCCTGCATGCCGCAGAAACCATCCGCCAGGTCTTTACCGCCCAGGTGGATGCCCAACTGGCGAAAACCCCTCTGCTGGCGCTGGCAACCCTGCCGGAACTGCCGCCAACCCTGGAAGAGGCGAAAGATCCGCTGACCGTGGTGAACCTCACCCGTCTGGTGCGGCCGTTTAACCTCAGCGGCCATCCGGCGCTGACCCTGCCTGCGGGCACGCTAAACGGACGCCCGGTGGCGCTGCAGCTCGTCGCCGCCAAAGGGCAGGAGGGTCTGCTGGTTCAGGCGGCTGAGTGGTTGTCCGGGCGACGACGCCGCTAAACATCCCGTTTTACCGTTCAGTTTTAACCATAACTCAGTGAGTACCACTCATTGCGGCAGCACTCGTCTCTCTGCGGGCCGCACACTCTTTTGGGAGGAAGCTATGTCTGCCGTTCATGTTCGTGAGGAACTCGTTCCACTGCTGAATGAAGTCGCCACCCGCAGCGCCGATTTTGAGCAACAGCGTCATATCTCTGACGACATCATCGCCCGCTTTAAGCAGATTGGCGTCTATCGCGCCTTAGTCCCAAAAATCTACGGCGGCGAAGAGTGCTCCCCGGCGCAGTTTTGTGAGCTGATCGAGCAGATCGCCACCGCCGATGGCTCCGCAGGCTGGGTCGCCAGCTTCGGCATGAGCCCGTTCTATCTCGGCGCATTGCCGGCGGACACCTTAAAAGAACTCTACCGCGACGGCCCGGACGTGGTCTTTGCCGGTGGCATCTTCCCGCCGCAGAAAGCGGTGCTGGCGGATGGCGGCTACCGCGTCACCGGACGCTGGGGCTTTGCCAGCGGCAGCATGGGCGCCTCGGTGTTTGGCGTCGGGATCCTGCCGGAGAGTGGCGAAACCCTGCCGCGCATGGCGGTGCTACCGCGTGACAGCGTGCAGATCGACCCGGTGTGGAACACCGTCGGCCTGGCCGGGACCGGGAGCCACGATCTGGTGGTGAACGACGCCTTTGTGCCGCAGGAGTGGACCTTCGTTCGCGGCGGCGCGCTCAACCTGGAAGGGGCGCTCTATCGCTATCCGGTGCTGTCCCTCGCGACCCAGGTGCTGTCGGTGGTGGCGCTCGGCGTCGCCCGCGCGGCTCTCAATGAAATCTATGCCATTGCCCATCGTCAGCAGTCGGTCACCGGCGCGCCGCGCCTCGCCGACCGCCCGCAGGCGCAGATGCAGATTGCCCGCTGCGAAGCGGATCTGCGATCCGCCCGGGCCTGGTTCTACGACGCCATCGACGACGTCTGGCAGTGCATTCTCGCCGGGGATGATCCGGCCTGCGAGCAGATTAACGCCCTGCGGCTGTCGTCCACCCACGTCACCCGCGTGGCCGCCGAGGTCACCCGCCAGGCGCTGGCGCTGAACGGCATGGGCGGCATCACCATGAAAAGCCCGCTGCAACGCTACGTGCGCGACACCATGGTGATCACCCAGCACGCCTTTATGGGCGACCTCTCTTATCTCAACGCCGGTACGGTCTATTTCGGTGGCCAGCCTCTGCCGGGTTATTTGTAATTTTTACGAAAGGAGCAACAGATGAGCCAGACAACAACCTTACGCGTGCTGTTTTGCATCGGCGTGAACCAGAACTTCTTTGACGCTACCCCGGCAGAAGCCAAACAGGTGTGGGCCGCATTCGGCGTGATGATGAAGGGCATCGACGAAACCCAGGGGATCCGCGTCATCGGCAACATGGACGATGACCGCCTGATGGTCGGCCCGTCCACCACCTCCCCGTGGACCACCTACGTGCTGGCCGATGCCGACACCCTCGACAGTGTGGTGGCCGCCTGCAACCTGTTCCGCACCACCCCGGTGGGCGACGGCGACAGCAAGCTGTGGAAGTACTGCAAGATCGAAGCCCGCGTCGGTCGTGAACTGATCATTCAGTAACGGAGTGGATCATGAGCCCACAGGATGCGCTGCGTTTACAGCAGCTTGAAGATCAGCAGGCCGCCCGGGTCTGTATCAGCACCTACATGCGGCTGTGCGATCGGCTGGACGACATGGCGACGGTGCAGGCCATCGGGGCCCTGTTCAGCGCAGACGCCTGCTGGGAAGGGCTGGGTGAGCCTTACGCCACCCGGCTGGGAAGACATCAGGGGCGCGAGGCGATTGTGGCGATGATGGCGGGCTACGTCCGCACGCCCGCGCACTTCGCCCTGAACGGCCATTTTTTGTGCTCCGAAGCGCTGTATCACGATGCCGACGGCGAGCTGCATGGCCGCTGGCAGATGCTGCAAACCTCCGCCTTTACCGCCGGGGGCGCGCATCTGAATGCCGCCGAGCTGCAGATTATTTTCCGTCGCGAGGCGGGTGAGATGACCATGCACCATTTCACCACCCGCAACCTGTTCAGCCGGCCGGTGAGCCACTGGCATGCGGCGGATGCGTTACCTGTCCCTGACAAAAACTAGAACCTCGACTGCCAGCAGGAGAAAGATTATGCAGTGTGACCACATCATCAACGTCAAGAATATCGATACCACCGCGCAGCCGAGCCTGAGCCGGGAAGAGATTGCGGGCCTGGTAAAGCATGACCGCGTCCACACGTCGCTCTACACCTCAGACGAACTCTTCCAGCTGGAGCTGGAGCGTATTTTCAGCAAAACCTGGGTCTGGGTGGCGCACGTCAGCGAGATCCCGGAGACCGGCAGCTTCAAAACCACCGAGATCGGCACCCAGCCAGTGATCGTGGTGCGTGACCGCAAAGGCACCATTCACACCCTGCTGAACCGCTGCCGCCACCGCGCGGCCACCGTCTGCGAGCACCGCAGCGGCAAGACCAACAGCTTCGTCTGCCCGTACCACGGCTGGGGCTACGCCCTCGACGGCAGCCTGCGCGGCGTGCCGCACCCGGAAAGCTATGCCGATCAGCTTGAGAAAAACGAGCTGGGGTTGGTGTCGCTGCGTACCGAACAGTATGCGGGCATGGTCTTCGCCACCTTTAACGACGAGATCGAACCGCTGGAGGATTTCCTCGGCGCGGCGAAGAAGTGGATGGATCTGTTTATGAAGCAGGGGGCGGGCTACCCGATCAAGACCGGGCCTGCGCACCGTTTCCGCTTCCCGGGCAACTGGAAAATTCAGCTGGAGAACACCACCGACGGCTACCACTTCCCGGTGGTGCACCGCTCCTTCCTGAGCTCGGTGGATAAGCAGACCGAAGAGATGCTCAACTTCGTGGACGGCAGCGGCTATGTGGAAGATCTCGGCAACGGCCACAGCGTGATGGTGATGATCCCCGAGCTGGTGGATCTGGAAGCTAACCTCGATGCGCCAATCCCGGAGCGCTTTGTCGAACTGGCAAATGAACTGCGCAAAGATCACGACGAAGAGCAGGTTAAGCGCATCGTGCGCGCGGTGGGCGGCTCCGGCTTCAACCTCAACCTGTTCCCGAATATCGCCTGTTCGATGGCCTTCTTCCGCGTATTGCAGCCGATCTCGGTGATGGAAACCGAAATCCACCACGCGGTGATCACCATGGACGGCGGGCCGGAGATTGCCAACCAGGCGCGCCTGCGTCTGCACGAACATTTCCAGGGGCCGATGGGCTTTGGCACCCCCGACGACTCCGAAGCCTGGGAGCGCGTGCAGCGCGGGGCCACCGCTGGCGACGACCTGTGGATCATGCTCAACCGCGGCCTTGCCGGTGAGTACCGCACCGACGATGGCCTGCGCAGCGACGTCAGCGCCGAGACCGGCATGCGCGCAGCCTATCAGCAGTGGAAAAAATTGATGACGGAGAGCGAAAAATGATGACCCCAGATTCTGTCCTGTTTGCGGCCATGTCCGTAATCAACCTCGAAGGCGATCTGCTGGACCAGGGCGAGTTCAACGCCTGGCTGGAGCTGTGGCAGCGCGACGGCCTGTACGTGGTGCCCATCGACGCGAATGAAACCGATTTTAAAAACACCCTCAACTACGCCTGCGACGATCACCACATGCGCGAGCGCCGGGTGAAGCGTCTCTACAGCGGGGAGTCCATCTCCACCACGCCGCGCGCCAGAACGCTGCGCACCCTGTCGCGCTTCCGCCTGCTGGAATCCAGCGAGGATCTGATCGTGGTGCGCGGGGCGCAGTCCCTGTGGGAGCACCGCAAGGGGCACAGCCGCCACTACGCGGCGGACATCACCTGGCACCTCAAGCCGCAGGACGGCAGGTTGCTGATTACCCAAAAGGTGATCCGCCTGGTCAACAGCGACGATGTGCTGCACAGCATCGGCTACATCCTCTGAGGAGCCGTCCATGACGCAAACCGTATTAGTGACCGGCGCCGCCGCCGGTCTCGGCAACGTGATTGCCGCCCACCTGCTGGAGCAGGGATATCAGGTGGTGCTGACCGACGTCGACGCCGCCCGGGCGCAGCAGGCCGCGGATCGCCTGGATAACGGGCAGGGCAGAGTCCTGGCGCTGGGGCTGGATATCCGCCAGCCGCAGGATTTCGCCAAAGCGCTGGCGGCCACCCTCGAGCGTTTCGGCAGCCTTGAAGTGCTGGTGAACAACGCCGCGCTGACCCTCGCCACGCCGGTGATGGAGATTGAGGTCGACGAGTTCGACCGGGTGATTTCCACCAACCTGCGCGGCACCTTTGTCGGCTGCCAGACCATGGGGCGCTACTTCGCGGGCAAAGGCTATGGCCGCATCATCAACCTGGCTTCACTGGCCGGGCAGAACGGCGGAACCGCCTCCGGGGCCCACTACGCGGCCTCGAAGGGCGGGATCCTGACCCTCACCAAAGTGTTTGCCCGCGAGCTGAGTAAATCCGGCGTGACGGTGAATGCCATTGCCCCGGGCCCGATGGATCTGCCGATGGTTCACGCCCTGGTTCCGGAAGAGAAGATGGCCGGACTGCTGCAGATGATCCCGGTCGGCAAATTAGGTGAAGCAGAGTTTGTCGCACAGGCCGTGGCCTTGCTGGCATCAGAGCAGGCGTCGTTTGTCACCGGGGCGACCTGGGACATCAACGGCGGCCTGTTTATGCGTTAAGGAGTCAACATGCTGACATTACAGGTTATCAGGCGGGAGTTGCAGGGCGAGGTGGTCCTGCTGACGCTGGCGCATTCTGACGGTATCGACCTCCCGCCCTTCAGCGCGGGGGCGCATATCGATCTGCATCTGGCAGAAGACCTGGTGCGTCCGTACTCCCTGTGCGGCGACCCGAACGATCGCCGCCACTACCAGCTCGGCATTCTCAAAGAGAGTAAATCCCAGGGGGGCTCCCTTGCCGCCCACGCCCTGAACGAAGGGGATCGGGTTCAGGTCAGCGACCCGCGCAACCTGTTTGCGCTGGAGGAAACGGCCAGCCACTGCCTGCTGATTGGCGGCGGGATCGGCATCACCCCGATGCTGGCGATGGCCGCCGAACTGCACGCCAGCGGGCGCTCGTTCAGCCTGCACTACTGCGCCCGGACGCGGGAACAGGCGGCGTTTATCTCTCAACTGGAGCAGGCTCCGTATGCCGACCGCGTTCATCTGCACTTCAGCGATATCCAGCGCCTGAACCTGGCGGCCGTGCTGAGCGACGTTCCGGCCAACACCCACGTCTACACCTGCGGCCCGACGCGGCTGATGGATGCGGTCAGCGAACAGGCCGCGGCAGCGGGCTATCGCCCGGAGCAGGTGCATCAGGAGTGCTTCAGCGCCGGGGTGGTCACCGGCGGGGCGGCCTTTGAAGTGTTCGCCGCCGCCAGCGGCATCACCGTGCAGGTGCTGGAGAACCAGAGCATCGTCGAGGCGCTGGCGCTGGCCGGGCTGAAGGTGTGTGTCTCCTGCAGGCAGGGGATCTGCGGTAGCTGCCTGACCGACGTGCTGGAAGGCGAGCCGGATCATCGCGACAGCTACCTGACCGACGAAGAGAAAGCCGACGGCGACCAGATTTTGTTGTGTTGTTCCCGGGCAAAAAGCGCCCGTTTAGTTATCGATCTGTGAGGAATTCCTTATGACACTGCAAACCGAATTTCGTAATGCCATGGCGCAACTGGGCAGTGCGGTCTCCGTGATCACCACCGACGGCCCGGCGGGCAAGTTTGGGTTTACCGCCTCTGCCGTCTGCAGCGTCACGGACTCGCCGCCGACGCTGCTGGTGTGCATGAACCGCAACTCCTACGCCCATGAGCCCTTCAAGCAGAACCGGGTCCTGTGCGTCAACGTCCTCTCCAGCGACCACCAGGATCTCTCCGGGATCTTCGCCAACGCCAGCCTGCGCTCCGAGCAACGTTTCGAGTACGACACCTGGCAGGTGATGGCCAGCGGCGCGCCGGTGCTGAGCTCGTCCGTCGCCAGCTTCGACTGCGTGATCGACACCTGCCATGAAGTGGGCAGCCACACGGTGTTCTACTGCCAGGTGCAGGCGATCCGCATCAGCGACGCCCCGCGCGGGCTGGTCTACTTCAACCGTCGCTACCATGCCATCGGGCATGACGTGGAAGCGTAAAACCAACCATAAGGGTAACGCTGATGAGCCATGTTGAGACTCAAACCACCGCCGCCCCGGCAGCCGTTCCGCACGATGCCGGGCAGATGCGCAAGCTGGTGTTCGCCTCGGTGCTGGGTAACGCGCTGGAATGGTATGACTTCTTCCTCTACGGCACCGCTGCGGCGCTGGTGTTTGGACCGCTGTTCTTCCCGGTGGGCGGCGACCCGATGCAGGGCACGCTGCTGGCCTTCTCGGGCTTTGCGGTGGGCTTCCTTGCCCGTCCGCTGGGCGGGATCGTCTTCGGCCATATCGGGGATCGCTACAGCCGCAAGATGACGCTGATCATGACCCTGACCCTGATGGGGGCCACCACCTTCGTCATTGGCCTGCTGCCGGTCTATGCCCAGATTGGCATCTGGGCGCCGATATCACTCATCACCCTGCGCTTTTTACAGGGCGTGGCGTCGGGCGGCGAGTGGGGCGGCGGGGTGCTGATGCTGAGTGAGAACGCTCCGGCGTCGCGTCGCGGCTTCTTTACCGCCTGGAGCCAGATGGGGGTCTCCGGCGGGTTTGTCCTCTCGGCGTTTGCCTTTTATCTGGTGCAAAAGCTGCCGGAAGACGAACTGATGAGCTGGGGCTGGCGCGTGCCCTTCCTGCTCAGCATCGTCATCTTCCTGGTTGGAGTCTATATCCGCAAAAACATCCGCGAGAGCAAGGCCTTCACTCAGGCGAAGCCCGAAGAGAAACACGAGAAGATCCCGCTGATGGTGCTGGTGCGCGAGCACCCGAAAGCGCTGCTGCAGGCCATCGCCCTGCGCCTGCCGGAGAACGGCGCTTCCTATATCTTCTTCACCTTCTCGGTGGTCTACGCCAAACACATAGGCATCGGCACCGGGGAGATCATCAGCGCCGTGACTCTGGCGATGCTGGTGGAGTTCTTCTCGATCCTGTTCTGGGGCGCGCTCTCGGATCGCATTGGCCTGAAGCCGGTCTACTACATCGGCGTCATCGGCCTGCTGGTGATGGCCTTCCCGTTCTTCTGGCTGCTCTCCACCGGCGACTACGGCTGGATCATGCTGGCGATGCTGCTCGGCCTGCCGTTCTGCCACGGGGCGATGATCGGCACCCAGCCCTGCATCATGAGTGACCTGTTCCCGGTGCGCGTGCGCTACTCCGGCCTGGCGCTGGGGCATGAGGTGGGCTCGATCTTCTCCGGCGGACTGGGGCCGATGCTGGCGGTGGCGCTGCTGATGCACTTCGATGCTTCCTGGCCGGTCTCCCTGCTGCTGATGGCCTACGCGCTGCTGGCGTGGATCGCCCTGCGCAGCCTGCCGTCAACGAATAATAACGAGGTAAGCAAATGATTGATAAACGGATTGCCGCCACCGATACCGCCGTGGCGGACATTTTTGACGGCGCGGTGGTGATGGTGGGCGGCTTCGGCGCGGCCGGACAGCCCGCCGAGCTGCTGGATGCCCTGATCCGCCGCAGACCGCGGGATCTGACCCTGATCAGCAACAACGCCGGAAACGGCGACTACGGTCTGGCGGCGCTGCTGAAGGCCGGGTGCGTGAAAAAAGTGATCTGCTCCTTCCCGCGCCAGACCGACTCCTGGGTCTTTGACGACCTCTACCGTCGCGGCGAAGTAGAGCTGGAGCTGGTTCCGCAGGGCAACCTCGCGGCGCGCATTCAGGCGGGCGGCAGCGGGCTGGGGGCGATCTTCACCCCGACCGGCTTTGGCACCGAGCTGGCGGCGGGCAAAGAGACCCGGCACATCGACGGCAGGGATTACGTGCTGGAGTACCCATTAAAAGCCGATTTCGCCCTGATCAAAGCCCTGAAGGCCGACCGCTGGGGCAACCTGGTCTATGACAAAACCGGGCGCAACTTCGGGCCGATCATGGCCGCCGCCGCCAGCTGCACCATTGCGCAGGTGAGCGAGACGGTGCGCCTGGGCGAGCTTGATCCGGAGGCGGTGGTAACGCCGGGAATTTTTGTCCAGCGCGTGGTGACGGTCGCGCCGCAACGCCTGCCGCAGACGGCATAAGGAGAGCCTGTGAATAAACTGACCCATCAACAGCTGGCCGAACGTATCGCCCGCGATATCCCGGAAGGGGCCTATGTGAACCTCGGGATCGGCCTGCCGACGCGGATTGCCAACTATCTGCCAGCCGATCGCGAGATCTTCCTGCACAGTGAAAACGGCATTCTCGGCATGGGCCCGGCGCCTGCGCCGGGAGAAGAAGATCCTGAGCTTATTAATGCCGGAAAACAGCCGGTGACGCTGCTCGAGGGAGGCTGCTATTTCCATCACGGCGACTCGTTCACCATGATGCGCGGCGGCCACCTGGATATCTGCGTGCTGGGAGCCTATCAGGTCTCTGAGCGCGGCGACCTGGCGAACTGGAGCACCGGCGAACCCTCATCGATTCCGGCGGTTGGCGGGGCGATGGATCTGGCGATTGGCGCGAAGCGCGTCTATGTGATGACCGAACATCTGACCCGTCAGGGCGACTGCAAGATCGTTAAAACCTGCACCTATCCCCTGACCGGCATGGCCTGCATCGACCGGATCTACACCGACATGGCGGTGATGGATATCACCCCGGATGGCATCGTGGTGCGCGAGCTGTTTGGCGACGTGACGGCGGAGTATCTGCAGTCCGTCACCCCGGTGTCGCTGACCTTTGCCCTGAACGCTGAAACCGAGGAGGCGTAAATGGATCTGGAATATCGCCTCGACGGACCGGAAGAGGCCCCGCTGCTGGTGCTCTCCAACTCGCTCGGTACCACCTGGCAGATGTGGCAGGGGCAGATGGCCGACTTCACCCGCCATTTTCGCGTGCTGCGCTACAACACCCGCGGCCACGGCCGCTCGCCGGTGCCGGACGCGGGCATCACGCTCGACACCCTGGGGCAGGACGTGATTGCCCTGCTGGATCATCTCGACGTGGAACGCGCCTGTTTTTGCGGCATCTCGCTGGGCGGGATGACCGGGATGTGGCTGAACCGTTACGCCCCGTCACGTTTCTCACGCCTCGTGGTGGCGAACACCGCAGCCCGAATCGGCGAGGCGAAAGGCTGGCAACAGCGTGCCGGAACGGTGCGCCAGCAGGGGATGGCCCCGGTCGCCAGCACGGCGGCGGAGCGCTGGTTCACCCCGGCATATCGCCAGAGCAATCCCGGAATGGTGAAGCTGCTGATTGACGGTCTGGCCGGCACGCCCGCCGAAGGCTACGCCGCCTGCTGCGAAGCGCTGGCCACCGCCGATCTGCGCGAAGAGGTGGCCGCCATGCTGCGACCGATGCTGGCCATCGCAGGCGAAGACGATCCGGTCACCACGGTTCAGGACGCCCGGTGGCTCGCGGCTCAGGCAAAGCAGACGGAGTCCGTTACGCTACCCGCCTCGCATCTGTCGAACGTCGCCTGCCCGGAGGCCTTTAACCAGCAGGTGCTGACCTTTTTAACCCGCAGGAGCACGACATGACCCTCACCATTGAATCCCTGGCCTGCTGGCTGGTGGACATTCCCACTATTCGCCCGCACAAGCTGTCGATGGCGACCATGGGTTGCCAGACCCTCGCCATCGTCAGAATGACCTGCGCGAACGGCGTCACCGGCTGGGGCGAAGCCACCACTATCGGCGGCATGAGCTACGGCCCGGAAAGCCCGGAAGCGATCAAATCCGCCATTGAGACCTATCTGGCCCCGCTGGTGTGCGGCCAGTCGTTCAGCGGCGTGGCGGCGCTCGCCGACAAGATGAACGCTCACGTAAAGGGCAATACCTTTGCCAAATCTGCCCTCGAAACCGCGTTCCTCGATGCGCAGGGCAAGGCGCTGGGCCAGCCGGTCAGCGCGCTGCTGGGCGGGGCGCTGACGGAGCGCCTCCCGGTGCTCTGGACCCTGGCGAGCGGCGACACGCAGAAAGACATCGATGAGGGCAAACGCCTGCTGGCGGAGGGGCGTCACAACACCTTCAAGCTGAAAATCGGCGCTCGCGGACTGGACGTGGACGTTCGCCACGCCCTGGCGATCAAGGCCGCGCTGGGCGATGAGGTGAGCGTGCGGGTGGACGTAAACCAGGCCTGGGATCTGACCACCGCCATCAAAGGGATGACCCAACTGCAGGCGGGCGGCATCGACCTGGTGGAACAGCCGATCCCGCTGTGGGACCGGCAAGGGCTTATCACCCTCAGCCAGCGTTTTACGGTGCCGATCCTCGCCGACGAAGCGGTGGCGACCAGCCATGACGGCTACGCCCTGGCGAGCGGCGGCTTTACCGGCGTTTACGCCCTGAAGATCGCCAAGGCGGGCGGCCCGGTGCAGGCCCTGAAGCTGGCGCACGTGGCGCAGGCGGCAGGGGTGGCGCTCTACGGCGGCACCATGCTGGAAGGCACGCTCGGCACGGTGGCTTCGCTGCACGCCTGGTCGACGGTGAAGATGCAGTGGGGCACCGAGATGTTCGGCCCGCTGCTGCTGAAGGATGACATCGTGGTACGTCCGCTGGATTTCAGCCAGGGAGAGGTGACGTTACCTCAGGGGCCAGGATTAGGCATTGATATCGACGAAGACAAGCTGCGTCATTACGCGCGTCAATAAAGGAAAACATCATGCTTTTTAAAGTTGAAATGACGGTCAACATCCCGTCGTCGCTGCCTTCGGCAGACGTCGAAGCCATTAAGGCGAAAGAGAAAGCCTACTCCCAGCGCCTACAGCGTGAAGGCAAGTGGCCGCACATCTGGCGCGTGGTCGGCCAGTACGCCAACGTCAGCATTTTTGACGTGGCGGATAACCAGGAGCTGCACGACATCCTGACCGCGCTGCCCCTCTACCCGTGGATGGAGATCAGCGTCCAGCCTCTGTGCACGCATCCGTCATCCATTCACAACGAACAATAGTCGTCGCAATAACTACAACAATCGTACCCTACAAGAGGAATATGCAATGTCTGTGAATCCTGTACATCAAACCGAACTGGACACCTTACTGGCAATCAGCAGCGGCTTAAATTCCACCGGCGGCAACGACCGTTTAAAGAACATCATGCACCAGCTGCTGAGCGACCTGTGCAAGACCATCAAGCAGTTCGATGTGACCGATGAAGAGTTCTGGGTTGCGGTGAACTACCTCAACGAGCTGGGCGGACGTCAGGAAGCGGCGCTGCTGGCCGCCGGTCTGGGGCTGGAGCACTATCTGGACATGCGTGCCGACGAGAAAGAGGCGGCATCCGGCAACGAAGTGGGCACCCCGCGCACCATCGAAGGGCCGCTGTACGTGGCCAACGCCCCGCTGAGCGAAGGCTTTGCCCGCATGGACGACGGGCAGGAGCAGGCGGAAACCATGTGGCTGCAGGGCCAGGTAACGGATATGAACGGCAAGCCGGTGGCGGGTGCAATTGTGGACATCTGGCACGCCAACACCCTCGGCGGCTACTCGTTCTTCGACCAGTCCCAGAGCGAATACAACCTGCGCCGCCGCATCCGTACCGGTGATGACGGTCGCTACACCGTGCGCAGCATCGTGCCGTGCGGCTACGGCTGCCCGCCGGATGGCCCAACCCAGAAGCTGCTGACAGCCATTGGCCGCCACGGCAACCGCCCGGCGCATGTGCACTTCTTTGTGTCGGCACCGGGGTACAAGCACCTGACCACGCAGATCAACCTGAACGGGGATGAGTATCTGTGGGATGACTTTGCGTTCGCGACCAGGGCGGAGCTGATTGCGGATCCGGTGAAGATTACCGATGCGGCTGTGGCCCGGGAGCGCGACCTCAACGGGGAGCATACGGAGGTGAATTTTAACTTTACGCTGGTGAAAGCGGCGGAGAGTGAGGAGGAGCAGAGAGGGAAGCGGGCGCGCGTGAAGGAGTAGGTTCGGAAGGGTAGAGGGCCGGGCCCGCGAGAGCGGGCCCGGTTTTTTTGTGCTGGTGGGATATCTCGAATATTGTTGATTTTTATTAATGCCTCGCTTAATTTTTTTCAAGTGGTGTTGTCAAGTGTTACAAGCATCTGTTACCCATCTTTTATTGGTATTTACCTCAAACGGCAAACAGTCAAATGAATACTCAAGTTTAAATTCTTGATACTTCATAAGTTGAAATGAAGTGTCAAAGATGCAACGATCAAATTGGAGTTGTATTTAATGTTTTATGTATGTTGTTTATGATGTTTTTGATGTAAACCCAACTTAAATGATAAGGTTAAGGTATGAAAGAGAAAGTAAAGGATCTTTTGCTATTAATTTTCGTGGTTGTGGTTGTGTTGCTACTAATTACGAGTGAACATGTTTTTATCGCATTTTCAGTTTTATTAATTTACAGCTTGTACAAACTTTACCCTGAAAGATTTCTGCTAGAAAAAATAATAAAAAGTGTATTTACTATAAAATTTTATAATGTGGTGATATGGTTCATTTCATATTTATTGACCCTAAAAATGCTCAGTGTGATTTATAGTGTTGATGAGGAGTATTTGAAGTTTTCCCCTGCCATAGTTACCATTCCTATTTCTTTTTGTGTTTCGTATTTTTTATTGGTGCTATTGGCAGGTATATCAAGATCAATAAGCATGGTTACTGGTAACATTATTAGTTTCCTTCCACAGTGGATAAAAGTTAGTTATGAGCAATCGATGTTTGTCAGGGTTGTTAACATTCTTCAGTATTTAGTAATTGTTGTAGCGATTCCTTTTTTACTTGCTGCTCTATCTTCAGTTTACTTGGCAAGAGTTGCGATTTTGTCAGATGCTTCATTTATATCTGATTGTGGGACAAAACAATGGCGTGTGATGTATCTAAGAAAAAATAATAATGAATGCTACAAATTTACTTTGAATATAAATGTGTTTAGTGAACAACCAGTGATTGTGAATTCAAAGAAATAGCAGAAGAATTTGCCCCGTTGTTTTTGTGAGTAAGTCGTAATGATTGTAGTAATATTAAAAGTATAATCAGTATAACATGATTAAAGTGCGGAAATGATTTTGCAAATCACGAAATGATACCGTTTCGGTAACCATCCTTTAAGTGTCTATAAGTACTAAATTTCGAGTTCGCACTTAATCGGAATTTTTTGCTTTCATATACAACCATCAGAATCTTTAAGTTATAAATAGGCAGTTCGAGAACTAATTTTTTTGCATATGTAATTGAAAATCATAAATTTATAGCTTGAGACCTCAATCTGAATGGAGATTGTAAATTATGGTTTTTTCTTGATTATGGATTAAAAATGACGTCGGTAAAATATATTATGATCTCTCTCGATAATCGTGGTCGAGAGCGAAATGCTGAGTTTCGTATTTTTCACATGCAACTTAATGCATATTCAGGCGTATCAACTATGACGCCAGCAAAACAAACAGGGTTCTGGCTTGCTTATTTTTGTTCGTTTCTATTAATTTTTCAGCGTTTTATCTGTTCTTGCCTGAGGTTTATTTTTTTAGACGTTTCAGCGAGTTGGTTGGTTTCATTACCGAACAGGCATGGAATGATTTATTCATGTTAGCCATTCTTGGGGCGTCAGTAATAATCAATACCTTATTAATTTATATCGTCGCCACCCTGAGAAACAGACAAGCATAGCCACTATAAACCCGGTCTTTGCGACCGGTTTTCTCAATGTCTTAAATGCGCTTAATGCGCAGTGATATAGGGCTCTTTCACAAACTCATCCAACAGCCACACCATATCATGCAGCAAACCCGTTAATTCCTTCGCAATGCCAGGCGGCAGTGTGCCAGCCAGCAGCGCCTGTGTTAATGCCAGCGCATAATCCACCTGTAACGCGGTATCCTGCCAGCATTCTGGCACACAGGAAGTGATTTTCTCACCCGCGATGAGCTGTGCGATCAGATGCGGGGGCAGATCGGCATCGCAAAGTTCTCGTAGCTGGCGCAGCCCATGCAGCAGGCGCTCGCAGAGCGTAGTACATGTTGCCGGATCGTCAGTTTCGATCAGCACGATGACCAGTGCGGCGCAGTGGTCGGCGGTCTCAAAGAGATCCGCATCAGCAGGAAGGGGAAGGGCGATAAGCGGGTGAAGAATGCTATCGTCAGACTGGAGATAAGAAAAAGCAGGGATATTAGCCATAGGGCATCCTCATTGTGCAGTTTTGATTAACCACCTGTGAGTTCCTACGCTCGAGGTGGTAGCGCTGACGGAGGTAGGAATGCCGTGCACAATGAAAACGGCCAGCCTTACGGCTGCTCCGCCAGCGCCACCGTGATTTTAACGGATATACGCTGCTGCGACATAATAAATGTCGCTTGTGCCAGCGGGTTCCTACGCCCGATTGCGGATGTGCCGCAACGCAATCACTCTACGATGCCGATCCCCTGAAAAAAAGGGTTAACCACAGATTACATAAGGTTACTTACGGCTTTGCGAGGTGCCTTCCAGAAAGGTCATACCGGGTGATTGGCTTGCCCTGCATCGATAACTACACTCCCCTTTAGTCACATAAAAAGAGGGGAGAGATCGTGAACATCAGCTTTCATTCACCAACTATTATTATTGGCGTGGTGATGGCGGTGTTTCGCTTACTGAAACTGAATGCCTGAAAGAACTTGCCGGGGGCGCTTCGCTTGCCCGGCCTACAAAACCGAAGTTGTGAGGTAAAATGATCCGTCCACATGGGAAAAATCATTTCACCATGCGGTCAGAGCCCATTACAGGGCTGTTTTCACAGCCCTGTAATGGGCTCTGACCACTACGCGAAAACGCGCTGATTCCAGGCATCCGTATAGATAATATTCCCTTCACAATGCTTCCAGGTAATGCTTTCATAGCGCAGCAGAACGGTTTCAAGGTGTGTTCCGGTTAATGCCCCCGGGTAAAGGTCGGCGGTAATTGATGTTATTTTTACGTTATCAAGAATGATATTGAAATATTCCTTTTCCATGCCAACTTCGGTAATAGTGTACATTTTTATTGTTGCTCTTTTTAGCGTGGCACCTTCGCTTTGAGCCTTATATAAAAAGGGAGTGACCCGATCAAACTCTTTCTGAAATTGAATCGGGGCATGAATGCGTGTACCTGTTAGTCGCCCTGTATTCCCGTCTGTTGGGATATTCACGTTATGGGTAAGAGATTTGATTTCGATCGCACCGATCCGGTCAGCAATCAGAGATGAACCGACAAGCGGAGAACCATTGGCATCCTCTAACCAAAGATAAGCAGGATTAGACATATACATTCCTTGTGTTTATAGACTACGTTGATATATGTGTGTGATTCATTATTTAAACTTTTCGAGTTTCGCAGTGATGAGGGGGAAAAACCAAAAGATAGCGATAACTGTAACGAGCATTAGTCCCCACCAATAATCAGGAAATAAATATAACCAGAGCACAGCGAAGCCGATAAGAATAGTAGGGAGCACCAGATTATAGAGTAAAAGTGAGATAACGCTTTTAAACACTGAATTTCTCCCTGATTTCATCGGTAAGGTCGTCGAGGGAAGAATAGAGACCTGCTTTCACTTTTTTTATAATGTCAGCGAGTACGGGCTCGATGAAGTAATAGAGCATTTCCAGCTTTGCCTGATAAAGGATCCAGTAATAATTAGGATCAATGGCTTTTAGCCCCCGAGCAGCCATGGCCGCTTTTTGTTGGATGCCATACACCTGAAGAAGATAAACGCCAACGGGCATTTTCCCCGCCAGCTTCTGTGCAACGGACTTCGAAAGAAACTCAGATTGTGCGATGGCTTCCGCCATCGCCGCCGCTACGACGAACCGCGTTCCACCCGCTACTGCCATACTTGCCGCAAGGCTTGCAGCATTGCGAACCATGTTCTGAGCCGAACCGTCATGATTGCCCTCTTTCACATCCTTGCATAGGGTCTGGAAGTACAAATAAAGCATGTGGGCAATGACATTGCGGTATCTGTAAATAGACATAATGGAATAGACCATCCTTATCTCTTCAGCTTTGAGTTCCTGACATATGTTGTTATAACTGGGAATTAAACAGCTAGAGTACCAGCTGGCGCGCTCAATCCCCGAATAAATATCAGATGCAACACCTCTTGCTGCCTTTATCGTGTTGGTAAATCCATTTTCAGCATGGATGGCAAACTGCCTGTCACTTTGAAACTTCACTCTTAAATAGTCTGAAGCCTGCATTCAATATCCCTCTGAACTGTGATGGTAATGCATAATATGCTGATTTAGTGAACAGTTCACGTTGTAATAATATCTGAATGTGGAGGTAGTGGGTCACCCTGAGCCATTCCCGAACCAAATCGTCGTGCTCGCCGCCATTATTATTGGCGTGGTGATGGGGGTGTTTCGCTTGCTGAAGATGAATGCCTGAAAGGGCATTGCCGGGGGCGCTTCGCTTGCCCGGCCTACAAAAGCGTCAAACAGACGCGGCAGCAAACACCCCAGGCGTGGTACCAAAATGGGCGCGGAAGTGTTTGATTAGATGGCTCTGGTCAAAGAAGCCGATATCGCTGGCAACCTGCGCGGCGCCGATCCCTTTCGCCAGCAACCCCTTGGCGCGCATCAGGCGGATCTGGGTTAGATACTGATGCACCGACAGGCCGGTCATCTTCTGGAAGGTGCGCATAAAATAAAACTCACTTAAGCCTGCCGCCTGGGCAATCTCTTTTACCGTCAGGGGCAGGGCGTAGTTGCCGTGCAAGAAGTCGATAGCCTGACGGATATCCGCGCGCAAAAAGGGCTGGCGCGAGCCTTTTACGCTGCGCTCGCCATAATGACCCACCAGCAGGTTAAGGATCTGGTACATCACGCACTCTTTTTCCAGCGGATCGTTGCTCTGTTTCATCACGCTCGCGGCCTGCAACATGCGGCGGGCCATAAGCGGATCGTGGCGAATTCCCTGCTGGCCGAAATTCACCTTGCCTTTGCCGCTCAGCACCGTTTGCGCCACCTCGTTGACCAGCGTCTCGCCCGGATAGAACGCGCAGTAATCCCAGCCTTCATCGCGCTGCACCGCCTCGCCGGTGTGGACTTCGCCGGGGGCGATAATCATCACCGACCCTGCTGCGGCAATCCCGTTTTGCCTGCACACCCGGGTGCGCTGCGCCCCGCGGGCAAAGGCGGCAATCACAAACTCATCATGAAAATGGGGCGGGTAGCTGTGTTCGTAGCAGGTGGCCTGTAGGATCTCCATCCCGCCATGCAGCTGGCTGTCGCGCCACAGGCTAATCTCATCGCGTTTCACTTGCCCCACGTCGCGTCTCCCTGGCCTTCGTAAATTTCACTGCTGAGCAGGATTTTACTATAGCGATTGCTGCTGATTCTTAAGATAGTTATTGAACTAAGTAATATAAGGGATGAAACGATGTTGATGAAGATAAATACCGGACACCCCGCGTCCGCTGTGGACGAATTTCGGGCCGGTATTACCGCCTGTCTGCCCACCATCGCGGGCTACTGGAGCATAGGCTTTGCCGCCGGGGCGATTGGCACGCTCTCCGGGTTTACTACCGGGCAAATCGCGCTGCTGGCCAGTGCCCTCTACGCCGGTTCGGCGCAGTTTCTGTTTTACTCGCTGTGGGCCGCAGGGGCGGAAATGGCGTCGGTGGTGTTGAGCGTACTGCTGGTGAACCTGCGCTACCTGCTGATGAGCTCCTCCATGAGCGTCTTTTTTCGTGAATACACCACCTTTCAGAAAGTGGTCAGCGGGCTGCTGCTGACCGACGAAACCTTTGGCGTGGCGGTGCAGCGCGCCAGTCCGCAGGGCAGGATCAACTATTACTGGATGCTGGGGCTGAATGTCACCGCCTGGCTGAACTGGATCATCGCCTGCGTAACCGGGGCCTGGCTGGCGACCGCGCTGCCAGCGTCGCTGATGGAGGGGCTGGGCTTCAGCCTGGTATCGATGTTTATCGGTCTGATCCTGATGATGTGGTTTGCCAGCCGCAGAAAAATACTGGAAACCCTGAACATAGCCGTCGCGGTGGTCATCACGCTGCTGATGGCCGGGAGCACGTCGCTCAGTATGGTGGTGATTGTCGCCGCATCCCTTGCCGCCACCCTGGCGACGCTGCTGTTACGCGCCCGGAAAGGAAAATAAGATGGAAAGAAATATTCTGCTGGCGATCCTCGCCTCTGCGTTGGTCACCGCCCTGATGCGCACCGTGCCGGTATTACTGCTCTCCCGCTTCCGCCTGCCTGAGGTACTACTGCAGTGGCTGAGCTTTATCCCCACCGCCATTATGGCCGCCCTTGTCGCCGCCGAGTTGATGAGTAAACCCGCCATGACGGACTCGGGGATCAGCATTTCGCTGCTGGCGGCGGCGTTCGCTACCCTGGTGGGCATTATTACCCGTGGGCTATTTGCCACAGTCATTGCCGGGGTAGTGGCGTTCTGCGCGGCGGGGTATTTTTTGGCGTAGTCTTCTGAAAAAATAAGGCCCAGTCGTTGGGCCTTTTGCTGAAAGATATTTGGTCAGGTGCGCTTATACACGTCCAGGTGTTTCTTTCAGTTTTTTGCGAAGCAGGGAGGCTGAGGAGCGTTTTTTAACCGCAGCCAGTTCAATTTTGAGGTCGCGGATATAGGCCTCTGCACTGATGCCGTGTGCTTTCAATTCAGCAGACGCTAATGCCTGAAATACTCTCTTTTCCCTGTCACCCGGGGCAAGATGCGCGGAATGTTCATGCTTATTGCAATACGACATAGCAGGCTCTCCCTTCTGTAACTCTCTTGTACGCATGGAAATTTCCCTGTATCAGTGGTCGCGGAATTCGCTTTGGCAACCCTGTTCGTGAATTGTAACGCGGTACATTTTTTAACCCAAGCAGAATGTCATAGGTCTCTTCCAGGGAAGTGCGGCGGCCTTTATCAACCACACCTCCTGATGCCGCCTGGAAAACAAAACCACCAATGTTGAGTTTCTCCGCATGGGCGATTAACGCCAGGGAGACTGATTGCAAAACGACAGCGCTACCTAGTCCTTTAAATTTAATATGGCGAAAATCAGCCAACCCCCCCATACCGTCGAAAGTATCAAAACATACTTCTGCCATTCCGTTGATCGGGAATGGAATACCCCACGGCATTTCGTATCCGATCCGTGTAAACGTGACCTCATCTAACAAACTACCCACAATCACCGTGTAAACCTCGGTCCCGGCAACAAAGACGTAGCTGTGATGTATCCGACGATCGTAGAAAAACGTCTTCCGCCTCATGCCATAATCGTCAAGAAAAACCTCTTCTTCTATATGCACATATCGCTCCCTGCATGCAATGCCCACTCGCTTCCCTGGCCTGATTGCGTATGTGCCGCAATGCGGTCACTTTATGACCATGATAAAAGGATGAAAAGCCATAACCCTGAATTTCATAGGCTTACTTTCAGCTTTGCGAGGCGTCTTCCAGAAAGGCCAGCCGGACGCGCTATGCGTGCCCGGCCTGCACATTTGGCAGTCTGGTGGTAGATTCAATACAGGCAGTCACTTAACAGGAGAAAAGCACATGTACGAACATCCGCTTCACCAGATCATCAAGGCGTGTGACAGGGCGATCTCGGCCAAAGATTTCGACGCGCTGATGGAGTATTACGCCGAGGACGCCGCGCTGGTGGTTAAGCCCGGAATGATCGTCAGAGGCAAAGACAATATCCGTAACGCCTTTATTTCCATCGCGGATTATTTTCAGGAGCAGCTCACCGTCAAGCAGGGCGAAATGCAGATCATCGAAGGCGGCGGCGACGCGCTGGTGATCATGGAAACCCAGCTTTTCTTCCCCGATGAACAGGGCGGCACGACAGAGATCACCCGTCGCGCGACCTATGTCTTCCGTCAGGAAAACGACCGCTGGCTGTGCACCATCGATAATTCTTACGGTACGTCTGTTTTAGATGTTGAGCCTGCCGAAACCGTCTGAAGCGTTTTATTTGCTCACCGGCGTGACCAGGCCGACGCTGACGATGCCCTTGTCCCAGATAATCTGGTGCAGGGAGGTCTGGATAATGCTGGTGATCGGTTTCGGGGTGAGCAGCGCCCAGCAGATGCCGCCCGGTCTGCGCACCGAGCGGTAGGTCACGCCGGTCTCGCCCGCGACGCGCAGGCTGGCGCCAAACCGCTGCGGCTCGCTGTAGTCGGTGGGATGATACCAGGGGTGTGAATCCGGCAGGCCGGTGATGTCGGCAAAGGCGCAGCCGCCGAGCTCGGTCTCCAGACAGCGGTACTCGAAGCGTTCGAATTTCAGCTCCGGCACGTTATGCCAGTAGAGATCGCAGTGGTAGACGATTTCGGCCAGCGCCGTCTCTTTGCTGTCGCCGAGGTAATAGACGCCATAATCGCCGTTGGAAAAGCGGCTACCGTCCGGGTTAACGTGGGTGAAGGCGGCCATCGCGTAATGCGCCCCGCGGATCCCCAGCACCCACTCCTTGCGCGGCAACAAACTGAGATTGCCCACCTCGTCCGACAGACGCGGGTTGGTCAGTTTCTGGATCTCATACAGCACGTCGAACGCCTCGGGCGTGGCGACGTCTTCAAACACATAAATGGCAGGGTACTTGGTGTGCAGCAGACGGTAGCCTCTGATGGGCACCACTGCGGTACGGGGAACGTCGGGATGGATCATCCGGCGAGGCCTCCGCGCAGCACGTCCACCCGTTTCGCCACTTCGTGCAGGTTGCCGAACTCGCCGCCCTCAATGAGCGACAGCGGCGTGGCGCCGTTAAAGTACGCATTGTGGTTGGCCATGGTCATAAAACCGTACACGTTCTCGGGGTTGCTGAACACAATGCGCAGCGCCGAGTGCATGTTCAGCAGGTAGCTGATGCGGGTTAACTGGTCATGGCTAAGGGAGGCGGATTTGGTGTCGCCGTGACGATACTTGTACAGCGCCGCCCGGGAAAGCTGCAGGATGTTCTGCTGCTGCTCGGGGGTGCAGCCCCACTTATCGAGAATGTTCATCGCCGCCCGGATAGCGATCAGGTCACGATCGCCGCGAGTCTCAGAGGCCGGATTCAGGTGCCTGGTCATACAATGCTCCCGCTACGGGTAAGAAAGTCATGTCTCAGTGTGGACTAAAAAGTTTATTTTGTCTATATGAAGACGGCTGACCGATCCGGGCGAAACGCCGGCTCGGTCAGGGATGCGGGGTGAAATTACAGGGAGCGGATCTGTTTTGAGCGCAGGGTCAGACGAACGGGCACCGATTTATACGACGGCGTACCGCTCTCTTTATCCAGATAACTCAGGGGGACCAGCACGTTAGCTTCCGGGTAATAGGCGGCAACCGTGCCCGGCGCAATGCTATAGGCCACCACGGTGATGTCATCCAGCCGCTGCTGAGCGTCTGCAAGAGCAGTGTGAATATCCACCCTGTCGCCATGCTCCAGACCCAACTGCCGCATGTCCTCTTCGTTCATAAACAGCACGTCGCGACGGCCAAACACCCCGCGATAGCGATCGTCCAGGGCATAGATGGTGGTGTTGTACTGGTCGTGGCTTCTTAAGGTGACCAGGCGCAGCACGCTCTCGCCTTCGCCCGGACTGTTCTCCGCCACGCCATCAAACAGCGAGAACATCGCTTTGCCGCTGGCGGTGGGCCAGACGCGCTCTGTCGGCGGGAGCGGCATGCGGAATCCGCCGGGCACCCGGATGCGCGCGTTGAAGTTCTCAAAGCCGGGGAGGGTCTGCTCAATGCGATCCCGGATGCGGTCGTAATCTTCCACCAGACCCAGCCAGTCGGTTTTGCTGTTCGCCAGAGTGGCATGGGCGATCCCGGCGACAATGGCCGGTTCCGAACGCAGCCACGGGGAGGCGGGCTTCAGCTTGCCGCTGGAGGCATGTACCATCGACATGGAATCCTCGACGGTAATTGACTGTTGGCCGCCCTGCTGCATATCGAGTTCCGTGCGACCGAGGCAGGGGAGCAGATACGTCTCCCTGCCGACCAGCAGGTGGGTGCGGTTCAGCTTGGTGGCGATATGGACGCTCAGATCGAGGCTTTTCAGCGCCGGAAAGGCTTTGTCGTGATCGGGCATTGCCACCGCGAAGTTGCCCCCGAGACAGAGGAGCGCTTTTGCCTGGCCGTCGATCATCGCCTGGGCTGCCTGCACCGCGTCATGGCCGTGGGCGGCAGGCGGGGTAAAGCCAAACACCGACCCCAGCCTGTCCAGAAACGCCGCGGTCGGCTTCTCGGTGATCCCCACCGTACGGTTGCCCTGCACGTTGGAGTGGCCGCGCAGCGGGCAGATACCTGCCCCGGGCTTGCCAAAATTACCGCGCAGCAGGAGGAGATCGGCAATCAGGCGCACATTGGCAGTGCCCTTGTTGTGCTGGGTGATCCCCATCCCGTAGGTAATGATGGCGGCGCTGGATTTCGCGTAGATCTGCGCCACGCTCTCCAGATCGGCGCGCTTCAGGCCGGATTCGCGCTCTATGGCCTCCCAGCTGGTGGCGGCGATATCGGCGGCAAAGTCGGCAAACCCCTGGGTATGGGCGGCGATAAAGTCGTGATCCAGCGCGTCCAGTACCAGCAGATGTTTGGCGATACCTTTTAACGCCGCGGCATCGCCCCCGGCTTTTACCTGATAGTAGGTTGATGCGATATCGGTGGCGCTCCAGGTCGCCATCTCACGCACGCTTTGCGGATCGGCAAAACGTTCCAGCGCCGTTTCGCGCAGCGGGTTAAAGACGATAATCGGCACGCCCCGGCGGGCCAGTTCGTGCAGGGTGCCCATCATGCGCGGATGGTTGGTGCCCGGGTTATGGCCGATGGAGATCACCAGATCGGTGTGGTCGAAATCCTCCAGCGAGACGGTGCCCTTACCGATGCCGATGGAGCGGGGCAGGCCGACGCTGGTGGCCTGGTGGCACATATTGGAGCAGTCGGGGAAATTATTGGTGCCCAGCTCGCGGGCAAACAGCTGATACAGGAAAGCGGCTTCATTCGAGGCGCGCCCGGAGGTGTAAAACTCCACCTGATCCGGCGCCAGGCTGCGCAGTACGTCACCGATACGGGCAAAGGCCTCGTCCCACGCCACCGGGCGGAAAGTGTCGCTCCGGGGATCGTACTTCATGGGATGGGTCAGCCGCCCGTAACCTTCCAGCTCAAAATCGCTTTTCGCCCACAGGTTGCTGACGGTGTGCTCTGCGAAAAATTCCGGCGTGACGCGTTTTGTGGTGGCTTCCCAGGTCACCGCTTTGGCGCCGTTTTCGCAGAACTGGAAGGTGGATTTGTGTTCTTTGTCGGGCCAGGCGCAGCCCGGGCAGTCAAAGCCGTCTGGCTGGTTGGTGCGCAGCAGCGTGGCGGGCGCGTCGAAGGCGTCCATCTGCGTGCGAACGGCTATCGCCGTGGCTTTTAAGGCTCCCCAGCCGCCTGCCGGTCCGGCGTAATGGCGGATCCCGGGAACCGCTCGTCTGTTGTTACTCATCTGCGCTCCTGTTAAAGCGGGTTGCTTATCATGGCGATCGATGCCGCCGGCCGCGGTAATGCCTCATCTGAGTGTGGATTGTCGCGCTATCTGAGATACAGATAATTTTCATATTAATTACAAATTATTCACAGTTCAGCTCACAAATCCATCATCAGATCTGTGTGGGGCGTTGTCAATGGTTGTATATACATGTTCTGTCATATGGCGTTGCGTAGTACAGGCAGGGTGTCTGACGGTCATGAATCATCCATTGAGAGAGGAAACTATGTCGTCTTTTTCGTCTTCAGAAGAGCAGTCAAAGAAAAGCGGGGCGCGGATTTCGGAAACCCGCTCCATTGATTACATCCCGGATAATGAACGTCACGGCCACCCCTTCAGTCAGTTTACGTTGTGGTTTGGCGGCAATCTGCAGATCACCGCGATTGTGACCGGCGCGCTGGCAGTGGTGCTGGGTGGCGACGTGGTGTGGTCGATCGTTGGCCTGCTGGTGGGTCAGGTGTTGGGCGCCGTGGTGATGTCGTTTCACGCCCTGCAGGGGCCGCGCCTCGGCCTGCCACAGATGATCATCAGCCGCGCCCAGTTTGGCGTGCTGGGGGCCGTCATCCCGCTGGTACTGGTGTGTGTGATGTACGTTGGCTTCTCCGCCAGCGGTACGGTGCTGGCCGGACAGGCAATGGCCAGGCTGCTGTCGGTGTCGAACGTGGCCGGGATGATCCTCTTCAGCGCAATTATTATCGTGATTGCGGTGCTGGGGTATCGGGTGATCCACAAACTCGGAAAGGTGGCGAGCGTGGTGGGGGTGCTGGCATTCGTCTACCTGTTTATCGCTTTGCTGATGTCCAGCGATCTGAGCGCTGTCGCGCAAAACAACCACTTCTCGATGCCGATGTTCCTGCTGGCGGTGTCGCTCTCATCGTCGTGGCAGATCGCGTTTTGCCCTTATGTGTCGGACTACTCCCGCTACCTGCCGCGCGACGTTTCCGGAGTGAAAACCTTCCTGGCCGTCTTCAGCGGCACGGTGCTCGGCACTCAGGCCTCGATGACGCTCGGCGTGATCGCTGCGGCGATAGCCGGCAGCGCCTTCAAGGGCCATGAGGTGAGCTACATCGTCGGGCTGGGTAAAAGCGAGGCGATGGCGATGGTGATCTACTTTGCGATCTGCTTCGGCAAAATCACCTTCACCACCCTGAACGCCTACGGCAGCTTTATGTCGCTAACCACCATTGTGTCGGGCTTTCGTAAACAGACCACGCTGAGCCAGAAGAGCCGCATCACTTTCGTGGTGCTGATGGTGACGATTTCCTGCGTGATTGCGCTGCTCAGCGAACCCGCGTTCCTGAAACACTTCACCCATTTCCTGCTGTTCCTGCTGGCATTCTTTGTACCCTGGAGCGCCATCAGCCTGACCGACTACTTTATTATTTCCCGCAAAGCGGTGGATATCCCGGCGCTGTTTGATGCCCAGGGGCGCTACGGCCACTGGAATCTGTTTGCGATCAGCGTCTATGCCGTTGGGGTGTTAATCCAGCTGCCGTTTATTGAGAACCCGCTCTATCACGGTTCGCTGACCTGGATTTTTGCCGACAACGATGTCTCGTGGGTGATTGGCTGGTTCTGCACGGCGGCGCTGTACTATGGCTTGCGACGCTTTGACCGTCGGGTACTGCCGCAAGAGACGATCTATCCGGCGTCGGGAAGGTAAAGAAATTACCGTTCACCCCAAGCTGCGTAGGGCAGGGGTGAACTGCCTGAGCAGAGGTCAGATATTCATATGCTCCGCGGATAATGACTGGTAATAGGCCGATTTCAGCAAGGCATTTTTGAGCACTGCTTTGTCCTGATGTTCAAAAAAGGCAAAGTTGATTTTACCTGCAAGTGAAAGGCCGGTATTGCGCATCATGAAATAGGAATCATCACCGGAGCCCATTTTCGGCGCAGTGTAATTGAGAAGCATATCATTACCCTGCAGATCGAATTTCTCGCTGCTACCAAAAATATGCTGGTAAATTGCGCGCAGGAGGATCCCCAGATGTTCATTGTTTGGATGGCTAATGGTGGAGTAGCTGTCAGTATTTTCACTAACGAGACGGAAATAATCCTCTGAATAATCGAAGCAAACATTCCCTTTCTGGAACAACGTCTTATATTTTTTAGCGTCTTCTTCCAGCATGGCTAACTGTCTGGTGCTGGAGAACTGAACGTGATGATAGCGGGAAACGGCGTCACGATGATTGTGGCCGGTCAGATAGAGATGTAAGAAACGAAAATCGACATACACCATCAGGTCCGGGATCGGTAAATCGTAATAACCTAACTGCGGGGTCGACACACGCGATTCCAGCGTCGGGAGCATCGTGAGATCAAAATATTGACTCATCGACGCTGTTGATAAAGTTCCCCATCTCTTTGAATGATACTGCATGAAAATGACATCGCATTCCTCGAGTTCATGGTAAAAATTCAGTAGATGCTCTTTTTCATTAAGCTTGTAGATAGGGGTATTAAAAACATAAGTAAACTTATCTTGATGAAGTGCGGGATAATTTTTAATGAGGTCACCCAATACTTCCAGCTGACAGTTACCAACCAGCGCGAGTTTCATTTTGCTCTCCATTTGCAGGGACAACGTCGCTAACGAACTCCAAATGTTATCCTGGGGCATACCTTAGCAATCAATGAATTAATAGCTGCTTTAGCAGCCTTTTCAGTAGCTCGGCTTTTTATGCTGTAGACCACCCTCGCGTTAAGAGGGTGTCTGCAATGTCAGGTGAGATTGAAAGCAAAACCTTCGTCGGCCCAGCCGGTCATGCCGCCAATCATAATTTTTACCGGGCGGCCCATCTGGGCCAGCTTCAGCGCGGCCCGATCGGCACCGTTGCAGTGCGGCCCGGCACAATAGACAACGAATAATGTGTCGGCTGGCCACTCCGCCATTCTTTGTGGGTTCATATCCCGATGCCGCAGGTGCAGCGCCCCCGGAATATGGCGGCGGGCGAACGCCTCCGGGCTACCCACCACATGCAGCAGCACAAAATCGACATCACCCGCTTTGAACGCGGTGTGGACATCGTCGCAGTCTGTTTCCACACTCAGTCGCTGTAAAAAATGGTTGGCCGCCGTCTCTGCTGGCGCAGCAGGATAATCAGTCACATAGCTCATAAACACCTCCATAATTGAGCCTTTACTCTACGGCTGAGCAGCAGTTTTGACAGCTGGCAGAAATGCCAGATAACATCAAGATCATGACAAAAAGCATTGAGTGCGGTGATGAATAATCCTCTGGTGGTTGCGCTGGCCTATGACGGGCTCTGTACGTTTGAATTCGGCATTGCCGTTGAGATTTTTGCCCTTGCCCGCCCTGAGATGGGTGATAACTGGTATCGCTTTGCGGTAGCGGGCGTTGAGCCGGGAGAGCTGCGCGCAACGGGCGGCTTCAGGCTGGTGGTCGACGGCGGGCTGGAGCTGCTGAGTGAGGCCGGAACCATCATCGTTCCCGGCTGGCGGGGGGCGGATGTCCCGGTGCCCGCCGCGCTGTGCGAACAGCTTGTCGCGGCGCACCGTCGAGGCGCCAGGATCCTGTCGATTTGTTCCGGGGTGTTTGTGCTGGCCGCCGCAGGATTACTCGATAACCGCCAGGCCACCACCCACTGGCGATACACCGACCTGCTGCAGCAGCGTTATCCCGCCATTCAGGTAATGCCTGACGTGCTGTATATCGATAACGGAGACGTGCTGACGTCCGCCGGTAGTGCGGCAGGCATCGATCTCTGCCTGCACCTGGTGCGCCGGGATTACGGCAGTGTCGCGGCCAACCGCGTGGCGCGTCGGCTGGTGGTGTCGCCACATCGCGATGGCGGCCAGGCCCAGTTTATTCAGCAGGCTGTCCCTGTCGCCTACGAAGGCCATCGCCTTGGTGCGCTGTTTGACTACCTGCACGCCAGGCTCGCGGAACCCCATACCGTCGGGTCGCTGGCGAAATTTGTCGGGATGAGCCCGAGAACCTTTTTGCGCCGCTTTACCGCGACAACCGGTAAAACGCCCGCCCAGTGGTTGCTACACACCCGCCTGAGTCGCAGCCAGGATCTGCTCGAGAACAGCCGGCTGTCGATTGAGCGGATTGCGGGGGAGGTAGGATTTGGTAGCGTGGCGACGATGCGCCATCACTACAGAAACCAGCTGTCGACGACGCCTGCGGCGTACAGGAAAGGCTTTGCTGAGCCAGCGGGATAAGTACGAAAAACGGGCAGAATGTTATATAAGGTATGGTTGGGTAGATAGCACTTATATTCCTCTGAACGCGTTGGATATATCACTTTTATTCTCGCTTTATTCTGTTTTTTAAAACAGACAACCGTGGTTAATCAGAATATATCGCAGCCATTTTGCGATCCGAATAACACTTTTCAGAGAATAATCATTAAAACAAAACCTCTGCGATGCGAAATTTGTAAAGCTAACTTTTTGTATATAAAGTGTAACCTTCGATAAGGAAGCGGTATAAAAAATCAATCAAAAAGAAATGTAAGGTGAAGGGTAATGAAATTAATCATACAAATTCCCTGCTTTAATGAAGCTGAAACACTTGCAATTGCTTTGAATGCCCTGCCCAGACAGGTTGCCGGTTTCGACACGGTTGAATGGCTGATTATTGATGATGGCAGTACCGACGATACCGTTAACGTGGCCAGACAAAACGGCGTTGATCATATTGTTAAGCATGCAGGTAATAAAGGACTGGCTAAAGCCTTTATGACCGGTCTGGACGCATGTCTTAATTTGAATGCTGATGTCATTGTCAATACGGATGCTGACAATCAATACAGCGCTGATGATATACCGCTTCTTGTCGCGCCTATCCTCGAACACCGCGCAGAAATGGTTATCGGTGAGCGACCCATCACTACCATCGAACATTTTTCTCCCATAAAGAAATACCTGCAGAAACTCGGAAGCTGGGTTGTCCGGGTAGCAAGTAACACCAATATCCCCGATGCGCCGAGCGGTTTCAGGGCAATGTCGCGAGAGACAGCGCAAAAATTAATGGTTTTTAACGACTACACCTATACATTAGAAACCATTATTCAGGCGGGTCAAAAAAACATTACCATCACTTCAGTATCAGTACGTGTCAACGAAGATTTGCGGCCTTCACGCCTGGTAAAAAGTATTTCGTCCTATATCAAAAGAAGTATTATTACCATTGTCCGTATTTTTGTTATTTATCGCCCATTCCGCTTTTTTGGCACAATAGGCACCGTGCTGTTTACGGCCGGGTTCTTATTAGGCCTTCGTTTCCTTTATAAATACCTGACCGGCGACGGTGATGGTTATGTTCAGTCATTAATCCTGGCATCGATACTGATGGGAATGGGGTTTCAGACCATCCTTGTCGCGTTTGTGACGGATCTTTTATCCGCCAACAGAAAGCTGCTTGAAGATCTGCGTTTTAAGGTCGCTCAACGGGAGACCAGCCCGAGAAATAAATCTGATAATAATGACTAAGAACAAAAACAGAAGAGGTAATTATGGGTTTTAAAGTATCGGGTGGAAAGTCAGAAGACGGCGTTGTTTTCGGAAACGCTTTCGACAAATACGGCTCTAAAAATCCCATTGTAAAATGGATGATGAAGGGTTTTGACTCCTCTCTTGAAAACTTCGTTACCCTCGCTAATCCACAAACAATTCATGAGGTTGGCTGCGGCGAAGGTTTTTGGGTCAACAAATGGAACGGGCAGGGATTACAGGCTGTCGGCAGCGATTTTTCTTATGATGTTATCTCTTTAGCGCGAGAGAATGCGGCAAGCGCGGGGCTTATACCTGATGTGTTTAACGCTAAGAGTATATACGATCTCAGGCCTGAAACCGACAGCGCGGATCTCATTGTCTGCTGTGAGGTTATGGAGCATCTTGAGGATCCAGACCGCGCGATGAAGGTTTTACAAAGTCTGGTTAAACACTATCTCATTGTCAGCGTGCCACGTGAACCGGTGTGGTGCGCGCTCAATATGGCCCGTGGAAAGTACTTAAAAGACTTTGGTAATACGCCGGGCCATATACAACACTGGTCAAAAAATGCCTTTATCAAGTTCACTGGCCGGTATTTCAAGGTGCTGGAAGTCTCTTCTCCTTTCCCCTGGACCATGCTGCTGTGCGTGCCGTATGACAAAAAGTAATTTACGCAAGGCGCTCAATTATGCTGGTAGCATTATTGCCCTGTTGAGTGTCCTGTTTGTTGCGCACAGGATCCACGCATACTGGGCGCAGGTTCCGGATAACACCTTTACGGTAAAGTTGCTGTTGTTAATTCTGCTGCTGGCATGTGTTTACGGTGCAGCGAACATTATACTTGCCTCAGCGTGGCGGGTGCTGATGACTGAGCTTGAGCAGGCTATCAGCGCCCGGGTTGCAACCAGGATATACGGCCTGACGCAGCTGGCGAAATATGTGCCGGGTAATATCTTTCAGTTTGCCGGCAGGCAGTTTATGGCGATGTCATATGGCTTTTCCGGAAAAGCCATAGCCAAAAGCGCATTTTTGGAATTACTGCTGCTGGTTCTGACCGGTGCCGGGTTTGTTCTGTGGATGTTACCCTTGTTGTACCCGGCATTAACCATTGTTTATGGCCTGTCGCTCTTTGTGATTACCGCGCTGTTGTTTGCATGGAGCCTTAAATGGCGAGGTCAGGGGGGGTTAATCAGGGTGGTAGCCAGGTACTTTTTATTCCTGCTTATCTCAGGCACCGTATTCCTGTGCGTATTGTATTCAATTGTCGATAGCTGGACACTAACTCCCGCAATGGTATTTCCGCTTATTGGAGCCTATGTCATCGCGTGGCTTGCAGGGCTTGTCACACCGGGTTCGCCCGCTGGGGTGGGTATCAGAGAATTTTTGTTGATTCTGTTGTTGAAGCCTTTCTTTGCTGAGATTGATATCGTCATGGCGGTAATTATAAGTCGAATTACGACGGTAGTTGGCGATTGCTTCTTTTATTTATACTCTCTCACTCTGAGATGACTGTTATGATTAAACAAAAACTCAGCGTTGTTTTAATTGTTATTGCTCTTTGTTTGTTTTATCTGATGCTGGGCATCGGTTATTCACAATCCTATAATCCAGGTTTTTTCCCAGATGAGTTTGCTCATATGGGATACATTGTTGATGTGCTGAAAAATAACTTTCCCGATTACAGGGAAGGCCTCATTTTCTCGAGTAACAAACTAAACTACCTGAATCATCCTGCACTCTATTATGTGATTGTGGGCGAGCTGGCCAAGCTGTTGGATTTGCAGGATGCTTTTGCAAATGTAGGCCGATACGTAAACATGCTTATTTCGGTTATCATAATTGCATTAACATGTCGAATGTTATATCAGACGACCAAATCCAGCCTCGCGACTTTTCTGGGGGGGGCTTTTTTATTAGTTATCCCTATGTTTGTGCTATTAGGAAGTGCGGTCAGTAACGATCAGATCAATACGCTTGGCTGTACTCTGGTTATCTACGGACTGTTAGGGTTAATGGAAATTGACAAAGAAAAGAAGCCCTTAACATCGTGGATCCTTTGTATATGTGCAGGCGGTATTATCGCCTCACTCACAAAAGCCACCGGTTCGCTGGCAATCGTGTGCATGCTGGTGAGCGTTGCGATTTTCAATTTTTCCCGAGTGATACAGCTTGTAAAGAATCTGTCTGTAAAACAATGGCTAATCATTGTCGCCTCGGTCGCGATTGTGGTTGTCTATTTTATTAGCGTGCATAAAATTTATGGTGGGTTTTATCCTGCGCCTCAGGGCACGCCTGCGACGTGGTTTTTTGTTGAAAACCCCGATGCGAAACGGCTGGCCTTTTCAGATTTTGTTGGCAATTTTCTCAACGGGAATTTAGTAACTTTGACTATTCCCTATGGGCATATTTATATTGCAGACAGTGAAAGCAGAATCGTCGTCGTTAAAGCTATCTTGATTGTGTTAACTGTGATGGCTGGATATGTATCAATCAAAAAATCCTCCAAAAAGGAAAGTTACTTTGTTATCACATCCTCTTTGATTGTGGCATTTTTCATTTTCTTCATCATATACCTGTTCACCATCAGAGACATGCATCTAAAAACAGGCTACACGGGTGCAATGCAGGCCAGATATTTCTTTGGTTTTTTACCCGTTTGTTCTTTAGTCATAGCAAAGGTGATCGCGTACCTGCGTAGTAAGATCATAAAAGGCGTGGTTGCTGTGTTGATGGTAACGGGTTTAATCACGGCGACTTACCCTGCGACAGTAAAATTTTTAGACCTCCGCATGTGGCAGTCCGTGACGATTGTTGAGCAACCTCTGTTTAATACCAGCTATGGCTATCTTACCAATGGGCGTCGGTTTGAACAGTCGATCATGGCGGAAACGAATTCTCTCAGAGGGGTCGAGTTGATGCTGGCAACCTTTGCGCGGCAAAACCATGGCCCGCTAACCCTTGCGCTGTTGGATAATTCAGGAAAGGTTATCGCAAGCCAGGTCGTCAAAATGGAAACGCTCAAAGACAATGCCTACGCGTGGTTTGATTTAGATGGGGTGAAGATCACCCACAATCAGCAATATGTATTGCGCCTGACCTGTGATGAGTGTACGCCAGATAATGCCGTCAGCTGGTGGGCCATAAAACAGGAATTTGAAGCCCCGATCTTTTTACTTAACAGATTTGGGCCGGGTGCCGGTGACAAATATCCGAAAGGCACAGCTTACGTAGATGGTGTTAAAGTGGGCGGGGCGTACTCATTCCGACTTTACTACCAGTAAGTTTCCCTGCAATAAAAAATCCACGCAAGCGCGTGGATTTTTATATTTAAAGAGCCACAGCGTGCGGCTCGCTTAAGACATCAGACGTTGAACCGTGATTTAACAATTATCTTATTGATATAAGTGTTTTATTTTATTCATATTTTTGTATGTACTTATCATTGTACTCATTTTGGAGTTTGCTCGCATTAGTATCGCGAAGGCCGTAGGTTCGACTCCTATTATCGACACCATTTCAAACGCTTCTCAAGTCTATCGAAATCAACACAAAGCCCGTATACAGTGGTTTATGACCCGTGTCTTATCTCCTGTTATCAACTGGACTTAACCGGAATCAAGTCACAGTTGGGGGTATAAGTGGGGGCATTATGTGTTCGGTCCAGGGAGATGCCCCCAATGAAGCTTAATGCGTGACAGGTAGACACTGCTAAACCCAGAGAGAAAGCCTACAAGTGGGTAGACGGGGCTGGTTTGTATCTTGAAGTCGTTCCCTCTGGTTCCAAGTACTGGCGGATGAAATATTGCTTCAATGGAAAAGAGAAGCGTTTGGCTTTTGGTGTTTATCCATCAGTGTCTCTTGCACGAGCGAGGGCACTACGTGATGAAGCCAAGAAAAAGCTGGCTGAGGGCATCGATTCATCTTTTGCCAAGAAAGAAGAAAAACTGGTTCGCGATGTGCAGCTCAACAACACGCTTCAGGCTGTGGCGCTTGAATGGTACGGAACAAAGGTGAGCCAATGGGTAGAAGGCTATGGTGGTTTACATATTATGGGACTGGAGTTTACGGCTAGGGAGGCGATAATGTGGATTGCACCGCGGGTGTTGTTGGCACTGCTTGTGATAGTGATGCGGATAAGGCAAGCAAAGCATGCTAAGTTTTTAAATTGCTTTGCGCAGATTACTATAAGGAATTAACGATTAACTATGCTTAACATTCCAGTGTTCCGCCCATGGCGCTCGATTTGGGACACTCAACTCAGCGATAAGATGACTAAGCTTGATTCTATTGCCGCGCGGAGGCAGCGAGGGCGTCAAAGACCTCCAGCACTTGAGGGTCTGAGTGATCACACCCTGATTCTTGCTGCTCTTAATTTATCACGGGCGCGATTGGACTCCCCTGAGATATTGCACCAAAAAATCGAACCTTTGCTTTTGGCATGTGTCTGGCCACGCTGGTTGCTCCTGGAAGAGGCGTTAGACCAAGCCTCCACCACAGGTGACCTACATTTGGCTGCTCTAGTGCTTCGAACCCAGATAGAAGAACTCGATGCATTAAATGTCGTTGCGGAACTCTTTGAATTTGGCAAAAAGACTCCATTTGACAGTGAGGCTGTGGCGGTAAAAATTCGTTTTCTCCAAAGTCGGGTCTTACCTAGGCTGGAATCAAAAAATAGGGAGGAGCTGACTAATCAGGCTTCAGATAAAGAGATAGCCGATAAACGTCATGAAAGTCTGAAGCTGGCTTTCAACCAACTTAGTGAATATGTCCATCCTAACTATGGTAGCCACATTCTATCTGTGAGGCCTCACTCCACTGAGGCCGCAACTATTGTAGCTGACGCTTTTATCGTGATTTATGAAGCGTTTTTTCAATTGCCATGGGTTGAAAATGACAATTGCGATCATATTGTTTTTTTACCTTTGAATCAGACATCCTCAATTGATCCTTTCCGTATCTTGGCGGATGTCACTTTACCCATCCTCAAAAAGACATACTCTGTGGAAATGGGGCATAGAGAAGCAGATTGGAAGGACGCAGAGGGGACTTTTCACCATTTTGCTAACTGCGAGTCTAACTGGGAAAGCGCTTTTGGTACTCCGCCGACTTGGCCAACAGATGTTGAGGCAATCAAGGCTTTGAGAGAGAGCCAGCTTTCACCAAGTCTTTGGCCTGACTCACTTAAGACAATTTCAGGGCAGAATCGATATTCGTTCTTAATTCAACAAGAATTTCGACTTGCTCAAGCTGCTAATTCTTTACCTATACCGAATGGGTCGTATGAGGGTAATGAGCAGCTCTCGATCCTAGTTCCGAGTTTGAGCTTCAGCATCGAGGTAATTGAGTACAAGATGTGGTCTATGGCTCGTCAAGCGGCGAGACTTGTTAACGCAGACAGCGTTCTCGGGGTGACGCTACTCGTGCGCTCAATGCTTGAGCATCATGCATTGGCATTCGAGTTAGGGGAGAAATTAACCAAAGCTAAAAATGAGGTGGAAAAGTCTGCCCCTAACTCCGGAAAAATTTCGGAATTATTGGCGAACGCTGAGAAACAATTGGCACGAGTTCTTGCGGGAAGCTCGAACTTGTCTGGTGCAACGTCCGAGTGGCAGCACCTGTGGCGAGAGTCTATCAAAAAGCCGTATAACATACTAACTCCACTAGGGACAATGAATTCAAAACAACCAGGGGTGCTCAGCCAGTACGGTTTCTTGTCCCATGTTGCGCACGGTACAATTGCTACCGGAGGTGATCTTTTGGGGGGCGGGGGAGAAGGGTGGAAGTCAGGTCATAAGATAATTCTGGCACAATTGACACTTATGCTTTCAACGCTATGTGGGATTGAGGCGATGATGGATCGCCAAGTAGCCTCTATGCTGACCGGATCTTGGCTCGACTCGCTGCGAGAAAAATCAACTGACCTCGGAAAAAGTATCAAGGCGAAGCGAATACTTGAAGGTCAAAAATTGAAATTTGGAAGGGATATTTTTGGAGTTGGAACCAAAGATGATCCTTACCGCTTTCGCGAAGGATTGGACTATCATCCGTCATTTTATCACTACTTGTCACAAGAAGGTTTAAAGGTGGACAGTCGCAGTGTTGCCCTTTTTAAGGGAGCATGTGGAGATGAGGTCAAGCTCGATGATGGAAGTGTGCTGTACTTTATGAATTCCCAGTTGAACATCTGACTCTAAGATGAATATGTTCGTCTGAGTTGATTACCGTCCAAGGTGGCAAATTGGATCCGTTCTGGAATTATATTCTAAAGCGTTATGATTGCCGCCTTTTTCTCGCTAGTTTATTTCAGACCGGCTGAGGCTGAGGAGTCGAGTACTTCAGACCATCCCTCGCTCGTCGTTAGAAAAAGATAGCTTTGGGTTGTGAGTTTGTAAGTATCCCGGCAAACCGAACCATTCACTTTTAGAGATCTTCCGACATACTGATTATGTCCCCTGAGGAGATCGCTATGCGTAAGATCCGATTCGGGGAAGTCTGCAGAAAGATGGGCATTTCTGAGGCCACCTTTTACAACTGGAAGAAGAAATTTGCCGGTCTGGGTGTGACGGAACTGCGGCGCCTGAGGCAACTGGAGGATGAAAATCAGCGGCTGAAGAAACTGGTGGCCGATCTGAGTCTGGATAAGGAGATGCTGCAGGAGGTACTGAAGCAAAAGTTCTGAGGCCGGCTCAGAAGCGCCAGGCGGTGCATTTCCTGCAGGAAGCATACCGTATCAGTGTCCGCCGGGGATGCGGATTACTGATGCAGAGCAGAACTGTCTACCACTGGCAGAGCCGGCGTGACGATCGGGCGATAACCCTGCGTATCCGGGAGATCGCGGAAACCCGGATACGCTATGGTTGTCCGCGTATTCATATCCAGCTGCGGCGGGAGGGCTGGTTTGTTAACCATAAGAAAACACACCGGATTTACTGTCTGGAAGGCCTCAACCTGCGCAGAAAGCGCCCCCGCAGACATGTCAGTGCAGCACAACGCCAGCAACGTCCGGTCCTGACCCATATCGATCAGTGCTGGAGTATGGATTTCGTGTCGGATAATCTGTTTAACGGACGGCGTTTCCGGGCGCTGACTGTAGTCGATAATTTTAGTCGGGAGTGTCTGGCGATCCATGCCGGAAAGTCGCTGAAAGGCGAGGATGTGGTCGGTGTGATGGAAGGGTTGCGGGTGCTGGGTAAGCGCCTGCCGGTACGTATTCAGACAGATAACGGCAGCGAGTTTATCTCAAAAAGTCTGGATAAATGGGCGTATGAACACGGCGTGACCATGGACTTCTCGCGCCCCGGAAAGCCGACAGATAACCCGTTTATTGAATCATTTAACGGCAGTCTGCGGGATGAGTGTCTGAACATTCACTGGTTCCTGTCACTGGAAGATGCGCAGGATAAACTCGACAGCTGGCGCAGGGAATATAATCATGAAAGGACGCATTCATCATTAAATGACATGACTCCGGCTGAATTCATCCGAAGTCTCCGGAAAGACGAAGATCTCTGATTTAGCACTGCACTGATTTTGGGCCAGGGTCAAAAACCCGGAGATCTCAAAAAGTGCGTGGAACTAAAACGGGTATGCTTACACCCATCAACAACAAAGAAATAAGAGAAACTGGTTTGCGATGGACAACTCAACAACACGTTCCAGACTGTGGCACTTGAATGGCATGCGACGAGATTTGGTCGATGGTCTGAAGGATATGCCTCTGACATTCTGGAGGCTTTCAATAAATACATTTTCCCCTTCATACAGGGCATATTCTTACCTCGTTCTGTTGTGGAGTGGATTCTATGGATAACTGGCTAAAACAGTGGGCGATGAAGAACCAGCTTTCCGTCGCATCCCGCACGTTTGTCTGCTTCGACGATGCTAAGGTGATGTCTTCCTACTCGCTGGCTTCAAGCGCTGTAACAACAAATACTGCCCCCGTGCGCTTTTGTCGCAATATGTCTTGCCCGATCCCCTTCTGGTGCTGGGACGCCTAGAGGTGGATAAATCGCTACATAGGCAAGGTATGGGGCTGGCACTGATACGTGACCTCGAGTTGCGGGTAATACAGGTGGCGGAAACCATCGGTATTCGCGGGACGCTGGTTGATGCGTTGTCTGAAGAAGCGCGGGAATTTTATCCGCTGAACCGTTGCCGATGGATCCGATGTTGCTGATGAGGGATTTGGTGGGAAGCGCTATCTGAAGAACGGCCATTTAGTAATACCTTAACAACAAAAACACCACTTTCCCCTCAAAAGCTAAGTATATTGATGTAAGATTCTTTACTGAGGGGTATAATCTTTCTCTATGATTTTATGGCGAATTAACAACCAGTTACGGTTTGTTAGAAGAAGATATTTGGTATGGGCGTATGAGCAGTGTTTTTGAGAGAGAGAACGATAATATTCGGGTACTTTCACTTTTCTCCGGTTGTGGTGGTATGGATTTTGGAATTACCTCAGCTGGTGGAGACATCGTCTTTGCCAACGATGTCGTAGAGAATGCCTGTAAAACATTAGGAAATTATTTCCCCGATACTGATGTCAGACATAGCGATATCTCTCAAATTCAGTCTTTTCCAGATGTTGATATTGTTGTTGGTGGCTATCCTTGCCAGTCATTTTCAATGGCAGGTAACAGAAAACCAAACAATGACGACAGAACAAATCTTTATAAACACTTTCTACGGGTATTAGAGACCGTTCGGTCTAAGTATTTTGTTGCTGAGAATGTTTCTGGCTTGAAACATTTGGGAGCCGGTAGTTTTCTGGAACAACAGCTCACAGCATACAAAGCTGCCGGATACCAGGTCAGCTATCATATGGTAAACGCAAGGGCTTATGGCGTACCTCAGTCACGCAAGCGTTTGTTTATCATTGGTGTCAGAAACGACCTGGGGCAATACTTTGAATTTCCTGCTGAAACACATGGCAAAGCGACAAAAAAGAATCCTCATTTAAAACCCTATGTTTCACATGGTGAGGCTATTAGGGATTTACCACTATGGCCTGAAGGTGAGTTTTACGAACGACCACATGATCCTGAAGGGCATTTCTCATGGTATTTCATGTCCCGAAATCGTAAAGCTCTATGGGACAGCCCTGCTTACACCGTCGTAGCTAACTGGCGTCATGTGACATTACATCCTGCCAGCCCGGTGATGAAGTTAACATGGTCAAACCTGGAGGATGGCTGGAAGCAGCGCTGGGACTTTTCTGATGAATATGAGCATCTAATTGTTGATACTTCTCGTCCCAAACTGGAACAGGCAAGGCGGTTATCATGGCGGGAATGTGCACGAATACAAACTTTTCCACAGGGTTTTGAGCCTGTAGGAGACGTCGAGTCAAAATTTACCCAAATTGGTAATGCTGTTCCTCCACTGCTGGCTGAGGTACTTTTTCGGCATTTATTTTCTGGTACTGGTTTGAAAATGATGACAGCGAACGGTAATTAGGCGGTGAGTATGGATGATTCTTTCCCGGTTACTTTAGAAGAATGGAATGCTGAACTAGTAAAGATCGTCTTTCTTGAGTCTTCGCATACGGGCTCGACTTTAAGCCGAATTGATACTACGGGCCGCATTTTTGAGCAACTTGCAGGTCCACGTAGCAAAGAGGATGCTAAGCGAAGTTTCCTGATTTCGTTTGGAAAAAAAGCGTCTAAAATCCAGGATGCTCTCAGAGATGAGTCGCGATTAGACATTTTAGCGCAAATAAAAGGATACCCTACTTATTTTGCCGTTTTATATTTAACATTACTTGCTGCCAGTGCTGATGATGAAACACATGACGAAGGGGATTTTCGGGTTCGATTTTCTGTGCTGCTTGGCTTTGATAAAAATAAAAAATTTGTTTTTACTGAATTACCCAACTTATGGGAAAGGTTAGAAAGATGGAGTAGTAAAAGACAAAACTGTACCCGTTTAATCTTGCCAAGGCCATCAAAGCATGAAAGATTGATTGGGTATTCCAAGAGAATTGCTTTTCCCTGCTACAAAGATGAGGTCTTTTTACGGAATATTCTCATCGATAATAAACTAGATAACTATTCAACTTTTGAATCAGTTAATAAGGTAGTACATCAATATATATATTATTTTAGCGAGGTTTTTAACCAAGAGTTTATTGAGTTCAGAACATTACTTTCAAAGGCTGCCATGCAGCAGGCTTATGACTCTCCTTTTTGGGGCGCTGTTCGTGATATCACTGTACATACGGAGAGAGAACAACTCAAAGAGAATGGTAAGTATTGTATTCACATGGAGTTTAATGATTCAGGTAATCCGGAGATTTATCTTCTTATGGATGACGCTGCTGCTACAGCCTCAGAAATCCAGCATTATTACTCCTTGCCTAATGAAATAGAGAACTATAATAATATATATTACGAACGAGACATAGGCACCACATTAAATTCCTTGGATTTATTATTAAAAAAACGGAAGGGTTATTTCTATAAATCACGAGTGGGAGTCGCATTGCGGTCTGGGTGTTTACCGCTTTTTCGTGATGATTTTTGTCATATTAGTTCAGAAGGAGAATATTATGAAGATTCTCCAACCTATTTAATACTTCATCATACATATGCAGACAGTGTTTTCACTGTCTTGAAGAAGGTTGGCGAAAGAGTACAACGTCGGGATATTAAATCTACCAAATGGTCGATAGTTTCTTCCGATAAAGTTGGCAGGCAAACGCTGGATAAGATTGCCCGTTTGTTACCAGAAGAAGCCCGTCGTTTTCTAATACAGGGATGGCAGCCTGCTCGACCTCGTATGTCAGGTGCAGCGCGATTTGGACAGGCTATACTGCTTAACCCTGCCAGTACACCGATAATTCATATGCCTGAAGTACTAAGAGGATGCTATGTCATCAGCAATAAAGACGGAGAAGAATTAACTCATGGCTCGCTATCTCAGGGAGCTGAAGGATTATTCATTTCACCAGAGGAGTTGATGGAAATATCTGGTCAGGCATTTTGTCGCTACGAACTTACGTTAGCGCATTCAGATATCCCAGTAAATTTTGATGTGCACGTGTTAGATCATGCGCCTTACGCCACTTATTGTAAAATTTCAGAGCCACATGATTGGCTGACTGATGGACCATCGGGAGTATTAATGGCGTTAGGGGATACGGCAGTGATCCCCCCACTGAAACGCGAAGAAATAACGCCATTGAGTGGTGCTCAGATGTTATGGAAGTATGAAAATGGCTTTCCTGTAACATGTCAATATACTGAATTACATAATATACCCGCAGCATTTGACTGGATCGCTGAAGCGCTGGCCTTGCGTTTTCAACGCCGTAGCACATTGCCTTTTGGTGAATTAAAAAAACATATTGAACCGGTATCACAGGTAACGAGGATACCCGAATGGCAATTGCGTCGCATGCTCTTTGCCGCTGGCTGGCTTTGTGTAGTACAACGACGTCATGCGCCATATTCGTTAGTCTCATTGGCTGAAAGAACCATTTCCGTTGATGTCACTGAGCAGGGAATTGTTGCTCGAATTCTGGGGATGTTTACAAGAAGTGAACGTAATCTTCTACAAGAAGCACTTAATAACGGTGAGCGAATAGGGCGTCGGTTAGTTGAGGATAACGGCTGTTCAATGGGTTGTATTGAATTGCATCTGTCAGCCAGAGAGCGTGTCCATGCTTTCATTGAACAGTTTGGGTTACGTTTGGTTAATCACGACGATTTCCCCGTAAATGCTTTGAGCGGAGTATTGCTACCGATGTCTCAAATGCAGTTTACCCCGGCTTTACCCCCGGATCTCCATGTGTCGCTATGGCAAGCTGAAAAATACCAATGGTCAGAAGAACAGCGGATTACTCAAACGGCAAATAATCTATTGATACGGTGTCAGGAAAAACAGCGTTATCGTTATTTTATTAGGCAGAATGCTGGATACTGGCAAACCGATAGCTTCTCCTGGGCCTTAATGGCTCAGATGATATGTTCAGGAGAAACGGTTGGTGTGCAAAAAGGCGATAGTGGCTGGTGCTGGTCAACGAAAATTATTGCGTTACCGCCCTCCGTTTTACAGTGGTGGATCCATGTTGCCCATGGATGCTTGTCGATAGCAGATAACGGTGGTTACTTATTTGCAGGGGGGAAAGTTCCACTCTGGGACAATGTAATGACCTTCCCCTCCTGTCAACGAGCGTTGGCACGACGGAACAGAGCGCTGACAACACGCAAGTTGCGCAGAACCTTACAGTAATTTTACAGAATCAGGTGGTAAGGAGAACGTTTAAGATGGCTAAAAAGAAAAATATTATCAGCGACCGGCTGGGCCAAATGTACTACTTCGGTACAGAATCTCATGAATTGATCAGATGCTTGCAAGAGTGCAAGCAAAGACTCACCAGAAATGGCGCTAAAGCGGATAATTTACCGAAAGGACCGGAGAAAAGGTTACATTTTCTCCGTACGTTACCACCTAAGGCCAAACCTGTTGTGTCTGATTGGCTTCGTGAAAATTTAACGTTTTCTGAACAAAATGACCCACAAATTGTTCTTAGAGATCTGTTAGAAGCAGAAAGTAATGCAGAAGATATTGAACTCTGTAAACCGTTATGGCGCACCATTCTGGGATTCTATATTTCTTCTGACTGCCCTGAAATTATAACGAAATTCCTGAATGGTGAAGAAATTGATTTACCCCAACATGGTGTTTCTGACTCCTTGACAATTAATTTCACTGACGAAGACATTGAACAATGTGCCTTAATTAGTCAGGGTAAAGAAATTTCTATGCCAGAGCGCACTATTCCACTGTTTGTTGGGGGATTGGTTGACGCACTTAGGGGAACGCGTACAGCCGATAATCGATGGCGGACAAAGCTATCAGAACATTCTTTACCGCTGGCGCGAAAATTGGGTGAACTTATCGATCAGTTTGAAGCCAGTCACGACCTTAAAAAAATGGATGGTACCAGTGTAATACAGGCTCCTCCCGTTGTTTCCAAAGAAATCGACAGTTCGATGGACGAAGTTATGTTCATTGGAAAAGTGTTAGCGTTAACCGCGTCCGGCGCTTTTTTTGTTACGCCGATTAGTCTGTTAATTAATGGCAACCTACGAGACCTCCCGGAGGAACTGGTAAAAGATCTTTTCCCTCATGGTGGTGAAGCCATTGGTTTTGAGAATCATTTCAGCAAAAAATTTACTCGGGGTGAAATTGCAATATGGAAAGCCCGATATCAGCCGTCTGATAAACCCGCGCAGTATGTCATTACTGACTACCTGTCGCGCGTTTATCCTGTCGTCGCGCTGCCTCATGCCTCAGATGAACCTGATACTGTCAGAGAGTGGTTACTCACCAGCTACCAACCGCAAAACGATACGTCGGTCATTTTTCAGCTAAGTGATGGAGTATCCCTGAGATTACCGGGTGACTTGTCTGATCCTAAAAAATATGACTTTGATATGCCGCTGGAGAGTTATCGTCAGGTTCCTCAGACATTACTTGGTTCTCATGCCCTCACGGTGATCACTGAACTCCCTCAGGTGAGTGAAAAGTATGATTGTGCTGAAGCTACTACGTGGATCAAACGCCTGCTTAAACGAACTGATTCAGCAAAAGACTTCCCTCAATTCAGTAAAGGGCAGCTACAAAACTTAACCCATTTTATTGCTGAACATGAATCTGATAATGAGGCATCCTATCTTCGTGCAGTATCTCATCTGGAACAGATAGCAGATACAAGATCCTTTCTTAATGATACGACTCAACAGTTACTGGCTTTACCTGAGGTTGAGGCGCAAATTAATATTGAGAAACAGGAAATACTGACTCGTTACGAAGACGAACAGTATCAGATTAAACAATCAATAATGGTATTATCTGAAAAGAAAATACAGCTTGAAAATGAAATAGTCGATCAGAAGAAAAAACTGAAAAAAGAGACCGATCGAATTAATAAAGCACTACGTCAGCAAGAAAATGAGCTGGAACAACGGATTAAAAAGACCTTCGAAGCCGCATCTCAAGCGGGAGTGGAAACGCTAGCCCAGACAGCGCTACTGCGGGCGATTATCAAAAATGAAACAGCGCAGGAACAACCTGTCCAACAACGGATAACACCAGAACCTGTAGCCGAATCAGTAAATTCTAATTTCCCATTAGCAGAGGTGAGCCTCCTGACTCGCAAGCATCAACTATCATTGGCTATCGAAAAACAGGCACAGGCAACGGGACTAAGTGAATCTTTATTATCCAGCCTGATTGCCACTGCGAGTATTACACCCGCGATCGGATTGATGGGAAAACAGACAAAACAGACTATCGCTTCATTAGCGAACCTTTTAGCCGGTAATGTTTGGGGGGAAGTATCGGTACATAGCGATCATTTTAGCTTCAGCGATTTAATGAACTCCCCCACGCTGATCCGCTTATCCGGCGATACTCATACCATGACACTGGGCGATTTTTTGACCCAACAACAAGAGGCAGGGCTGGCGAGCATTATTGAATTGCGTGGTTTTAACCGTACTCCGCCAGAAACGCTGCTCCCCGAACTCCACGAGTGTTTATTCAGAACTCCCCATTCTGCCGCATGCAGTTGGACGGATCGGCGACAGGCTTTGCGACATTTGCCCATCCGGCACCCAATACTTTTTTTACTCACATTCACCACCGGGAAAAGCACGTTTCCATTACAGGCTCCTCTTGCTTACCAGTTACCTCTGTTTCTGGCAGAGAATATATGGTCGGATGAACGGCCATTTGAGCAAAATACTGACATCACGCCTTCTCGTATTGCCCCAGAACTATGGCAGACAATCTATGTGGACAACCACCAGCCAGAACACCCGGCTTGTGCGCCATGGGAAGCACTAAAAGCAGCGCTACTCTCTTTACTTCCTGATGAACAAGCGCAAGCCGTTGCCCGTCTGGCTTACGGTCTCGGTCGTAGTACAACACAAGATATTGCGACCACGATTGACATTCTTGCACCGGAATTAGGGCCATATGTTCAGGAAATGACTAGCGGTGAATCGGCAAGCGTACTTGAGCACCTTTTCCAGTTATAAGCAAAGGAATAATAATGAATAATCCACTGGAAACATTTGAATCAATAAGAGATTTTTATATTTCGTACCTTGAAACAGCCTTCCGTATTGATTCATCAGACATACAGTCTGAACGGCGAGCGTTACTGGAACAGCAAGGGACATTATGTGCCGATCTATTTCTTGAACCGATGCCCCGATATCAGCATTATGGCTTAACTATCAGCGAATTACGAAATGATGCTTATGGTCAGACATGGTTGCCAGGGTTTAATGCGCAACAAAGGGCGGCATTCATCGACCTCTGTTTAGGTGGACTTCTGCCCCACAATAAAACGGATTCAACTAAGGGACGTTTTAATCTTTATACCCATCAACTGGACATGCTGAAAAGAGGGGTACAGCCAGGGAAACCGGGTATTGTCACCTCCGGGACCGGTTCCGGTAAAACCGAATCATTTTTACTGCCGGTTCTGGCACAGATCGCAAAAGAAGCTACCGGCTGGCCGCAAAGCCCGGCGTTGAAGTGCTGGCAACCGTGGTGGCATAAGGTAGCGGATAAACAGCCCTGCTTCATGCGCGAGCATGAAGCCGCTGCTCGTCCGAAAGCGGTACGCGCGCTGATCCTCTACCCGATGAATGCCTTGGTAGAGGATCAACTGGTACGTATGCGACGGGCGCTGGATTCCAGCGAAGCTCATGATGTCATGGATACGCATTTCGGCGGCAACCGGATCTTCTTTGGCCGTTATACCAGCGCAACTAAAGTAACTGGCTGGCTTAAACATCCCCGACTCAGTGAAGAAAAAAATGAGAAAAAGCGCGTGGCTAAAAAAATCACTGAGCTGCGTGAATATATGCAATTAACGGAAGAGACCCATCAGGAGGCGGTACGACAAGCGCAGCAGGACAAGGATAACGAATTATCGTTTAATTTCCCCCGAACCGCTGGCGGAGAGGTTCTCAGCCGCTGGGAAATGCAAAAGACACCGCCCGATATTCTGATCACCAACACCAGCATGCTCTCAACGATGCTGGTTCGCGAGGTGGACGATCCTATTTTTGAGCAAACCCGACAGTGGATTGAGCGCGATCCTGATGCCTATTTTTATCTTATTCTTGACGAACTTCATCTACAGCGAGGAACCGCTGGTACTGAAGTCAGCTACTTGCTTAAACATTTGATCAACCGGCTGGGGCTGGATCAGGAAAAACACCGACACAAATTGCGCATTCTGGCCTCCAGCGCCTCTTTACCCGTTGAAGGTGCTGAAGGTGATCAAAGCGTCGAATATTTATGGGGGATGTTCGGTCAGCGGGGATTACCCGCAGGTGCCTCTTCCAGCGACTGGAGAGAATGTATTATTAAAGGTGACACCCTTCCCCCGGGCAATATGTCTCTTTTCCAGGGGGATCTGGAGGCGTTTTATCACGCAGTGCTTCAGTTACAGCAAGCACCACTTACCTCATTACAACACTGGCAGAATGTCGCCCGCAGCATGGAAATGACAGCCAGTGAAGCCTCTACAGAACAACTAGCGCAACGTGTCGTTTTACAGGCGGGCAACCTGCTTGAAAGTGGCTGCTATACGGACGATCATTCTCCGAGAGCTACGTCAATCAAAATGCTTAGTTCACGCCTTTTTAACGCCCAACCCCATAGTGACAAAGCGCTCCAGGCATTAATCTGGTTACGTTCGACTGAGGGAGATTGGCCGCAATGGTTTTCACATGCCTTTCCTGATGATATCGGTGCGCCACGTTTCCGCGCTCATGCTTTTTTGCGCGCTCTTGAGGGGTTATATGTCGCGCCATTGCCCGTCCCTAGCGCTGCATCTGCGCAAGAAATTAATCACAGATATTTTGGCGATCTTACCGTGGAGTCCGGCTTACGTTACGGCAAAGATAAAAAATCGCGGCGTGTCGAATTACTCTATTGTGAATGTTGCGGTAATCTCTTTTGGGGGGGTAAACCTTCGGTCTTTTCCGGTTCAGAAAGTCGAATTGAACTTTTACCCAACGACCCTGATACGGAACAACTGCCCGAACACGCAAAATCAGTCATGGTAGAACGCCGATCTGCTGAAGAATACGCGCTATTTATGCCCGTTGTCGAACGTTTCTGGCCGAAAGGAAATGAGGAGCTAAACAGCGATAATGACAATACTTTTGGTACTTGGGTAAAAGCCAGCTACGATCCATTTACCGCCACTATTCAACACCCAGCATCGCTCTTAAAACCGCTACCGGAAAACCATATAGCGGGCTGGTTCTATTACGTTAAACCCGGTGAATTTGCCTCCTCGGAAAGAGGCCAGTCATCCAGCCAGTCACCGGGAACGGCGCTACCTTTTCAGTGTCCGGCGTGCGGTACGTCCTATAAATACGGCAAAGGTAAGCTCTCCCCAATCCGTAGCTTTCGCGTCGGTTTTTCGAAAACGACACAACTACTGGCCAGCTCGCTAATGGCGGAACTACAGCGATCGGGTAACCGTGAGCAACTGGTAACGTTTTCAGACAGTCGTCAAGATGCCGCAAGGGCGGCGCTCGATCTGGAATCGGGTCACCATGACGACGTCCGACGAGAAATTGTTGTCCATTCGCTACAGACTATTGCGGCTGATAAACCGTCCCATAACCAACTAAAAATACGCCAGGCAGAGATAGAGAACCGGAACAAAACACTAGTTAACCTCAGCGTAAGGTCGGATGAGGAAGAGGATGAATTGGATCAACTTGCTGATGAACGAAAGAAAATCAGAGGGTTATTATCAAAGCCTGAATCTGACAGCATACCTCTGCGTGAAATCCTCGAACCTGAATCACCGGATGCAGGTCAACCACTTGGCCCGCTGTTAAGGGCGCAGGTAGATGCAGGTATTCACCCTTCCGATCGTACTGGCATCGCGCCTGTTCCCGATCCAGAAAAACATGAAGAAGGCACGCTGACCTTTGCATGGCAACAACTCTTTGAAAAGAACACGCAGGGGGAGTGGTGCTGGAAAGCGCTTCCATCCTATGAAGACAACCTGCTTGTGGCACGACAGGAGATTTCACGCGATCTGAAACGGCTGGTAGGGGAAAGCGTATTCAGTAAAACCTACTTCGCGCTGGAAGAGTCCGGTTGGGGTTATCCCTGCCTTCCCATTACCGGAAACGACTCACGGGAACATCTCGCGATTTATGACGCAATGTTTCGTGTGTTGGCGGACGCATACCGGGTTACCCCTTCACAATATACAAAGCCAGAAACTCCATGGAGTTCAGCGCGCGATGTCAATCGTAGAAACCGCCTGTACCGTTTTACACAGGAGATATGCCAGTGTTCAGGAGGCGAGCCTTTATCTTTAATTGATAGTTTTCTCCGGCGACTAGAGCTGGCGGGTCATCAGGGCGGTATTATTGATATTGGTAAAATGCACTTTCGCCTGGCGGAACCTACAGATCGCGTCTGGCGCTGCTCCCGCTGTGGGCGTATACACATGCACACCGGCGCGGGAATCTGTACTCGCTGCTACTCTCCTTTACCAGAAACGCCGTGCAGTGAGGCAAAAACGCTCCAGATGCAACACTATCTCGGCAAACGTCTCTCACATTCTTCTGGTATTCACAGGATGCGCTCAGAGGAACTGACTGGAATGACCGAAAATCCGGCGGCAAGGCTACGCCGGTTTAAAGGTATTTTGATTGCCGACGACGATGATATTTTACCAGAAGGAATGAAAAATTTTGAGCCCGATCGAGATCTTGACCGGGCAGCCCGGGTGGTTGATGTGCTTTCCGTAACCACAACCATGGAAGTGGGCGTGGATATCGGTGATTTACGTGCGGTCTTTCAGGCCAACATGCCGCCACAGCGCTTTAATTATCAACAACGTGTCGGACGTGCCGGACGACGTGGACAAGCGTTTTCATTCGTATTAACCGCGTGTCGCAGTAAGAGTCACGATCTGTTTTACTTCCGCTATCCGGAAAAAATTACAGGCGACCTCCCTCCGCCACCGTTTCTGACTACAAAGCTGGAAATGATCTGCCAGAGACTGGTACGAAAAATCTGGATGGTGTCAGCATTCAAATGGTTAAGACAGCAAACGGAAAAAGCCGATCATCCATGGCCGGTTGACGACTACGCACACGTCCCTGATAACCATGGTGAGTTTTTCCCGGTGCACTGGCTGAAAGAAAACCAAACGGACTGGCTGCCAAAAATCCGGCAGGCCATCGAAGCAACCATCCTGGCGCGCAATGAATTTGCCCAGACTAGCACACAGCAAAACCCCCATTTGTTCCAGAAAATTATTCAGCCTTTGACGCCGGAACAGCTGATTCAGGATATCAACGCCGTACTGAACGACAGCGCGATGGAGGCGAAAGGATTGGCTGAAGCGTTGGCGGAACACGGTAAATTCCCAATGTATGGCATGCCGACCCGATCACGCCTTTTGCTGACAAGGCCTGTAAGCACAGGTGGAAAAGAAATCGAATTCGCCAGCATGGATCGCGATCTGGATATTGCGATACAGGAATTTGCCCCCGGAAAAATTCTGGTTCAGGATAAACGACGCTACTTTACAGCAGGTTATAGTGGACTGCTTAAACAGAGCAGAAAAAATCCACGATCATTTTATTCAAATGCCTGCGAACCGGGTGAACTCAGAACAATGACCGCCTGTCCGGTGTGCAACATTTGGGCTCCAGCAAACTCTCTGGCTACCGAATGTACTATCTGCGGTGCCGTTATGGATAAGGCAGAGCGCTATCAATGCTATGTTCCTTATGGATTTATCACCACGCTGGAACCAAAATCGGCCAAAGAGGATTTTGATCAGATCTTGACCACGGCCAGTCGTGTATCAATTGCAGAAGCCTACGCTTTTTCTGCAACGCCTGAGCCTGACGTTAATGTGGCGATACAGCTTCAGCCACAGACATGTCTGCACCGCCTGAATCGGGGAATTTATACCAATAAAACATGGCGTGGTTTCAGCGCAACACAGGGGAGCCTATCGGTCCCTTTCAGAAAGCAGGGGACCCACCAGCCGCTTTGGGCGAACCGGGTTTGGATGGATAGTCAAATAATTGAGGCCGACCTGTTAGTTAAAAACCGCTTTACCGATCGGGGAGAAACGCGAAACACATTTTATCTTGCCGCGCCTAAAGTGACTGATCTACTTGCGCTGATGGTTGCCCAAACCCCGCCGGGTCTCCGGCTACAGTATTCCACTCTAACTCCGGCATTCAGAGCTGCTGCGCTCTCGGCGTCTTCTATCATTGTGAATTATGCATCAAAAGAGCTACTGGATATTGATCCTGAAGAAATCGAAATTCTGGAACCCCGTGTTCAAATGCTGAAAAACGGTAAGTCGGTACCGGTTCTGCAAATGGCCGATCGTCTGGTTAATGGTTCAGGGTTATGTGAACGGCTACAGCAGAAGGGCGCATCCGGTTCTCTCATTATCCTTGAGATCATGAAGAATATTTTAAATAACAAAACGGCCTACCCGCTGGCTGAGTTCCTGCAACCCGATCATCGCGAACGCTGCTTTCAGGGGTGTTATCACTGCCTGCACCGGTACGGAAACCAGCCGTATCACGGATTGCTGGACTGGCGTCTGGGACTGGATGTTATTCAACTTCTTCTGGATCAAACCTATAACGCCGGGCTGAACGGTGATTTTACCTCTCCGGGCGTAGCTGACTGGTCAGAAAATGCCCTACGATTAGCCAAAGAGGCCGCTTCGCTATACAGCGACAGTGCCGCAGAAATGAAGGGGAATATACCCGTGATTCGCACCGGGGCCGGGCGTTGGGCTGCCGTACTACATCCATTCTGGGATCCAGATGCTGCATTTGCTGCAAACCCGGAACTTGAGGCATTTTCATATGAGGTGGACGTAGACGCGACGAATACTTTTGCATTATCCCGCCGCATGGGGACTGAAATGGCAAAATTACGGACTCAGGCGTCCTCGGCTCAGGAGTGATAATGCAATGAATGAAATGACGCTATCGCGTACTCGTCCGGTGCTTCCTTCTCTGTTGGGGAGCTTCGTCATTTGCCCGGCGAAATACCTGCTGGAAAGTGAAGCTCATTCTTACGCACGTTTACCCCTGCACCCGGGAGTGATTCTGGGCCAGGTAATACATCAACGGGTCAATTCAGTGATACGCAGGGAGGCCGCTTTTGGGAATTATACCCTCAGGCAACTGGAAAATGATTTTTCGATCGAGCTGAAAGCCAATCGACGTGCCGGGCCGGTAGCAAACTGGATATATGACCGTCACGGCGTTGCCGGGCTGGTGTCACGCCAAATGCTTGTTACCCAGATCCGCTACGTCAGATCGCTTATGCCGCCTGTTTTCGTAAAAGGGGGCCTTGCACACGAAAAAACATTACCCGTTGGCCGGGAGGTTATGCTGACCAGCAATGATTTCGATATGCATGGGCGGGCCGACCTCATATATCAGGAGCGACCCGATCGGTTAAACGTAGTTGATTTGAAAACCGGAAAGGTAACAGACGAACAAAACCAGCCGAAAGAAGCTAACCTGTTACAGGTTGCGGCCTATGGCATAATGGTAAAAGAGCGAGCACCTGATATGAACATTGGGTTAGTTCTGACGGGGAGCCGTGATAGTTGGGAAGGGGCACTAAATACAGACCTGATTGAACGGGTCACTACGATTATCAAAAATATTAATCGACTTTTGCCACGGAATATCCCACTTTCAGTATATGAGTTGGCTTGTCCAGGCACGTACTGCTCCCATTGTTCCTGCCGTTGCTCGTGCCCGGCCTGGACAGAAAAGCTATGCAAGCAGATGCAACCGTCTCTTTCTGATCATCAGCATGGCGGAATCGATATTAGTGGAAAATTACTTGATGCGGAAAATGACGATCATCTTCTTACGCTGAAGATCCTGCTACCCGATAATTCAGTTGTTAAGGTCTTTCGTGTGCCTTCCAGCACCATCCCAGATCCAACGGAAATAATAGGAAAACAAATTGCATTGTACGGATTAAACACCTTCAGTGAGACACCAATAGAGTATTTTCCCCGCAACTTCTACGTCATCAATATGCAGGATACAAGAAGATCGGCGTTTCAGTTTCACTGGCAGAGTGAAGGAGAGAATTAGACCTGGGGAAAACGCTTACCTTAAACAACGCTCGATGATCTTACCCGTAATATATTGACGCTCAGCCAGCGGTGATTACTCATGACAAAACCAGCATCGACCAGCAAAATGACCCGTAAGCAGTACACACCCTAATTCCTCGATGAAGCCCTGAAACTGGCTGAGCGTATTGGTATCGCTGCCGCTGCCCGTGAGCTCAGCCTATGACCTGCTCCCTTTTGATTAATACATGCGATTCTTTTTAATGTCTGCATATGGCACGGAGCGCATATATAGAGTCAATTAAGTTAGCGCGTCGGAACAACGGCGGCGGTCATTGATTGGTCACAGTCCCTAACATTACTAATGTGTAGCATGAATGTCTTCGGCTGTTGTGCCAATCTGAATCAATCCCATCCACCGGTCAAATTCTAAAAAAAATCCTCTTCTTGTCGACTGGCATCCTTTGCCGTTTAACTATCATAAACCATACACATTTATATAAAATTGTCCCTTGCCATCCTCTGTTTTCTGTATCCGATACGAAATTGGCAACGAGTCTTTCATGTTTGGTTTGGCGAAAGTTAGATCAGCAGCACACTGATAAACTTCAAGACCTGGCTCATGACTTAAAGTCCTGACATTATCGACAGAAATTCGGACATCCTTATCAAACGTCATTCCTTTCTCTATCGTTTTCCTCGCTATATCAACGACCAGATTCTTGGCATCATCACTGTTGCATTTGGGCGTCTTATCACCGCAACCGACCATTAAACCCGCTGCAATCAACACCAGAAGCATGTTTACTTTCATTTATTGTTTTCCTTCAATTCAAAGTTGTTGTCTTGTTATTTTTTGTTGTATTGGCCATCTATTAAACCCGACGCAGAAGCACCGCAGTATCCTTCACAACTACGCGTCATAACGCCGGCTTTCCCATTATTCATTTCACTGAACACTGCAACGCACTGGCTGGAACTATCATTCCAAACCCAACGGTGCTTCTGATTCTCGCCAGCAGCTATTTGTTGTGCTGTCCCCTCCATATTGCAGGTCCCTGAGCCATCCCTGACTGATGCACTTATACTGAACTCCACATTACTATTACTTGGTTTCAAGGCTAAAACAGCGCCGGGTTTGGAGTACTGAGCAGCGATTGTCGGAAGGGCAACGCCTGCCAGTAATAACGCAACAAATGTTCTTTCCATCATTAAATTCCTTGTTAGTTGATACGAATGTTTTTGGTGATTTTCCCTAGTGCCAGAGGTCTGCGTTTTTCCACAAAGAAATACACAACGTTGAAAGCTGATTTACGGTGATTCCCCCGACCCAGGGAGGGCCAGTTACGGAAAGATTCGATCTGTTCTTCTGAATAGGGAGTGTCAGAGAAGTCAAATAGTACAAGCAGGGCTTTGCCGTCGTGCTTCATCAGCTTCTTTACCTCCGTGCTGTTGACGGTTGCGGAGACATTGGAACGAGCAGCTGTTGGCTTACGGACTGCAAACTCAACGGCCACATCGTCAATCACAAAATCAATGAAACCATGCCCGGATACCGTTCCTGGTAGCCTGCTTTTGACTTCAGGCGAGACGTTGTCTGCAAACCAACCCAGCAAATAGCAACGTACCAAAGGCAGTAATTCCCGCTCGCTACATTCATTCAGACGCAGTGTTTTGACAAATTCTCGCCGGTAAAGAGAGCTGAAAAAGTACTCAAAGCAATCCGTTATCTCAGTAATGGTGGTTGCCACAATGTTCTCCTTTTTGTCCACCTTTGCTCTGCTGCTCAACAGATGGGGCTTTCAATCCAGCCTGGTTGATCGGCTGCAGCCGTTTTTGTCTATAAAAGACGTAAATATCAATTTTATGTCCATTATGGATGTTCATGCAAGAGTAAAAAGGCCCCAGAATTCCTCTTATGGACGTTCTGGAGATAAAATGATGGTTAAACTGATGGCAGATTCAGCTGATAAGCTGGTAGGACAGCGTATTCAGGCCAGACGTAAAGAAGCAGGGCTAACTGCTGCCGATCTTGCAGAGACTATCGATATCTCTCAACAACAACTTTCCCGCTATGAACGCGGAACGAATAAGATCAATATTGCTCATTTAGTCAAAATTGCCGTTGCTTTAAAAACTCCAATCAGTTGGTTCTTTATTGATTGTATGGAGGATTTAAATGTTTCTGATATCCCGATTAACTATGCTACTGGGCTTGACGTTGAATTAAAACAACGTCTCGAGCAAGTCTGGAATAAGCTAGATAACACTAAGAGAAAAAGCTTGATTATGTTTTTAGATGAGTTTATAAAATAACAACCAAATTAGTTCCTGAGTGAAACTATTTGCATTAAAAGCATAGCCCTGGTAAAATAACATTGCTGGATAGTGTCATATTGTCCAGTGGCTGATACAAATTAATTGCCAACTTAGCATTTCATTTTATTATCCCATTCTGATGGGAGGACGTCTATCGTCTAAACAGTCAGTATGGGCAATGGTCAATTATTGGTTTGTATCATCAATCCAAATGCATATTTTTCGGAATGAAAACGATGAGTGTTATCCATCAGGAAGGGCTGGCTATGCCCGTCGATCAGGAATTAATAAACATCATAATAAATGAAGCGGGAAATCCACCGCCGCATAAAGCCCAAATTACAGCCGTCAGTCTGTTATTTAAAGACCTGAGTTACAGCGCTGAAAAGGGCGGTTTCCATCCCGTCGAAATACGGCTTATTTCATGCAATGATGAATGGTATTTCGATTACATTACCGACTTCAGTTATATGGGGACGGTATACCCTGAACTGGAAAAGGAATTTGATTTTAGCTGGAGTCAGCAATATGTCTTTCTTGCTCATATTGGTGATCTGCCTGTTAACGCCGGAAGGGAGTTGTTTGAACTCTGGCAATCCAACTTTATTCAGTATCACGCCATGAACGCTTACACCATTACCATTCTCTGGGAAAGCTAATCCCACCACACTAATCATCACTATCTTACGGGGAATTATCTGTGACTGATAACAGAGGGATACGTGCGTCTCAACAGGGCGAACTGGACTGTCTTTGCGGGGCTTATTGCGTGGTTAACATGCTGAGCTGGCTGTATGACGGCAGGGTGAAGCGACGCCCTTTAATGAACCGGCTTATTCAGGCTTATCAGCAGCGCTGGCCTTTGCATGAATGGCTAACTGAAGGGATTGAAGAAGACCGTTTAGACTGGCTGATAGCTCAGGTGTTGCAGAAAGGACATTACAGCCGCCAGTTCCCAGTTCAAATCACCAGACCCTTTGCCGGGACGCGGGGGCTAACCGACGGGCGGCTTTTCAGGGAAATGCAGCGGTTTCTTGACGTCACTGACCACTCCCGCCTGATTATGCTCAGCGACCAGTTTCACTGGTCCCTTCTGGTCAAAATAGATGAAGAAATGCTCTGCTTATTCGACAGCAACGGGCGAACCACCATGCCCCGTAAAGCCTTCTCCCTGCGTACTGGTGTAACCCGCCGCCAGCTGTTTCCCGACGCCATTTACTTCATTGAACGGGAGTTCTGAAATGACCATGTTTACCCAGCGTGAAAACCGTATCCTTGACCAGGCGCGTGACATTATCAGCCGGTACTATCAGCGTGGCGTTCAACTCTGTTCCCCTTATGAGGTTCGACGGTGCGTAATGGTTGAGCTGGCACCGCTTGAACATGAAGAGTTTGGCATCATCCTGCTCGATAATCAGAATCAGTTGCTGCACCGCGAAATCCTGTTCAGGGGTACGTTAAACTCGGTCAGCGTTCACCCCCGCGAAGTTATCAAACGCGTACTGAAACATAACGCCGCCGCAGTCATCCTTGTCCACAACCACCCCAGCGGCGAGCCTGAACCCAGTCGTTGCGATATCAAGTTGACCAAAAAACTTCAGGAGCTGCTGGAAATGCTGGATGTGCGGTTACTTGACCACTTTATCGTAGCGGGAACTGAAACGGTGTCGATGGCTGAGCGGGGGCTGGTGTGATGCTGAAAGTTACTTGGTTTAATGTACGTTATTGCGGGTTAAGCACATGAAAAGGGCTGCGTTTCGTCAGGTCGTTCCGGTGGTGCAAACTACCGTGTTTGATGCGTATATTGGTGGTCTGGCACCATCGGGTCGGCGGGGTATCACCAGTCTGTTGAACCGCAGTGCCCGCATACTCAAACGTGGTGCGGATGCAGCAGTTTATCCGTGGGAACAACTTAACTACGCCGCCGTAGCTAAAGTACGTGTGGCACTGCTGGATGACGGTTATGCCGTGTCGTCGGTGAATATGGCGTTGTCAGCACTGCGGGGCGTGGCGCAGACAGCCTTTAACCTCAACTGCATGGATGCTGAAACGCTGGCACGTATCCGATCAGTTAAGCGCGTAAGTGGCGATATCCAGCGTAGGGGAAGGGCGCTCAGCCGGGAGGAGGTTCGTGCACTCGTTCAGGCCGCTAAACGGCATCCGCAACGTATCCGCTGCTGTCGTGATGTCGCCATTGTAATGACACTTTGCGGTGCGGGTTTGCGGGCCGGGGAACTGGTCAGCCTTGAGCGCCGGGACTATAACAATGGCATTCTTACAGTGAGGCAGGGGAAGGGGCGTAAATACCGGGAGATACACGTTGCGGCAGCGGTAGATAAAGTCATCCGCGCATGGATTAAAGCCAGTGGAGTGAAAGAGGCCGGGGATGCCTTGTTTAACCGTATTCAGCGCAACGGCAGGGTTACCAGCCAGCCGCTGACAACGACCGGTTTAACCGGCATCCTGGAGCAATTACAGCAAACGTCAGATATAGCACGTTTTACCCCACATGATATGCGACGCACCTTTATCACCCGTTTACTGGAGCAGGGCGTGGACATCAATACCGTACGCCAGCTGGCAGGCCATAGCGACATAACCACCACAACCCGGTACGACTATCGTGATGATGACATGAAAGCCAAAGCATCACAGAGGTTGCGGTGCTGGTGATGGCTAAAGAGGAAAATCCCGTTCTGCAACACCTTGTTCTATCAGCTCGTGTCGACGAAGCGCAATTTTATCTAAGTCATCACTATTGACTTCACTTTCTGTCAGGTAAACCACGAATTCCCATCGGGGTGGTGCATTATGTAAGATGACCGACATCCCACTTTCTCTCAATAAGGATGCTACCATTGAGGCGGCCTGCCGTGTTCCACCAAACCAGTAACGCCCAATTTTTCCGATAGATTCAACAGCAGGAACATAATGCTGTTTGAATACTGAGGCCCGAAGTGCTTCTTCGTCGATGTTAAATACCATAGTTTATCTCCTTGTTAGTCATGACAATTTAATAGTAACGCCCTGTCCGACATCTAATCCAGCCACAGCTTAAATACTACTACCTCACCCCGTTATCCGCTGGTATAGCCGGGCGTGGATATCCACACCGTACGTCAGCTTGCGGAGCACAGCGACATATCCACGACGTCGCGCTATGACTATCATGGAGAGAGCATGAAAATAAGAAACAGCCGTCATATCAAATGCTGTTAATAAATCTAAAAGATATGACTATGATATTTATTGATACCTTTCATTTGAATCAATCATCTGAATTATTTTATTCGTGTCAGATATAGTTAATATATCCCTACTATTCCAGGTGCCTTCTTCCAGCGAAATCCGCCCGGTCTCGTTGTCAAACACAGGGATTAAATGACCAGCATTATTTAACTCTTCAGCAATTTTTTGACTTATTTTACCTGAAATACGCATGTTCCTAACCTTACAATAGAGTTCATAAGTGGTGACGGATACTTCAGAATGTCGGGGTACCGTATTTTCGAGAAAATATCGGTTAATCAGCTCGGTTACCGCAAGGCTTCTCTTTACTGTTATTGATTCTTCATTCTTCCTAACTATGGTTTGAGGGATGATTTTAAGCAGACGTTCCATCGTCGCTTCATTGAGATTCAGGGAGAAGGCTTTACCGTAACGCCTTTTCAGATTCCCCTGGCGTTTTTCCTGTCTCTGACGGTTCTGCAATCGCGTTTTGTCTTCGTTTTCCATGCCAATCCTGCCTTCATTCAAGGTGCCTGTTCGTCATTATATTAATCAACAAGCCATGCTAGCGTGATCTTCACGTAATAATTCCCAGCGCAGTTGTGTCATCAATGCTCAGAAAAAATGGTAGGTAACTTAACGTGAAGATCATGGTTGATTATGTATTTAACGTGATCTTCACGCAACGTCAAAGCTCAAATACTACAAAAAGCCGTGATGATCACGCTTTTGTCCCTAATTCAGCCCATTTTCATGCTTGTAAATAGCGCAGCTCCTGAAACAGCTCAAAGGAGCACAAGCATGAACACCAACCGTATTCTCCGCAAAAAAGAAGTTCTTCACCTGACCGGGATCTCCGCCGCCACGATGTACCGACTCATTGCGAAAGGGACATTCCCAATACCTAAGAAACTGACTGGCGACAGTGGGCGCGCAGTGGGATGGGGATCAAATGAAATTCAAAGCTGGATTGAGTCGCGCGGGATTAGCAATACGCAGTGATCTGTAAGCCTTATCCAACCCCTGGCATACAACCATATAAGCAGTAACAGTGATGATACCTGCATATGAAAGAGGGGATCACTGTTGCTGCTATGCGCTATCGGAACAGAATATGACGCAACAATTTAATCGTGAACGTGTGACATCTTTACTTGGCAAACATCCTCTGAATATGAATAGTGCAGGCCAGCCTATGTATGGAGGATTGGACAAACTAGCATGTGTCACGGACATGCATGGTTGGAAGAAAAATCTCGAACTCAAGCAGCGGTTGCTTGGTCTTGTCTCTAGTGGTGACTACCTGATCAAAGTTCGACCGGCTGGAAGGGATGAGTGCGGTGGACACTATCGCTGGGTGGTGGAAATCCGACTGAAAGCTAAATCGCGCAAACACCCCATATTGCTGGCAATCCATTTTGATCCAGCCAGTAGTCAACGTGGATTTCAGCGAATGGAACTTAGTCCCCAGCACTATTCTGCGAAACAGATAACTGATTTGTTTGTGTGGCTGGGGCGGAAGGGACGCATCGGTAAGTACCTATATCAGGGATTACGTAATGCCTGGATAACAACTATCCATTACGCGCTGGACGTGGTGGGAATGAAGCTCCACGACTATTTAATCAGGCTGGTTGGTGCAAGGAGCGGCGACTTTAATGATTTGCATGGAGAGCAGGAAGGGTTACGGCTGGGATCTACGACTATCGTCGCGTCAATATATGAAAAGGCCGATGCTCCGGGTGTGGCAACTGAGAGAAGGTATGAACAAGCTGTCCTTCTGCTTGATGAGCAACAGTTCCGGCGTTTTCTGCGGCTGGAGTTGCGTTTATCACCCGGCAAGAAAAAGCTCATGCTGAACAACCTGCTCAGTATGGAGAATCTGGTATCGAAACTCGCATTTAATGACCGTAACGCGCTGGTAGATTCTGAGCTTGAACCTGATTTTTCTCGCCTGCTACGTGAGTATGTTCCTTATCCGGTTGCCAGAGCGGATTACCAGCCTTCAGCAACCCTGAATGGTAAGCAGGTCAGCTCAGCGAAAAAAGCTGCTGATAAGCGCGTTGATAAACTCATGGAGCGCTACCGTGTAGAATTGTTCGATTCAGAGGCTGTATGGGCTATGTTACCGCTTGTGGTGGAAAAACTTGGGATTCTCGCACAACCACAATACTGGCAATTTGAACATCGCCAGAAGTGGCTTCAGTTACGACGAAAACAGGGGTAATTGTGGTTGGACAGGGATGCCGTTTGCTTCAAAGCATGAAGATGGGGACATGTTAAATCAGAAACCTGAAAGATGACGGTTTTAAACCGCCCATCGTTGCAGGATTTTGGTGTGACAGACCAGCTAGCTACCGCTGCTGTTTGGTGTCAGATTCGCATCTCGTACAATGGTAGGGGAAAACCGCCGATGGTTTTTTATTCCAAACATCGGCTTTAGTACCTGGTATTAACCGCAGGGATTAACGATTCTACCCATAACACAGGATCCCTGTTTGTATTTACGATTATGTATTTTTGTTAATTATACCGATTAATGCACTCCTCAAGGTAATTATCAGGTATAACTCTATATTACTCACTATATAGTATATGTATGTCACTGCCATATTAATAGTGATAATCAGCAGCAGCGGAAATAGAGCGAGAAGAGCGTGAGTGTGATGAGTGAATGAGTGATATGAAAAAAATTGGCCTTCATTAAGGTATTCGTAATTGATGTTGTAAAAACAACTGTGTTTCTTGTGTTATGCAACTTTCAATCACGAGGTGTTATGTGGGTTATATTATTAAACGTGGCATTCTGGTTACACTTGATACTTATAATAAGTTCATTGAGGATGTACATAACATACCTTTCATTGGGAAAGATGGTCGCCAGTCTCCGTCATACTATCTGGATATCCAACGGTTTTTGCAGCATCTGATTTGTAATAACTTCCTTTATGCTAAAGACACCCCAGAGAATAATCCATGGACGCAATACTCGCCAATATATAATGAGCTGGGTAAAAAGGAATTACCGTTTGTCTTTAAACAGGATAAATACCTGTGTTGTGACAGGGCGTTAGAGTTGCTGAAAGATGCAGGAATTATAGATATTAAAAAATACTCTTATGGGAATGGGAAAAGCCGTACTTTTGCTTTGTCCAAGGCATACCTCAAACGCTGGTTTGAAAGCTCGCCTGATGATTACAGGCAGCGCGATGACCGTTACATTTATCTGTCTGTGGGTAAGCGTGTTCATAACCAAAAGATCATGACGGAGGAACAACTGATCCACAAAGCGTTATCGCACTTTAATAAGCCCCGCCATGCTACGCGTCACGTATCCCGTGAAACCCAGCAATATATGCGTCAGGTGTATCTCAACATGGGGGCGTTGCGTATCAACCTTGATAAGCTACAGGCCTACGTTCCTGAAAATGAAAGGGAGGCTGCTCTGAAGTCGCACTTCCTCCAGCATCTGGCTGAGCGTGGTTGCAAGATGGTTTCAAGCGTTCCTTTGGTGGTTGAATACTTCCCTGAATACAAACTGGCAGAGCGGGGAACGCGCTCATTTGAGAAGAATGGCGGCTTTCAGGCGTTAAAGGCCGCGATCAAATGGGAAGTTGTTGTGGGTATTAACTACGATATCAAAAGCAGCCAACTGAATATTCTGAAACATGAACTGGAGCGATACGGCATCAAATGTAAGCGGCTGGCAAAGATCACCAAGAAGAAGGTTATGCGTCGGTTCAACGTTGATCAAAAGGCTGCTAAGTTGCTTATCTATACTCGGATTTATTCACTCGGAGAGTTTCGTAAGCACAAGGACAGCGCTGCGTTTCGTAAGCTTTGTGATTTGTATGGCTACAGTGAAGCGGTGTGTGTGGCTGATGAGTGGATTGAGTTTGTTCGGCCCGTGAGAAGGGCGCTTAACGCGTTGGTGTCGCGTTATCTTGATGAGCATGTTAATTGCCCCGGTCGTGGCTGGGCCATACGTAATGCCGTTCGTCAGTCTTTTATGGTTAAACCGGGCAAGATCACTGCGAGTGTTCGTGGGTGTGTTCTTTCGCATATGATTCAGGGTATTGAAAGTAAGGCGGTGTATGAAGCAGTGGTGGCTAATCCAGGGGTATGCGGCTCGATTGAGCATGACGGGCTTGTGACCAACCGTGAGATATGTTGGAGCCATCCTTATCTTGAATTGAAAAAAAAACATTAATATTTATGTCTTATAGATACCAGTGTATGGTAATACTATCTCTTGGTAGGGAATGTTTAATGTATTTATTAAATTAAAGGAATGAATTATCATGATGGATAAAGTAAATGACTCAGATAACTATACAGGGCCACATTTCATTCTAAATGTAGATTATCTGCAGCCGGGCGATATCATTCTTGAGAGGGGGTACGAATGGTATTCAGAAAAGATTTGTGAACAGACCGGTAGTCGATATTCTCACGCAATGATATGCGTTGGTGGCACTATCATTGAGGCAACGCGAGCAGGGGGAGTGTTTAGCCGAATTCCTAATCGTTCAACAGTGCGTGAAATAAACGATTTTTTGGTGTTGAGGCTTAAAAAAACACCTGAACCTGAAGTAATAGAAAAGATATGCAGACATGCTCGTTATCTTGTCGGAAGCCAGTACTCCATATCCGAAGCGCTATCGGTAAAAGGACCACATTTTTTAAAGCAATTTTCTGAAAATAGCAGAAAACAGTTTTGCTCTCGCTTAGTAGCACAGTGCTATAAAGAAGGTGGCATAAATCTTGTCGATGATATTAACTTTTGTTCGCCAGCAGATATTGAAAATAATGACGACTTATTGCACGAAGTCAAGGGGGCAGTCAATCCTGCTTCAGAAGCTGAAGTCCGGCATGCGCTGGAATTAACTCCTCACACAGAGCACACTGGTAATACTGTTAATTTTATTAACAGGGCAATGGATATTTTCAGAAACCATGGTATTAGAATGGTAGGTTCTCCCCATGGTGAAGTAGTTATCACTACTCTAAATGATATTAGTTGGGCATTATATCAAAATAAAGATGTACCAGGGCTTGACGATGAGCTTACCGAGGCTATGTATGCTTCTGGCTATCTTGCCCACATAAATATAGATAGAGAGCGCAATCCCTACAGGTATGATTACACATTATTCAAATTAAATGTTGAATTTGCATCTGGTGGAGATAAAAATGAGCTGTTTGAAATTCTTAGGCAGGAACTAAATAATACTGTTAGTGTTTTTAAACAACGGTTGCAAAGTTATATCGCGGGGCGAGATAATCTTGAAACAGGGCTTAAATATGCAGAGGCTGACTTTCAAGTGCCAAAAGGAATGTTGCTTATAATTAAGGATCGACTCATTATCATTGAAAGGTATTCGGCACAGTTTAAGAATACACAGGGTTTCAAGGAAATTAATGAAATGTCAATAAAATTCATTGGCTATATAAGAGAATATGCCCCTGAACTTTAATATAAAATAAGCGGTTTTTGTCGAGGCACTTTTGATCAACGTCAGTGCCTCTCTTTTTACAGTAAAGTGCAAATGGACGATATTGTGTAATTTTCATTGTTTATTAATATGAAACTTTTTGTCTATGTCTACCCATTCGTCCAATTTATCAGCCCATTCCTGCATCATCACTTTACGCTCATCAAGGTAAGTTGCATGGTTGTATGTGCGACGAACATTGTTGGTATCAGCGTGTGCAAGTTGGGCCTCAATAGCATCAGGCCGATAGCCCATTTCGTTTAAGCGGGTACTCCCTGTGGTTCGGGTTGCATGTGGGCTATAAGTACCACTCCAGCCGAAGCTTTTAAGTAGCTGGCGCAGGGAATGTGATGTCATTGGACCTTTCGGATTATCCCTGCCCGGGAAAAGGTGCTGCCGACGTCCGGTTAATCCTTGTAGCGTTCTAAGAGTTTTGACAGCTTGAGAGGGCAGGGGAATAGCGTGTTCTCTTCGGGCTTTCATCCGTGCTGCTGGAATAGTCCACAGGGCGTTATCAAGATCGAATTCTGACCATTCTGCTTCGGTGGTTTCTGCAGGACGCGCCAATGTCCACCACATAAGCCACATGCAATAGTTAACTTGGTACGAGCCACGACTATTGTCAAAACAGCTTAATAACTTTCCGATTTGCTGAGGATTCAGTGCTTGTTTGTGCTGTGTCTTATTGGCCGGAAGAGCCTTGCGCACGGGCCAGACAGGATCACTATCAGCTCTAAGTGTCGCTACTGCCAACTCGAAAACTGATGAAATTGTTCGACGCGCTTCAGCGGCAACTGTCGGTGCTCCTCGTTTAGCAGTTTCTTGAAGAATTTTGAGAATGTGGTGTGGGGTGATCTCTCTGACCGGGAGCTTACCGATTGCGGGAAAAACCACACGTTCAAGCATATCCAGTCGCCGCGTTTTGGTAATTTCGGCCCAGTCTTTCATCTGCAACCACTCTTTGGCGATCAGCTCAAAGGTGTTGGATGCGTCGTTGACCTTGCGAATCTTATCTAACTGACGAGCCTGTGTTGGGCTAACTCCATCCGCGACCTGCTTTCGCGCTTGCTCGCATTTCTCGCGGGCTTCGGCAAGTTTGACCGTCGGGTACTCACCTAGTGCAAACATGCTGGATTTACCGTTGAGTTTAAACCGATAACGCCAGGCCTTTTTGCCATTGGGTTTAACTTCCAGGTAGAGACCGTTGAAATCATTAAGTCGATAAAGTTTTTCTTTCGGCTTGGCAGTGCGGCATTGTGTATCGGTGAGCATAACGGGGCCTTGTTTATTTATTATACCGTTATTGTACTCACTTAAAATGAAGATGGAAGAATGTTGTACTCATCCATGTACTCATTTTTGACAGCGTTGTTACGAGATGTGTTGAGACATTGTGAAATGAAAAATCCACGCAGTTGCGTGGATTTTGTAGGGTTTTGTGATTTTCATGAGATTCGATGAAACCTCACGAGACAACAAATTTTATTTAGACGTTAAACAGGAAGTTCATCACATCGCCATCTTTAACGATGTAGTCTTTCCCTTCTGCACGCATCTTGCCGGCTTCTTTCGCGCCTTGCTCACCTTTGTAGGTGATGAAGTCTTCAAACGCGATAGTCTGGGCACGGATAAAGCCTTTCTCAAAGTCGGTGTGGATCTTGCCCGCAGCCTGTGGAGCGGTCGCACCGACAGGGATGGTCCATGCACGCACTTCTTTTACGCCCGCGGTGAAGTAGGTCTGCAGGTTCAGCAGCTCATAACCGGCGCGGATCACACGGTTCAGGCCCGGCTCTTCCAGACCCAGTTCGGCCATGAACTCTTCACGGTCGGCATCGTCCAGTTCGGCAATATCAGACTCGACAGCAGCACACACTGCCACCACAACAGAACCTTCCGCCGCCGCGATTTCGCGTACTTTGTCGAGGTATGGGTTGTTTTCAAAACCGTCTTCGTTGACGTTGGCGATATACATGGTTGGCTTCAGGGTCAGGAAGCTCAGGTATTTGATCGCCGCTTTGTCTTCTTCAGTCAGGTTTTTCAGCGCGCGCAGCATGCCTGCGTTTTCGAGCTGTGGCAGACATTTTTCCAGCGCAGCCTGTTCAGCTTTCGCGTCTTTATCGCCGCCTTTGGCTTTCTTCTGCACGCGGTGCAGCGCGCGCTCGCAGGTGTCGAGGTCAGACAGCGCCAGCTCGGTGTTGATAACTTCAATATCGTCAGCCGGATCCACTTTGTTGTTCACGTGGATGATGTTGTCGTTCTCGAAGCAGCGCACAACGTGGCCGATCGCTTCGGTTTCACGGATGTTGGTCAGGAACTGGTTACCCAGGCCTTCACCTTTGGATGCGCCTTTTACCAGGCCTGCGATGTCCACAAACTCCATGGTGGTCGGCAGAATACGCTGCGGTTTTACGATCTCGGCAAGCTGATCCAGACGCGGATCGGGCATGGGTACGACACCGGTGTTTGGCTCGATGGTACAGAACGGGAAGTTCGCCGCTTCGATGCCCGCTTTAGTCAGCGCGTTAAACAGGGTGGATTTGCCAACGTTAGGCAGACCAACGATACCGCATTTGAATCCCATTTCTGAATCACCTTAATATCTTGATATTCAACGCGTTAACATTAACGAGTCGAAGAAAAGTAAAAAACTACGCCTATTATACACGTAAGCCGCAGCCTGCGGGGCAAAAAAGGCGTTTCGCGCCGGTTATTGCGCTTTGAAAGCGTGAAGACGGTTAGTGGCTTTGGTTAAGCCATCCTGCAGCCAGATCTCGGTGCAACGCGCCGCTTCGTCTACCGCTTCGTCGATCAGTTTCTGCTCGGAAACCGGGGGTTTACCGAGGACAAAACCGACAACTTTGTTTTTATCGCCCGGATGGCCAATACCCACGCGTAAGCGGTGGAAGTTGGGGTTATTGCCCAGTTTGCTGATGATGTCTTTCAGGCCGTTATGCCCACCGTGGCCGCCGCCCAGTTTGAATTTAGCCACGCCCGGCGGCAGATCCAGTTCGTCGTGCGCTACCAGGATTTCATCCGGGTTGATGCGATAAAAGGTCGCCATCGCGGCAACGGCCTTACCGCTTAAATTCATAAACGTGGTCGGCACCAGCAGACGCACATCGGCTCCGGCCAGGTTAATGCGTGAGGTAAACCCGTAGAATTTAGGTTCTTCACGCAGGGGAGCGCGCAACCGCTCGGCCAACAGATCGACATACCATGCGCCCGCATTATGGCGGGTGGCCGCATATTCCGCGCCGGGGTTGGCCAGGCCGACAATCAGTTTAATCGTCACGTTTTTGTTCCTGAAAGTGCTAAGACTGGCGCGTAGTGTACTGTCTGCCGCGTCGGTTGACAAAATTCTGCGTGCCGACGCGTAAAAGCTGAATAATACCGCCTTTGAACCATTAGAATTTCATGCTACTCAAAGGCTTATTTGTAAAGTTTTGTTGCACTGAAGTACGTATTTGTGATCGCTCACGCACTCCGCAAAAAGGGTGTTGTCTATACTTTACACACAAGGATTGGGGAGATTATTCCCTGACAACCCAAAGTTCCGGAGGTGACATATGAAACGCAAAAACGCTTCGCTACTCGGTAACGTGCTGATGGGGTTGGGATTAGTCGTCATGGTTGTCGGCGTCGGTTATTCCATTTTAAACCAGCTTCCGCAACTTGACCTGCCGCAATACTTCGCGCATGGCGCGGTGCTCAGCATCTTCCTGGGTGCGGTGCTGTGGCTCGCGGGGGCTCGCGTCAGCGGCCACGAGCAGGTTTGCGACAGATACTGGTGGGTGCGCCACTACGATAAACGCTGCCGTCGCGATCAGCATAAGCACAGTTAACCTGCGACAGCGCGAAAAGCGGTTTCTTCGGAAGCCGTTTTTTTTTGCCTTTTTCCTTGACCCTCACGTAACGTAAGCCCCCAGAGTGACCGTGATGGCGAGATAAAAGGAGCAGCAATGTTAATCCAGGTTGGCCTGTTGGCGAAGAGAGCGGGGATCACCGTTCGCACGTTGCACCACTATGAGCAAACCGGCTTGCTGCTTCCCTCCGCCAGAAGTGCGGCAGGTTACCGTCTTTATACCCTCGCGGATGTACAGCGGCTGCACCGAATCCAGGTGCTGGCCAAAGCGGGGCTGGAACTTGCCGAAATCAAAGAGATTCTCGATCGGGATCCCCGCTCCATGGTGGACGTACTGAGTGTGCAAATCGCCCTGCTGGATAAACAGCTGCGCGGCATACAGACGCTGCGCGAACAGCTGATGGGCCTGCGTGGCGCGATGGCCGCAGGGGCAGAGCCCGATCTGGAATCCTGGTTACAGACGCTGGAGTTAATGACGATGTACGATCGCTGGTTCAGTAAAGAAGAGTTACAGGCATTACCCTTTGCGCAGCAGAGTGACGCCCTGGCCGGGATCTGGGCCGGGCTGGTGGCGGAAGTGCAAAGCCTGCTGGCGGAAAAGGTGGACGTTGCCGACCCGCGCGCCACCGATCTGGCGACGCGCTGGATGACGCAGCTTGAGCAGGATACCGCGAGCAATCCGGCCTTCCTGACCCGGCTGAATGAGATGCACAGCGTGGAGCCACAGATGCGCGAGCAGACGGGGATCAACGCTGAAATTCTGGATTTCATCACCCGGGCGTTTGCCGAGAGCAAGCTGGCAATCTGGGCGCGCTACCTGACACCCGAGGAGATGGCGTTTACCCGCGCGCACTATTTTGATCGCATGATGGAGTGGCCGGCGCTGGTGGCAAAACTGCATCAGGCGAGCCGGGACGGCGTGAGTGCAGATAGCCCGGAAGCCCAGCGGCTGGCAGAAAACTGGCTGGAGCTGTTCCAGTCTTACGCCGGGACGCATCCAGTTACTCAGCAAAAATTCCGCTTTGCGATGCAGCAGGAGCCGCATCTGATGAAGGGAACCTGGATGACGCCTGCCGTGCTTGAGTGGCTCCAGCAGGCGATCGGGATCATGATGCAGCGGAGGATGTCACAGATCCGCTAACGCAGCGTCGCGATCCGGATAGAACGCCAGACGACCCGCAATGGGTTGAACCCCTGCGCGCGCCATCGTGCGCAGGGGCTGGAACTCGAGATTGGTGACCCGCAGTTCGCAGCCTTCCGGCAGACGTTGCACAAAACGCTGGAAGGCGTCCAGCCCGCCGGCATCCAGTACCGGCACCGCGTCCCATTTCAGCACCACGATGCGTTTGCCCGCGATGCGCGACTCCAGTTCGCTGAACAGCCCTTCGGCGGCGGCAAAGAACAGCGGGCCGATCACCCGCAGCACCAGCACGTCATCCGGCACCGTAACGTTCACCGTCGCCAGACGGGTCATGCGGGCGATACGGCGCATAAACAGCAGCGATGCCAGTACAATCCCGACGCTTATCGCAATCACCATATCAAACAGCACCGTCAGCGACATGCAGATCAGCATCACGATGATGTCGTCCTTCGGCGCGCGGCGGAGCAGGTTGACCACTTTATGCGCCTCGCTCATGTTCCATGCCACCATCAGCAGCAGGGCGGCCATGGCGGAGAGCGGCAGCCAGGAGAGCAGCGGCGCCAGCACCAGCAGGGCGAGGATCACCAGTATCGAGTGGATAACCGCCGAGACCGGCGAGGTGGCACCCGCACGCACGTTGGCTGCCGAGCGGGCGATGGCCGCCGTGGCGGTGATCCCGCCGAAGAACGGCGCGATAAGGTTGCCCAGCCCCTGACCGACCAGTTCGCTGTTGGCTTTATGTTTGGTGCCGGTCATCCCGTCCAGCACCACCGCGCAGAGCAGGGACTCAATCGCCCCCAGCATCGCCATAGAAAAAGCGGCAGGCAGCAGGGCGCGAAGTGAGTCCCAGCTTAAGGTGAAGCTGGAGCCGGGCATGTCCCACGGCAGTACCAGTTGGGGCAGAAGCTGCGGAATGCCATTACCCTGCGAACCATCGGCCAGAACATAGTGGAACTGTGAGCCAATCGTCGCGACATGGCCGCCCAGCAGATTGACCACCCCCATCACCGCGCAGCCCAGCAGCAGGGCGGGCAGGTGGCCCGGCAGGCGGATACCCAGCCGTGGCCAGAGGATCAGCGTGCCCAGCGTCACCACGCCGATCGCGGCATCGCCGGGGTTGGCGGTCGGCAGCGCCATCACCAGCGCCCCCACTTTTTGCAGGTAGTGTTCCGGTACGTGGGCCATCTGCAGGCCAAGGAAATCCTTGATCTGCATGGTCCCGATGGTAATGCCGATCCCGGAGGTAAAGCCGAGGGTGACGGAAAGCGGGATGTACTCAATCAGCCTGCCAAAGCGCGCCAGGCCGAACAGAATCAAAAATACCCCGGACATCAGGGTCGCCACCAGCAACCCGGCAAGGCCGAACTGCTGAGAAACCGGATAGAGGATCACCACAAAGGCTGCGGTCGGCCCGGAGACGCTAAAGCGTGACCCGCCGGTCAGGGCAATGACAATCCCGGCAACGGCGGCGGTGTACAGGCCATACTGCGGCGCCACGCCGCTGCCAATAGCCAGCGCCATCGCCAGCGGAATGGCAATAATGCCGACCGTAATCCCGGCGATCAGGTCACGGGTAAACCGCGACAGGGTGTATTTCTCTTTCCAGCAGGCGTCGATGAGGGCGCGGAAGGGAAGAACATGAGAGGAAGCGTTTTTCACAATCATTATCCAGTTGCGCATCATCTGTCATTTCAATGGCAGGTGAAGGAGGCATTAATCATACAAATAAATGCTACAGACAAAAAAACCCGCCGTAGCGGGTTTTCAGACTGCGGCCGATTAGTGTTCGAACATCGCAGAGATGGATTCTTCGTTGCTGATACGACGAATCGCTTCGGCCAGCATCCCGGACAGGGTCAAAGTACGCACGTTTGGCAGCGCTTTGATTTCGTCGCTCAGTGGGATGGTGTCGCAGACGACAACTTCGTCAATGACGGAGTTGCGCAGGTTGTTTACAGCATTGCCGGAGAAGATCGGGTGAGTTGCGTAGGCGAACACGCGTTTAGCACCACGCTCTTTCAGCGCTTCGGCGGCTTTGCACAGAGTGCCGCCGGTGTCGATCATGTCGTCAACCAGCACGCAGTCACGGCCAGCGACGTCACCGATGATGTGCATCACCTGAGAAACGTTAGCGCGTGGACGGCGTTTGTCGATGATCGCCATGTCGGTGTCATTCAGCAGTTTGGCGATAGCGCGAGCGCGAACCACGCCGCCGATGTCCGGAGAAACCACAATCGGGTTGTCCAGGTTCAGCTGCAGCATGTCTTCCAGCAGGATTGGGCTGCCGAATACGTTATCAACCGGAACATCAAAGAAGCCCTGGATCTGCTCGGCATGCAGGTCAACCGTCAGAACACGGTCAACGCCTACGCTTGAGAGGAAGTCAGCAACAACTTTTGCGGTAATTGGCACACGTGCGGAACGGACGCGACGGTCCTGACGGGCATAGCCAAAGTAAGGGATTACAGCAGTGATACGGCCAGCGGAAGCACGGCGCAGGGCATCGACCATGACAACCAGTTCCATCAGGTTGTCGTTAGTTGGAGCACAGGTGGACTGGATGATGAAAATATCACCACCGCGTACATTTTCGTTAATTTGTACGCTGACTTCGCCATCGCTAAAGCGACCTACGGCGGCGTCGCCAAGAGAAGTGTACAGGCGGTTGGCAATACGTTGTGCTAGTTCCGGGGTGGCGTTACCAGCAAAAAGCTTCATATCAGGCACGAGAAGAACCTCAGGCATGCGTCCAGTGGTGGATAGTGTCGCCGAAAACTGTGCGGGCCAGGCGAACGCTATCCAGGCGGTGTATTAAAGAGCGCGATGCAACGTCTGGAACAGGGTGACGTTGTCACCGAAACTCAGATTGCGCCAGAATGGCCTGCTGTAGCGGGGAGATGTTCATACCACGCGCTACGAAACCATGCAGCCACTCTGGAGCCAGCTCGAGCACCTGACGTGCGGCGGATTCCGTATCAAATTCAGCAAAGACACAGGCTCCTGTGCCAGTCAGGCGCGACGGCGCGTATTCTAACAGCCAGGAAAGCGCGACATCAACCTCGCGAAAACGTTTTCTTGCGATAACCTCGCAATCGTTGCTGAATTCACAGTTTAATAACGTTTCTATTGACCGGGCCGGGGTATCGCGTGGAAGGTCCGGATCCTTAAAGATAATCGGGGTGGGGATGCTGACCCCCGGGTGGGCCACCAGATACCATTTTTCGGCAGGTTCTGCTGGCGAGAGGATCTCGCCCACCCCTTCGGCAAAGGCGGCATGCCCCCGGACAAACACCGGCACGTCGGCTCCGAGCGTCAGACCGAGCGCGGCCAGTTCATCCACCGAAAGTCCGCAGCCCCACAGGTGATTGAGCACCACCAGCACGGTGGCGGCATTTGACGACCCGCCGCCCAGCCCGCCGCCCATCGGCAGGCGTTTCTCGACGCTGATATCCGCGCCGCTGCCCGCAGGCAGGCGTCCGCTCTGCTGCGCCGCAGCCATCAGCAGCCGGGCGGCGCGGACGATCAGGTTATCTTCATCTGCCACGCCCTCCACCGGGGTGAGCAGACGGATCTGCCCATCCTGACGGAGTTCAATCGAAATCGTGTCGCCATAGTCGACAAACTGAAACAGCGTCTGCAGAGTGTGATAGCCGTCAGCCCGCTGGCCGGTGATGTATAAAAACAGGTTCAGTTTTGCCGGTGAAGGCCAGTGGGTCATCATTTGACAATCCAGTTATCCATCTTCAGCTTGATGCGCTGGCCGCCTTCGGTCAGTTCCAGGCTGGACGGCAGAGCCGGTTTGGTGTTGCTGTCGTAGCCGCCGTAAACCACGTGCCAGTTTTTGCCGTTCTGGCTGTAGTTTACTTCGCTCAGACGATACTGGTCGTCGAGTTTGTAATCGGTGGCGTCGCCCGGCAGGCCGAGGATCCACTGGCGCAGGCTGGTGATCGGAATAGGCATTCCGGTCAGCTTGCCGATCATCTCTTCGGCATCGGTGCCGGTATATTTCTGCCCTTTATTGTCGGTGATTTGCGCGCTGCCTGGCTGAGCAATCAGCTCCATCTCGGTGCTCCCCACCGGATTGAGCAGCAGCAGGCGATAGCGATCCTGGCCGGTCTGCTGCCAGAAGAAGCGGGCGTACACTTTCTGCTGATCCGACAGATAAGCAAAGGCACCGCGGGTCTGGTACTGGCTTAAACCGCGCACCTCCTGCTGGTGCTGACGCCACTGCGGAGAGTCGGGGCTTTTGCCTGGCCCTTTGGGCGGCGTAATGGAACATGCGGTAAGCACCAGCGCGGCGAGGGGCAGCAGGCGAATCAGTCTGGTCATAATGAGGACAAATCCTTGAGATACGTGGCAGTTATATCGCTTAATGCTAGCGCCCGGTAGCGGCAGCGTCTACGCTCAAGTTGTCTTAAAACTTGAATTTAACCGTTAATAACAACTAATAACCTATTACTCCGAAAGGGGGCAGTCTCTTTTATTGATCTCGCGCATCCTGTATGATGCGGCCTGCTAACCTTATTAACGCTGGTACTACTCCCGCTCATATGACCCTTTTAGCACTCGGTATTAACCACAAAACGGCCCCGGTTTCACTGCGAGAACGCGTCACGTTTTCGCCGGACACGCTCGACCAGGCGCTGGAAAGTCTGCTTGCCCAGCCTATGGTGCAGGGGGGCGTGGTGCTGTCGACGTGCAACCGTACTGAGCTCTATCTCAGCGTGGAAGAGCAGGATAACCTGCACGAAGCGCTGATCCGCTGGCTATGCGAATACCACAATCTGAACGAAGAAGAGCTGCGCAACAGCCTGTACTGGCATCAGGATAACGATGCGGTCAGCCACCTGATGCGCGTGGCCAGCGGCCTTGACTCGCTGGTTCTGGGTGAACCGCAAATCCTGGGGCAGGTTAAAAAAGCCTTTGCCGACTCGCAAAAAGGCCATCTTAAGGCCAGCGAGCTGGAGCGCATGTTCCAGAAATCCTTCTCCGTCGCCAAGCGAGTGCGAACCGAAACCGACATTGGCGCCAGTGCCGTTTCCGTTGCGTTTGCCGCCTGTACTCTGGCGCGCCAAATCTTTGAATCCCTCTCGACGGTCTCCGTGCTGCTGGTCGGCGCGGGTGAAACCATCGAGCTGGTCGCGCGTCATCTGCGCGAGCACAAAGTGAAGAAGATGATTATCGCCAACCGCACCCGTGAACGCGCCCAGGCGCTGGCGGATGAGGTGGGCGCGGAAGTGATCGCCCTGAGCGACATCGACGCCCGTCTGAACGAGGCGGATATTATCATCAGCTCCACCGCCAGCCCGCTGCCGATTATCGGCAAAGGCATGGTAGAACGCGCCCTTAAGTCCCGCCGCAACCAGCCGATGCTGCTGGTGGACATCGCCGTACCGCGTGATGTCGAACCGGAAGTCGGCAAGCTGGCGAACGCCTATCTGTACAGCGTGGACGATCTGCAGAGCATCATTTCCCATAACCTCGCCCAGCGTAAAGCGGCGGCGGTGCAGGCCGAAACGATTGTCGAGCAGGAAACCAGCGAATTTATGGCCTGGCTGCGCGCGCAAAGCGTCAGCGAGACCATTCGCGAATACCGCGGTCAGGCGGAACAGGTTCGTAATGAACTCACTGCCAAAGCGATGGCGGCCCTGGAACAGGGCGGCGATCCGCAGGTCATCATGCAGGAACTGGCATGGAAACTGACCAACCGTCTGATCCATGCCCCAACCAAATCACTTCAACAGGCTGCCCGTGACGGGGACGACGAACGCCTGAACATTCTGCGCGACAGCCTCGGGCTGGAATAGCGCGCCATACCCATTTTATAATTAAAAGGTGCACTTACGCCTATGAAGCCCTCTATCGTCGCCAAACTGGAAGCGCTGCACGAGCGCCATGAAGAAGTTCAGGCGTTGCTCGGCGATGCCGCGACCATTGCCGACCAGGAACGTTTCCGCGCCCTGTCGCGCGAATATGCACAGTTAAGCGATGTTTCGCGCTGCTTTACCGACTGGCAGCAGGTTCAGGAAGATATCGAAACCGCGCAGATGATGCTCGACGACCCGGAAATGCGCGAGATGGCGCAGGAAGAGTTGCAGGAAGCGAAAGTCCGCTCTGAAGAGATGGAGCAGCAGCTTCAGGTGCTGTTGCTGCCAAAAGATCCGGACGATGAGCGTAACGCCTTTGTCGAAGTCCGCGCCGGCACCGGCGGGGATGAAGCGGCCCTGTTTGCCGGCGATCTGTTCCGCATGTACAGCCGCTACGCCGAGTCGCGTCGCTGGCGCGTGGAGATCATGAGCGCCAACGAAGGCGAGCACGGCGGCTATAAAGAAGTGATCGCCAAAATCAGCGGCGACGGGGTGTACGGTCGTCTGAAGTTTGAGTCCGGTGGTCATCGCGTTCAGCGCGTACCGGCCACCGAGTCACAGGGCCGTATCCATACTTCCGCCTGCACCGTAGCGGTCATGCCCGAATTGCCGGAAGCCGAACTGCCGGATATCAACCCGGCGGATCTGCGCATCGATACCTTCCGCTCGTCCGGCGCGGGTGGTCAGCACGTTAACACCACCGACTCCGCGATCCGAATTACCCACCTGCCAACCGGCATTGTGGTGGAGTGTCAGGACGAACGTTCCCAGCACAAAAACAAGGCCAAAGCGCTGTCGGTGCTGGGTGCGCGTATCCATGCCGCAGAGATGGCAAAACGCCAGCAGGCGGAAGCCTCAACCCGTCGTAACCTGTTGGGCAGCGGCGATCGCAGCGATCGTAACCGTACCTACAACTTCCCGCAGGGGCGCGTGACCGATCACCGCATCAACCTGACCCTCTATCGTCTGGATGAGACCATGGAAGGCAAACTGGATTCGCTGATCGAGCCTATCGTGCAGGAGTACCAGGCCGATCAGCTGGCGGCGCTGGCAGAGCAGGATTAATGGATTTTCAGCACTGGTTACAGCAGGCGATAACGACGCTGGCGGGCGGCGAAAGCCCCCGTCGCGATGCGGAGATCCTGCTGGAGCACGTGACCGGCAAAGCACGCACCTATCTTCTCGCCTTTGGTGAAACCGAGCTCACCGCCGATCAGCAGGCGCAGCTTGAGGCTCTCCTGGCCCGGCGTAAAACCGGCGAGCCGGTGGCGCACCTGGTGGGCGAGCGTGAGTTCTGGTCGCTGCCGCTGTATGTCTCTGCCGCCACGCTGATCCCCCGTCCCGACACCGAATGTCTGGTGGAGCAGGCGCTGGCCAGATTGCCCGCCGCGCCCGCGCGTATTCTCGATTTAGGCACCGGCACCGGAGCTATCGCTCTGGCGCTGGCCAGCGAGCGGCCTGACTGTCAGGTGACGGCGGTGGACGTGATGCCCGACGCGGTGGCGCTGGCACAGCGTAACCTTGAGCGTCTGGGACTTAAAAACGTGACGGTGCGACAGAGCAGCTGGTTTGCGGCCCTCGCTGACCAGCAGTTTGAGACCATCGTCAGCAACCCGCCCTATATTGATGAATGCGATCCGCACCTCGGCGAGGGCGACGTGCGTTTTGAACCGCGCAGCGCGCTGGTTGCAGCGGATCAGGGCCTTGCGGATCTCAGCCATATTATCATCCAGTCTCGTCAACATCTGGTGAGCGGCGGCTGGCTGCTGCTGGAACATGGCTGGACGCAGGGCGATCCGGTGCGTAACCTCTTCCGGCAGGCCGGTTTTACCCAGGTTGAAACCTGTCGCGACTATGGCGGTAATGAGCGCCTGACCCTTGGCAAATGGCATGAATAGCTTTTCTCTACTCATCACCCTGCATCTGACGGCAGTCACCCTGACCGTCAGTTTTTTTGCGCTGCGTTACTGGTGGCGTTACAGCAGTAATGCCCTGATCAACGCGCGCTGGGTGAGGGTGCTGCCGCACTGCATCGACACCGTGCTGTTTCTTTCCGGCGCGGGTCTGATGTGGATAACGGGCTATCTGCCATTTACAGATGAAGGCTCATGGCTGACTGAAAAGCTGTTTGGCGTTATCATCTACATCGTTTTGGGTTTTATTGCGCTGGGGCGTCATCGTCCGCGCAGCCAGCAGGTGGGGTTTATTGCCTTTCTGCTGGGGCTGGTGGTGCTGTACATCATCATTAAACTCGCCACCACAAGAATACCGATACTGGGGTAAGTCATGAGGTCCTTGGCCGATTTCGAATTTAACAAAGTGCCGCTGTGCGATGGGATGATTAAGGTATCAGAGTTGATCCGCGATGATTTCATTTCGCAGTACGTCTACGACGAGCTGGAGCAGCTGGTGAGTCTGGCGCGTGAAGAGATTAATCAGGCGCGCCCTCAGGACTGGCAACTGGAAAAACTGATTGAGCTTTTCTATGGCGAGTGGGGCTTTTGCGATACGCGCGGCGTGTATCGCCTCTCCGACGCGCTGTGGCTCGATCAGGTACTGAAAAACCGTCAGGGCAGCGCCGTCTCCCTGGGGGCGATTTTATTATGGGTGGCGCACCGTCTGGATATCCCGCTGGTGCCGGTCATCTTCCCGACGCAGATGCTGCTGCGCGCCGAGTGGCTCGACGGTGAAATGTGGTTAATCAACCCGTTCAATGGCGAGACCCTCGACGACCATACGCTGGATGTCTGGCTGAAGGGCAACATCAGTCCGATGGCGGAGCTGTACAACGAAGATCTGGATGAAGCGGATAACGCCGAGGTGATCCGCAAGCTGCTGGACACCCTGAAGTCGGCGCTGATGGAAGAGCGGCAGATGGAGATGGCGCTGCGTGCCAGTGAGGTGCTGCTGCAGTTTAACCCGGAAGATCCGTATGAGATCCGCGACCGCGGTCTGATCTACGTCCAGCTTGAGTGCGACCACGTTGCGCTGAATGATTTGAGTTATTTTGTTGAGCAGTGTCCGGAAGATCCGATCAGCGAAATGATCCGCGCGCAGATTAATTCCATCGCGCACAAACAGATTACACTGCATTAATCTTAATTCCGATTCACCCCTGAATAAGGCGATCCTATGAAACAAAAAGTGGTTAGCATTGGCGATATCAACGTGGCGAACGACCTGCCGTTCGTGCTGTTCGGCGGCATGAACGTTCTGGAATCCCGCGACCTCGCGATGCGTATCTGCGAACATTACGTGACCGTGACCCAGAAGCTGGGCATTCCGTACGTGTTCAAAGCCTCTTTTGACAAAGCCAACCGCTCCTCCATTCACTCTTACCGTGGCCCGGGCCTGGAAGAGGGGATGAAGATTTTCCAGGAGCTGAAGCAGACATTTGGCGTAAAAGTGATCACCGACGTCCATGAAGCCAGCCAGGCGCAGCCTGTCGCTGACGTTGTCGACGTGATCCAGCTGCCCGCGTTCCTCGCCCGCCAGACCGACCTGGTCGAAGCGATGGCGAAAACCGGTGCCGTGATCAACGTGAAAAAACCGCAGTTCGTGAGCCCAGGCCAGATGGGGAACATCGTCGATAAGTTTATCGAAGGCGGTAACGACAAAGTTATTCTGTGCGACCGTGGCGCTAACTTCGGTTACGACAACCTGGTGGTCGACATGCTGGGCTTCAGCGTGATGAAAAACGTCTCCAACCAGTCGCCGGTGATCTTCGACGTGACCCACGCCCTGCAGTGCCGCGACCCGTTTGGCGCAGCCTCCGGCGGCCGTCGTGCTCAGGTGACTGAACTGGCGCGTGCCGGTATGGCGACCGGTCTGGCGGGCCTGTTCATTGAAGCGCACCCGGATCCAGCCAACGCCAAGTGCGACGGCCCATCCGCGCTGCCGCTGGATAAGCTGGAGCCGTTCCTGAAGCAGATTAAAGCGATTGACGACCTGGTTAAGAGTTTTGAAGAGCTGGATACCAGCAACTAATAAAAAACCCGCTTCGGCGGGTTTTTTTATGGGTGATTTTGCCGGGTGGCGCTGCGCTTACCCGGCCTACAAAACCCGTAGGCCCGTGCAAGCGCAGCGCCGCCGGGCGTCAGGCTACGCAAATATCGTCATTAAATACGCCGCAAACAACGCCATGTGCGCCGCACCGTTGAGCACATTGGTGCGCCCTGTTGAAAATGAAATCTGGCACAGCAGCAGCGACGCCACCATCACAATCATCTCCGGTGCGCCGAGGCTGAACTGCAGCTCGTTCCCGGTGAGGAAGGCGATCAGCGTCACAACCGGCACGGTGAGGGAGATGGTCGCCAGCACTGAACCAAAGAACAGGTTCATGGCACGCTGCACCTGATTGTTCAGCACCGCACGCAACGCCCCCAGCCCTTCCGGGGAGAGGATCAGCAGCGCCACCAGGAAACCGGTAAAGGCCACCGGCGCGTTCATCTCGGTCAGCAGGGTTTCCAGCGGGTTCGCATTCATCTTGGTGACCGCAATCACCGCAATCAGATGCACCACCAGCCAGACCGTGTGCCACAGGCTGCTGTGCGCGGACGGCTTGCCGTGATGCGGGTCATCGTCGTCGCTCTCATCTTCATGCTCATACACGAACAGGCTCTGGTGCGTTTTGGTCTGGATGAGCAGAAACACGCCGTACATCGCCGCGGAAATCAGCGCCACGAGCAGGGCCTGACCGGTAGTAAAATTGGCCCCCGGCAGTGCCATCGGGAACACCAGCACGATAATCGCCAGCGGGAAGAGGGCGATCAGATACTGCTTAATGCCAAACAGGTTCAGATACTGGGTGGCGAATTTGCGCCCGCCCAGCAGCAGCGAGAAGCCGACCAGCCCGCCGGTGACAATCATAATGATGGAATAGAGCGTATCGCGCATCAGCGTTGGCGCGGCGTCACCGGTCGCCATCAGGGCGGAAATAAGGCTCACTTCAAGAATAACGACGGAAAGACTTAAAATCAGGGAACCGTAGGGTTCGCCCAGGCGGTGGGCCAGCACGTCGGCATGGCGGACAACGCTAAAGGCGCTGCTCAGAATACCCACCAGGGCAAGCAAATTAATACCGATGACCACTGGCAGCGACTGACTACTTCCCCAGAAGAGCAGCACGGCCAGGGCCAGCACCGGGAAAATGAGAGACGTCTCCTTATGGCGGGTTTTCACCGCCTCGTGTGCTGTTGTCATGTATATCTCCAGAGTTGCAGGTGCTTATTATTGTAGACAGAAAAAGAGGACGTTAAATTAACAGATTACCGTTAATTTCTGCTTATCTTTTACTTAATTTTACGGTATCACGTCATTTTTACGTGAGAGCGTCATAATAAGAAGATTTTATTAAATATATTCTTAATAACAGTGAATTAAGCAATAGAATTATCCGATTATCACTTCGACTGGAAGGCTCCGGAATTGTGGACCACACTTAATAATTGATTAAAAAGAGGGGTTTGCCATGCCATACAAATCGAAAAGTGATTTACCGGATAACGTTCAGCACGTTCTGCCCGCCCACGCGCAGGATATCTACAAAGAAGCTTTCAACAGCGCCTGGGATCAGTACAAAGACAAAGAGGACCGTCGGGGCGATGACAGCCGCGAAGAGACCGCGCACAAGGTGGCCTGGGCGGCGGTGAAGCAGGATTATGAAAAGGGTGAGGATGATAAGTGGCACAAGAAAAAATAGCCGTTGCTTAGTGCGCTGTGCTTAATAGTTTGCACCCTGCGCTTTGACTTTTAAGGCTCTCGATGCGCCGCTCTGTTGCACCCGGCGAGTTTATTGCATATCGTCACGGTAGCTGCTTTCTAATTGAGCAGTAAAAGGACCCGGAAGGTTCAAAAAAGTGTGCGAATGGAAGCAGGCAGTGGCGGAGGTGCAATATGTTAACGCGTGATTTTCTGATGAAGGCCGACTGTAAAACGGCCTTCGGTGCGATTGAAGAGTCGCTTTTGTGGTCAGCCGAGCAGCGAGCGGCGTCGCTGGCCGCAACCCTTGCCTGCCGTCCGGACAACGGTCCGGTCTGGCTGTTTGGCTACGGCTCCCTGATGTGGAACCCGGCGCTGGAGTTTGTCGAATCGGCAACCGGTACGCTGCCGGGCTGGCATCGCGCCTTCTGTTTGCGCCTGACCGCCGGGCGCGGCAGCGCCTGTCAGCCAGGGCGCATGCTTGCACTGAAAGAGGGCGGACGCACCACGGGGGTGGCCTATCGCCTGCCGGATGCGAGCCTGGAAGAGGAGCTGGCGCTGCTGTGGAAGCGCGAGATGATCACCGGCTGCTATATGCCGAGCTGGTGCAAGCTGGAACTGGATGACGGACGTACCGTTAATGCGCTGGTGTTCATTATGGATCCGCGCCATCCGCTGTTTGAAGCCGATACCCGCGCCCAGGTCATTGCCCCGCTGATTGCCGCCGCCAGCGGCCCGCTTGGCACCAACGCGCAGTACCTCTTCTCCCTCGATCAGGAGTTAACGCGTCTGGGTATGCAGGATGATTGTCTGAATGAGCTGGTGTCGCGGGTGCGGGCTTTGCTGGATAACGCCACGCCTGACAGCCAACTGCGTCCGGGCTTTGCCTGAAAAAACGCCCGGTGACCTTGCGCCACCGGGCTTAGTTATCAGGCTGCGACGTAGCTGATGGAGTGCTCAAGGGACTGGCTGTGGCTGTCGATGAGTACCTCCCAGGTCCCGGTGTAGGGCACCGTGAGCCAGGCGTTGTCTCTGTCCTGCACGCTTAAAATATCCGCCTGCGTTTTACGTGGTGCTTTGTTACTCATCAGATGAATATGGCAACGCTCTGAGCAGCGCACCACTACCGTATCCCCGCCAAACAACTTCAGACTTGCTTTTACCAGTGCCATTTTATTACCCCGTATCTGAAAACGACGCTCTCCTTGCGGCCAATCCTGAGCGTGATGTTGTTCACAATTCACTCATGGCATAACACCAAAGGGGAAGGTCAGGGGTGCTGATTTTGATCAAAAAATGGCATAAACCTTAAACAAAAATGACAATATGCCTGAAAGGGTTCAGCTGACGTCGCTTTACGCGGCTTTCAGGCATCGCTTTAACATTAAATGCGGAAATGGCCTGCGGTTTCAGCGAGGTCGCCTGCCTGACCCTGCAGGGCGCTGGCCGCAGCGGCCGACTCCACCACCAGCTCGGCGTTTTGCTGCACCATGCTGTCCAGGTTAAGCACCGCGCGGTTAATCTCCTGAATGCCTTTCATCTGCTCGCTGGTGGCTACAGTGATCTCCCGCATGATCCCCGACATGCTGCCGATGCTGGTGACGATCTCATCCATGCTCTGTCCGGCGAGATGCACGTAGCGCGAGCCGGTCGCCACGCTGTCGGTGGTAGAGTCGATCAGGCTCTTGATCTCTTTTGCCGCCTGGGCGCTGCGGCTGGCGAGATTGCGTACTTCCCCTGCCACGACCGCAAAGCCACGACCCTGTTCACCGGCGCGCGCCGCCTCTACCGAGGCGTTCAGCGCCAGGATGTTGGTCTGGAAGGCAATGCCGTCAATCACGCTGGTGATGTCACCAATTTTGGTCGAGGCGGCCTCGATGGACTGCATGGTGGTGATCGCCTGCGATACCACGCTGCCGCCGCGCGTCGCGGCCTCGGCAGCTTTGCCCGCCTGCTCGTTCGCCACGGCGGCAGATTCGGTGGACTGGGCGACGGAGGCGGTGATCTGCTCCACGGCGCTGGCGGTTTCACGCAGGCTGGAGGCGGCCCGCTCGGTACGGCCAGAGAGATCCTGGTTACCGGCGGCAATCTCCTGAGCGGCGTTTTTCACCGAGGCGCTGGCGTCGCGCAGCTGCACCATCACCACCGAGAGCTTGTCGCTGAAGGCGTTGAACGCATGGGCGATCTGCGCCACCTCATCGTCACCTTTCTCCGGCAGGCGCTGGGAGAGATCGTTGGTGCCGTTAGCAATGGCGTGCATCGCATCGCGGATCTCCGACAGGCGTTTCAGCAGACGGGCGATCACGAAATGCACCACCACCGCGCTGAGCAGCACGAGGATCACCAGCGACAGGGAGGAGGCTTTCAGCAGGGTGCGCATCCCCGAGGTGGCGTCATCGCTGTCGAGCGCCACAATCAGCTGCCACTGGGTGCCGGCAATCGGGGTCGCAGAGAAGGTTTTCGCCACCCCGTTGTACTGGCCTTCGGCGCTGTTGCCGTTCTTCAGCGCCGCCAGATCGACGCCGCTGATGACATCCTTAAAGGGTTTCAGGGTCAGTTCAGGATCGCTTGCGGCAATGACCGAGCCATCGCTGTCCACCAGCAGCCCGCTGCTGGCCGGGGTCGGATGAATGCCGCGCACGTTGGCGATCACGCTGTCCATCGCCACGTCGCCCGCCAGTACGGCTTTTAACTCGCCGTTCTCTTTCACCGGCACGGCGAAGGTCACCACCAGCTTTTTGGTGCCGGTATCCACATAGGGCGCGGTGACAATGGCGCGATCCTCTTTCACCGCCTGCTGATACCACGGGCGCACCGTCGGATCGTAGTCGGCGGGCACGCCGTCAGGATTGGAGAACTTCGCGGTTTTGCTGGCATATCCGGCATAGACGTTGATAAATCCGCCCGCCTGCGCCAGCTGTTTAAACACCGGGACCGGATCGTCGCTCAGGGCCACGTTTTGCAGGGAGTTGATGATGGTTGTCTTGCTGCTGACCCAGTCGGCAATCGCCATGCTGTGACTGGCGCTGGTACTGGCGAGCATGGAGCGTTGCGACTGTTGATTATCCTGACGCGTGACCTGGAAATTGATCACGGTATTCAGTACAAGCGCGGCGATCAGACATCCGACCGTCGCCGCAATAATACGAGCGCGAATTGACCTGAACATAAATGTTATACCTGCTGTGTTGTTGTTAAATGCCTATCGGCATCGGGCAGGCAAACTTGATGCTGGAACCGCGCTCATAAGAAAATAATATTTCAGTTAAAGGATTATTAAAATGTTAATAGTTTATCGGCGGATAACGTCCACTGCGCCAGCTCTACCAGGGTGCCAATCTCGACCCCCTCGATCAGCGGCAGGGCGCTGATGCCGCGGCCATCGGTGCAGGTTTTGCACAGTTTTACCGGCACGTTCTGCGCCGTCAGGATCTCCAGCATCTGCTGAATGTTATAGCCCTCCGCAGGCTTCTGGCCGCGCAGTCCGGCGGTCACCGCATCGGACATTAAAAACAGGCGCAGATCCAGGTCGCTCTCCTGCTCGCGCAAGGCAATGGCCAGCCGCAGGCTGTTAAACAGGGATTCGCTGCCGTAGGCCGCGCCGTTGGCGACAATCACAATCTTCTGCATCTTGACTCCTGAACAATGAAAAGGCATGAAAATTGCTTCTCTCATCATTAGATATCGATCCGGGAGAGAAAGCATGACGATAAACACGGGCCGTCCACCCGGCGCCACTGAATGGTACCAGCAGGCCAGATTGCTGCGGAAAGCCCAGCTGTGCAAACTGGCGCAGCTGGGCACCCTGGTCAGCCGGATCGGCCATCTTGCCCACATGCTACAGTGCGAGCGCGGAGCCTCCAACATCTGGCTCTGCTCACAGGGGGCGCTGTACGCCCTGGAGTGTAAAGCCAGCCGCGCGCTGGTGGACAATCATCTGCAGGCGCTGCATCAGGCGCTCGGCACGCCGCTGATGGCCAGCGGTGCCCTGTGCGAGCGGGTCGCCAACGCCCTGCAAAGCCTGGAGCAACTTCCCGGGCTTCGCGAGGCAATTACAGATTGCGCGCTGCCCGCGACGACGGCAATGGAGCGCTATGGCCGCATGCTGCGTAACCTGCTCAGTATTGTGCCGCAACTTAATGACAGCATTGACGATCCGCAAATCGCGGGCAGATTTGTCGCCCTTTACAGCCTGATGCAGGGCAAAGAGCTGGTAGGACAGGAGAGGGCCCTGGGAGCGATTGGCTTTACCCAGGGCTTTTTCAGCGACGAAATGCGCCAGACGCTGGTGGACCGGATCGACGGGCAGCAAACCTGTTTCGAGATCTTCCTCTCCCTTACGCCTGCCAGCCTGCATAACCACTTCACACTCAGCGTGCCGGGAGCGGAAGTTGAACAGCTGCGGCGGCTGGCCTGTACCCGGCAACCCGCTGCGGATCAAGGCGTGCTGGCGCTGCACTGGTTCTCGCTGCAAACCGAGCGCCTTGAACATCTGCGCACCCTGGAAGAGATGCTCATCGACGACCTGATGCTGGCGGTAGAGTCGCTGATTAGCCGGGCCGACGACGAGCCGCCCGCCGAGCCGCAAACGGATGAGCCGCTGGCGCTCTACCCGCAGAAACCCCTGCTGCCGCTGGTGCGCCAGCAGGCGCAGGAGATCGAACAGCTCTCCCGCCAGCTGGCTTCAATGCGCGACACCCTGGAGGAGCGCAAAATCATCGACAAGGCCAAAAGCGTGCTGATGACCCATCAGCAGATGAGCGAGGAGCAGGCCTGGTGCCAGTTGCGCAAGATGGCGATGGATAAAAACCAGAGGATGGTGGATATCGCCCGGGCGCTGCTGACGGTCAAAGCCCTCTGGCAGCCGTGAATGCACCCTGGCTGGGCAAGGCCTGCATGGTTGAGGTGCGTTTTCCTTGCCCGCAGGCAGAAAAGGCCCGTCATTTAAGCGTTTAAAACCTGGCATCACCCTTGCATTAATCAACATAACAATTTTAACGACGCGCCAACGGCGGTGGGTCGTTCTTCAGGATAAAGGCGTCCTGCAGTGCTCCGGCACTGCCGGGCGTTTTTTTTTGGCTTTTTTTCGGGAGTGAGCATGGTGGAATGGACAAGACGGCGTTTTTTACAGGCCAGCGCGCTGGCCGGCGGGGCGCTCATGTTGCCGGGCGTGATGCAGGCTGCGTGGGCCGCAGGCTCCGATAAACCGGAACTCGATACCGTGCGCGTCGGCTTTATTCCGCTGACCGACTGCGCGCCGCTGGCCATCGCGGCATATAAAGGTTTTGATAAAAAATACGGCTTCACCCTGGTGCCCACTAAAGAGGCCAGCTGGGCGGCGGTGCGCGACAAGCTGGTCGCCGGGGAGCTGGACGCGGCACACATTCTCTATGGCCTGCTGTACGGTCTGGAGCTGGGGATCGCCGGTAAACCCAAACCGATGGCCAACCTGATGACCCTCAACCGCAACGGGCAGGCGATCACCCTGTCGAGCGATCTGGCTCAGCAGGGCGTGCGCGACGTTGAGGGGCTGAAAAAGCTCATCGCCCGGCAGGCGCCGGGCAGCTATACCTTCGCCCATACCTTTCCCACCGGCACCCATGCCATGTGGCTCTACTACTGGCTGGCGAGCGCGGGCATCAACCCGTTTGACGACGTGCGCACCGTGGTGGTGCCGCCGCCGCAGATGGTGATGAACATGCGCATCGGCAATATGGTTGGTTTTTGCGTCGGCGAGCCGTGGAACGCCCGCGCCATTAACGATCGCATCGGCTTTACCGCCGCCACCTCGCAGTCGATCTGGCCGGAACACCCGGAAAAAGTGCTGGGCACCCGCAGCGAGTGGGTCGGGCAGCATCCGAACACCGCCCGGGCGCTGGTGAGCGCCCTGCTGGAGGCCCAGCGCTGGATCGACGCCTCGCCGCAGAACAAAGAAGAAACCGCTCAGCTGCTGGCCCGTCGCGCCTGGCTCAACACCAAGGAGCAGTACCTCACCGGCCGCATGCTGGGGGAGTACGACAACGGAACCGGCCACCGCTGGCAGGATGCCAACCCGATCCGTTTCTTTGAGGACGGGGCGGTGAGCTATCCGTGGCACTCCGACGGGATGTGGTTCCTGACCCAGTTCCGCCGCTGGGGGCTGCTGAAAACCGATCCTGACTACGCCGCCATCGCGCAGCGCATCAACCGCACCGACGTCTGGCAGGACGCCGCCACCGCAGTAGGCGGCATTCGCGCGCCATCTTCGCCGCTGCGCAGCAGCACCCTGATGGACGGCACCGTCTGGAACGGCACCGATCCGAAGGGTTACGCCAACAGTTTCGCTATTCACCGTACAGGGGCCTGATATGAAAAAAGTTAACACCAAAGCCGCACCCGCCGAGCCCGTCAGCGGTGAAGTGATTACCCTCCCGCCGGTGCAGGTGCGCCGTCGCACCCCGGCGTTTGCCCGCCGGATTAACGACCTGCTGCAGCGCCTCATTCCGGCGCTGCTCGGCCTGGGGTTGCTGGTGATTGCCTGGCAGCTGGCGGCCATCAACAGCAAAGGCTTCCCGACGCCGCTCAGCACGCTGGATTCTGCTCTCACCCTGTTTGCCGATCCCTTCTATCGCGACGGCCCGAACGACATGGGGGTGGGCTGGAACGTGCTGGCCTCGCTGCAGCGTGTTGCCATCGGCTTTGGCCTGGCGGCCATCGTGGGCATTCCGCTGGGCTTTATGATTGGCCGCTTCACCTTTATGTCCCGCATGTTCACCCCGCTGATTGCCCTACTGCGCCCGGTCAGCCCGCTGGCCTGGCTGCCCATTGGCCTGCTGCTGTTCCAGAAGGCGGAGCCCGCCTCCAGCTGGACCATTTTTATCTGCTCGATCTGGCCGATGGTCATTAACACCGCCGAAGGGGTACGCCGCATCCCCGAGGATTACCTCAACGTCGCCCGGGTGCTGCAGCTCTCCGAGTGGACGGTGATGCGCCGCATTCTCTTCCCGGCCGTGCTGCCCGCGGTGCTGACCGGGGTGCGGCTCTCCATCGGCATCGCCTGGCTGGTGATTGTCGCCGCCGAGATGCTCACCGGGGGCATGGGTATCGGCTTCTGGATCTGGAACGAGTGGAACAACCTCAACGTTGAAAACATTCTCATCGCCATCGTCATTATCGGCGTGGTGGGTTTGCTGCTGGAGCAGGGGCTGATGCTGATCGCCCGTCGTTTCAGCTGGCAGGAAAAATAAGGAGCGCACATGAAACCATTAATTCAGGTCCAGGCCGTCAGCCAGCGTTTTTCCACCGCCAGCGGCGAGTTTCTGGCTCTGCAGAACGTCTCTTTTGATATTCACGAAGGGGAGACCATCAGCCTGATTGGTCACTCCGGCTGCGGCAAATCCACGCTGCTTAACCTGATAGCGGGCATCACGTTGCCAACCGAAGGCGGGCTTCTCTGCGATAACCGCGAGATCGCCGGGCCGGGGCCGGAGCGGGCGGTGGTGTTTCAGAACCACTCCCTGCTGCCGTGGCTGACCTGCTTCGACAACGTGGCGCTGGCGGTGGATCAGGTGTTCCGCCGCAGCATGAGCAAAGCGGAACGCCGGGAGTGGATCGAACATAACCTCGAGCGGGTGCAGATGGGGCACGCCATCCACAAGCGCCCGGGGGAGATCTCCGGCGGCATGAAGCAGCGGGTGGGCATTGCCCGCGCCCTGGCGATGAAGCCAAAAGTGCTGCTGATGGATGAGCCGTTCGGCGCCCTCGACGCCCTGACCCGCGCCCATCTGCAGGATTCGGTGATGCACATCCAGCAGGAGCTGAACACCACCATCGTGCTGATCACCCACGACGTGGACGAGGCGGTACTGCTTTCGGACCGGGTGCTGATGATGACCAACGGCCCGGCGGCGACGGTGGGCGAGATCCTGCGCGTCGATCTGCCGCGGCCGCGTAACCGGGTGCAGCTGGCGGAAGAGAGCCGCTATCACCATATGCGCCAGCAGATCCTCCACTTCCTCTATGAAAAACAGCCGAAAGCGGCCTGAGGAGCACCACCATGCGCCTGGTCATCATTGGAAACGGACTGGCGGCAACGCGGCTGATCGAGGCGTTGACCGACCGCGCCCCCGGGCGCTTCGACATCACCGTTATCGGTGAAGAGCGGGGGCACGCCTATAACCGCATCCAGCTTTCGCCGGTGCTGGGGGGCGAGAAAGCGGCCGCGGCAACGCAGCTGCATGACGACGCCTGGTATCGGGTGCGCGGCGTCACGGTGCTGTGCGGCGAACGGGTGCTGGGGGTGGAGTGCGCGGCGCGGATGTTGCGCACCGATAAACGCCTGCTGGGGTGGGATGAACTGGTCTTCGCCACCGGATCGCAGCCGTTCGTGCCGCCGATCCCCGGAAGCAATCTGCCCCACGTCTTTACCTTCCGCACCCTGGATGACGTGAATGCCATTCTGGCGACGCCCGGCCCGGCGGTGATTCTGGGAGGCGGCGTGCTCGGGGTGGAAGCGGCCGCGGCATTACGCCTCCAGTGTGACAACGTCACGTTGGTGCATCGCGGGCCGTGGCTTATGGAGCAACAGCTGGATCAGCATGCCGGGCTGCTGCTGGAGGAGGCGCTCTCGGCGCGCGGTATCGGCTGCGAGCTTAACGCCGGTATTGCGCAGATAACCCCCGACAGCGTCACCCTCAGCGGCGGACGCACTCTGGCCGCCACCCGGGTAGTGCTGGCAACGGGCGTCTTGCCCAACATCACCCTGGCGCAGGCAAGCGGTGTGCCGTGCGGGCGCGGGATCCTGGTGGATAAGGAGATGCGCACCGGGTTTGAGGGCATCAGCGCCATCGGCGAGTGCTGCGAAATCGACGGGCAGACGTGGGGGCTGGTGGCGCCCTGTCTGGCCCAGGCGGAGATCCTCGCCGCCCGTCTTGCAGGCGACAGCGTCACCCCCTTTACCCCGACGCAAAACGGCATGCGCCTGAAGGTCACCGGCATTGAGCTGTTCAGCGCCGGAGAGGTGAGCGCGCAACAGGATGACGCGGTGTGGACCAGCTGGGATCCGCTGACCCGCCACTACCGCCGCTTACTGGTTCGCAACGGCACGCTGGCAGGCGTGCTGCTGATGGGGGAGTGTCGCAGCGCGGCCACCTTCACCGATTTACTGGCAACGTCAGAACCCGCCCGGGCGGACTGGCTGTTCGATCGATTCACTACGCAGCCGCAGGTTGCAGGACAGAACGCTATGACAAAACCTACTCTGGTTGTGGTTGGACACGGTATGGTCGGCCACCATTTTCTTGAAGACTGCGTCAACCGCGGTTTGCATCAGCAGTATCAGATCGTGGTCTTCGGTGAAGAGCGCTATGCCGCCTACGATCGCGTCCATCTTTCAGAATACTTTGCCGGACGCAGCGCCGACTCGCTGTCGATGGTCGCCGGGGATTTCTTTGCGGAAAATGGCATTGAGCTGCGCCTCTCTCAGCAGGTGGAGGCTATCGATCGCGACGCCCGGGTGATCCGCACGGCGGGCGGGCATGAGACCCACTGGGACAAGCTGGTGCTCGCCACCGGGTCCTACCCGTTCGTACCCCCGGTGCCGGGACGCGACCTGCCGGGCTGTTTTGTTTACCGTACCCTGGACGATCTGGATAACATCGCCGCCCGCGCCAAAGATTCGCGCACCGGGGTGGTGATCGGCGGCGGGCTGCTGGGGCTGGAGGCGGCCAACGCCCTGAAACAGCTTGGGCTGGAGACCCACGTGGTGGAGTTTGCCCCCAATCTGATGGCGGTGCAGCTCGATAACGACGGGGCCGCCATGCTGCGACGCAAAATCGAGGCGCTCGGCGTGGGCGTGCATACCAGCAAAGCGACAACGGAGATCGCCGAAACCGACGGCGGAATGGTGCTGCGTTTCGCCGACGGCAGCGAACTGGCTACCGACATGGTGGTCTTCTCCGCCGGGATCCGCCCGCAGGATGCGCTGGCCCGCGAATGCGGTCTGGGGCTTGGCGAGCGCGGCGGCATCATTATCGACAACCAGTGCCGCACCTCGGATACGGATGTGTTCGCCATTGGTGAATGCGCCCTCTGGGAGAACAAAATCTACGGCCTGGTAGCCCCCGGCTACCAGATGGCGCGCGTCGCCTGTGCCGCGCTGGCGGGGGAAGAGAACGCCTTTATGGGGGCGGACATGAGCACCAAACTCAAGCTGCTGGGTGTGGACGTGGCCTCGTTTGGCGATGCCCATGGCCGCACGGCCGGATCGCAGAGCTACCAGTGGACCCACGGCCCGCAGCAGATCTACAAGAAGATCGTGGTCAGCGCCGATAACAAAACCCTGCTCGGCGGCGTGCTGGTGGGGGATGCCAGCGAATACGCCACCCTGGTGCAGATGATGCTTAACGGCATCAGCCTGCCCAACGATCCTGAAACCCTGATCTTACCTGCGGTAGCCGGAAGTGCTCCGAAAGCGCTGGGCGTGGCGGCCCTGCCGGAGAGCGCGCAGATCTGCTCCTGTCATAACGTCAGCAAGGGCGATATCTGCCAGGCGGTGAGCAACGGCGCGACCGACATCGGGGCGGTGAAGCAGTGCACCAAAGCGGCCACCGGCTGCGGCGGCTGTAGCGCGCTGGTGAAACAGGTGATGGAGTTCCAGCTGGCGGCCCAGGGCGTGGAGGTGAAAAAGGACATCTGCGAGCACTTCGCGTACTCCCGCCAGGAGATCTATCACCTGGTGCGCGTCAATCGCATCCACACCTTTGAGCAACTCATCAGCCGCTACGGTCAGGGTCACGGGTGTGAGATCTGCAAACCGCTGGTGGGCTCGGTGCTGGCCTCCTGCTGGAACGAATACCTGCTGAAACCGGCCCATCTGCCGCTGCAGGACACCAACGACCGCTACTTCGCCAACATCCAGAAAGACGGGACTTACTCCATTGTGCCGCGTATGGCTGCCGGGGAGGTGACCGCCGACGGGCTGATCGCCATCGGCCAGATCGCCAAACGCTATCAGCTGTACAGCAAAATTACCGGCGGGCAGCGTATCGACCTGTTTGGCGCCCGGCTGGAGCAGCTGCCGGAGATCTGGCAGCAGCTGATTGATGCCGGGTTTGAAACCGGCCACGCCTACGGTAAATCCCTGCGCACGGTGAAATCCTGCGTCGGCTCTACCTGGTGTCGCTACGGGGTGCAGGACTCCACCGGTCTGGCGGTGACGCTGGAGAACCGCTACAAGGGGCTGCGCGCCCCGCACAAAATCAAGATGGCGGTGTCGGGCTGCACCCGCGAGTGTGCCGAAGCCCAGAGCAAGGATGTGGGGGTGATCGCCACCGACAAGGGCTGGAACCTCTATCTCTGCGGCAACGGCGGCATGAAGCCGCGCCATGCGGATCTGTTTGCCAGCGATCTCGATGACGCCACGCTCCTGCGCTACGTCGACCGCTTCCTGATGTTCTATATCCGCACCGCCGACCGCCTGCAGCGCACCAGCACCTGGCGGGATAACCTGGAAGGCGGGCTGGAGTATCTGCGCGAGGTGATCATCGACGACAGCCTGGGCATTGCCGGTGAGCTGGAGCTGGAGATGCAGCGGGTGGTGGATACCTATCAGTGCGAATGGCAGACCACGCTGCAGGATCCGGGCCGTCTGGCGCAGTTCCGCACGCTCGACGCCGCCCCGGCACCAGCAAAACGCTGGCAGGATATCTGCAACCTGGACGACATCCCCGAGGAGGCCGGGATAGGCGCCCGTCTGGGTTCGCAGCAGATTGCGCTGTTCCGCTTCGGCAAGTCGATTTATGCCCTCGAAGACAGGGAGCCGGGCGGCAGCGCCAGCGTATTGTCGCGCGGCATTCTTGGGGATGCCGGCGGCGAGCCGGTGGTGATCTCCCCGCTGTATAAAACCCGCATCCGCCTGCGCGACGGACGTCTGGTCGACACCGGCGAAGTGGCGGTGCGCGCCTGGCCGGTGAAGGTGGATGGCAACCGCGTGCTGGTGGGCAGCGAAGAACTGGTGATGCGCGCGGAGACCTCATGACGGAAACCCGGACAACCTGTCCTTACTGCGGCGTGGGCTGCGGGGTGATCGCCCGCGTTGAGGACGGCGGGGTGAGTGTGCGCGGCGACGACAGCCATCCGGCCAACTTTGGCCGCCTGTGCGTGAAAGGCTCGGCGTTAGGGGAGACGACCGGCCTGACGGGCCGTCTGCTGCACCCGGAGGTGGACGACCAGCCGGTGAGCTGGGATCAGGCGCTGGATCGCGCCGGAGAGCGGCTGAGGGAGATTATCGACCAGTACGGGCCGCAGGCGGTGGCCTTTTATGCCTCCGGCCAGCTGCTGACGGAGGATTACTACGCCGCCAACAAGCTGATGAAGGGCTTTATCGGCGCGGCCAATATCGACACCAACTCCCGGCTCTGCATGTCTTCGGCGGTGGTGGGCTACAAGCGGGCCTTCGGTGAAGATGTGGTGCCGTGCAGCTACGAGGACATTGAAAAGACCGATCTGGTGGTGCTGGTGGGATCCAATGCCGCCTGGACCCATCCGGTGCTGTATCAGCGGTTGGTGCAGGCGCGCGCCGCTAATCCAGCGCTGAAGGTGGTGGTGATCGACCCGCGCCGCACTGCGACCTGCGATATCGCCGACCTGCATCTGGCCCTGACGCCCGGCAGCGATGCGGGGCTGTTTGTCGGCCTGCTGAACGCCATCGATCCTGGGCGTGCCAGCGACTGGCCGACCGAACGGGTGGCCGATTTTTGCGGCCTGGCCCCTGACGACGTCGCGACCTTCTACGCCTGGTTTACTGCCGCCCCGCGGGCGGTGACGCTCTACACCATGGGGATCAACCAGTCCGCCAGCGGCAGCGATAAGTGCAATGCCATTATTAACGTCCATCTGGCGAGCGGTAAGATCGGCCGCGAGGGCTGCGGGCCGTTTTCGCTGACCGGTCAGCCCAATGCGATGGGCGGGCGCGAGGTGGGCGGGCTGGCGAATCAGCTGGCGGCGCACATGAATTTCACCCCGGATGATTTAAGCCGCGTGGCCCGTTTCTGGGGAACCGGGCGGCTGGCGCAGACGCCGGGCCTGATGGCGGTGGAGCTGTTTGAAGCCATCGCCCGCGGCGACGTCAAGGCGGTGTGGATCATGGGCACCAACCCGGCGGTGTCGCTCCCGGACAGCCATGCGGTGTGTCAGGCCCTGGCCGCCTGTCCGCTGGTGATAGTCTCGGAGGTGATGCGCGACACTGACACCAGCCGCTTCGCCCATATCCGCTTCCCGGCGCTGGGCTGGGGCGAGAAAGACGGTACCGTCACCAACTCCGAACGCCGCATCTCGCGCCAGCGCGCCTTTCTGCCAGTACCTGGGGAAGCGAAACCCGACTGGTGGATCATCGCCCGCATCGCTGAGCGGCTCGGCCATGGCGCGGCGTTCGCCTGGGACCATCCCCACGCCATTTTTTCCGAACACGCTGCCCTGACGGCGTTCGAAAATCAGGGCGAGCGGATGCTAAACCTCGCGGCGCTGGCACAGCTTACCCGCGAGGAGTGGGACGGACTGACGCCCTGGCAGTGGCCCATCAACCGCGAAGCTTTTACCCGTGGACGCCAGATCCCCGTTAACCCGCAGCCCCACGGCGCCACCGGGAGTGTGCTCTATCCCTTTACGCTCAACAGCGGACGCATTCGCGATCAGTGGCACACCATGACCCGCACCGGGTATGTGCCGCGCCTGATGCAGCACAGCGATGAGCCGACGGTGGATATCTCGCCGCAGGATGCCGCCCGGCTGGTGCTGCAGGAGGGACAGCTGGCGCGGATCAGCGCCCCGCGCGGGTTGATGGTGGCCCGGGCGCGGATCAACGAGGGCCAGCGCGTCGGACAACTGTTCGTTCCGATGCACTGGAACAGCTGCTTTTCCCGCCAGGGCAAGGTGAACGCTCTGGTGGAGGGGCGCTGCGATCCCCATTCCGGTCAGCCGGAGAGCAAGCAGACGGCGGTGCGGCTGATGCCGTGGCAGCCCGCCTGGCAGGGGGAGCTCTGGAGCCGGGAAGAGATGACGCTGCCGATGTTCGTCCACTGGTGGCGCAAGGCGGTGACCGGAGTCTCACGCCTGACGCTGGCCGGGGATAAGCCGCTGCTGGAGTGGCTGCTGGCGCACTGCACCGGGCAGGGCTGGCAGCTGCAAATCGCGCAAACGGGGGAGCGCAGCAGCCTGCTCGCCTGGCATCAGGGGGCTCTGATGCTCGGCTTCTGGCAGGGCACTCAGGTGCCCGCGCTGGCGCATGGTTTTATCGAAGCGGCGTTTCACACCGCGCCGGTAGAGCTGGCGGAACGGCACGCCCTGCTGAACGGCCAGAGCCCTGGCGAGCGCGTGGAGCAGGGGCGGATTATCTGCAGCTGTTTTAGCGTGGGTGAAAACGCCATTCGCGAGGCGATTGCCGGGGGATGCGACTCTGCCGCCGCGCTGGGCGCGAAGCTACGCTGCGGCACCAACTGCGGCTCCTGCGTGCCGGAGCTAAAAGCGATACTTTCCGTGCGGGCCTAAACGCCTGATGCGCTGCGCTTATCAGGCCTACATGGGCAGACCGTAGGC